>JAFYMP010000086.1 GCA_017556585.1 Bacteroidaceae bacterium
AACTTTCATTATTTCCTGCTGTTTTGAATAGTTCTGCTGCTCTTAAATTAGCATCTATACATTTTTCAAATTCATATAGTTGGTTATATATAGTGCCCTGTGAAACATAAATACGTGCTTTGGTTAGTATATCATTACTCTTTTCCCCCTTTTCCAAAGCATTCAGGTAGTACTCCATAGCCTGAGCTTCGTCCCCACGGTTGTAGTAAATTCTGCCCTGATAGTAGAGTGTTTTAAGTTTATCTGTAGGGGTTCCCTTTTTGCCGTAATATGCTATGGCGGGTTGTATTATTTCTATATCTGTTGTATCTATATAGTTTTTGTCTAATGCTATAGAGTAGAGCAGTGAATATTTGGCACGCGTTCTTCTACCTGACAGGTTATCTGTATCTATCTGCTGTAGGGTGGTTAACGCCTCTTGCGGGTTCTCTTCTATCTGTGATTCTACTTGTAATAATGTGTTGTAGTAATCTGCGCGTTTGTTGCAAGAGATCAAACAAACTATAGCGAAACAGTACAGAGCGTATTTTTTTAACGTATTTATTCTCATATTTAAATGTATTATAAATATTATTTGTACAAAAATAGATAAAAGTAGTAAATATATTCAATGCACAGTCTCTATATTTTTGTTAACTTCGCAGATGTTATGGGAACAGTGTTGTTTGAATCGCCGGTATTTGGACCGGTACAGAGTAGGCGTTTGGGGGTATCGCTTGGCATAAATCTTATGCCTGCCGATGCCAAGATATGTACGTTTGACTGTATTTATTGTGAATGTGGCAGGAATGCGGAGAGACGTTCGGCGTCTAAAAGACCTACTCGTGCAGACGTGAAGTGCGCATTGGAACTTACTCTCCAAAAGATGCAGGCAGATGGCATGGTTCCAAATGTTATTACCTTTGCCGGCAACGGTGAACCTACTGCGCATCCGCATTTTGCAGCTATAATTGATGATACCATAGAACTGCGAAACCGCTATTTTCCGGAAGCAAAGATATCTGTACTGAGTAACGGAACAAGACTTGACAACCAGGAAGTTTTTAATGCGTTGCTGAAAGTTGACAACAACATACAGAAACTGGATACTGTAAATACAGATTACATAAATATGGTTGATGCCCCTGTTGGACGATATAATCTTGAAAAGGTGATAGAGAATTTGATCCGTTTTAAGGGAAAAGTAATTATACAAACCATGTTCATGAAGGGAACATATAACGGTATTGATGTGGACAACACTTCTCAGGATTTTGTTGCACCATGGCTGGATGTTATTGAGAAGATAGCTCCGGAAAAGGTGATGATATACACTATAGACCGCGAAACACCGGTATCCACCCTGGAAAAAGCACCAAAAGAGACTTTAGACAGAATAGTAACGCTTCTTGAAGAGAGAGGCATAGCCGCATCGGCTTCTTATTGATTTAACAACAAAATGAAACTAACCAAACTATTTACTACACTAACTGTTTTGTTCTTTTGCGGTACGGTTTTTGCTGCAAAAAACAGGGCTATAAGCAACAAAATTGACAGTATTATTATCAATCAGTTACCGGCAGGAACCGATGTTGCTGTAATGGTTTACGATTTAACTAACGACACCTGTGTGTATGCCTATAGAGATGGAGTGCTTTCGCGTCCGGCATCTGTAATGAAGCTCATAACATCTACCGCAGCACTCTCCTGTTTGGGGGCAGATTATTGTTTTGAAACATCTATAAGAACTACAGGTACAATAAGTGCAGACAGCGTTTTAACGGGCGATGTCTATGTAGTGGGCGATCTGGATCCGCTTTTTATGGAGCAGGATATGAAACGTATGATAGCCGATATGAAGGCTAAAGGTATAAACAGAATTAACGGAACTGTGTATGCCGATATATCTCTTATGGATTCTGTCTATTGGGGGTCCGGTTGGAGTTGGGACGATACTCCGTCCAGCTTTCAGCCCTATATCTCACCTTTGATGGTGCATGGTGGGTATGTAGGTGTATCGGTCAGCCCAACCCGTACAGGTCAGCCGCCAAAGGTTAATATTTATCCGCAGAACAGTTTCGTAAAGATAGAGAATACCGCCATAACAGGCGATAACAGATTAGGTCCTTTAACTATACGCCGAGACTGGCTTCATAATGACAATACTATAATTGTTTCCGGTAACAGTGTAAAGTCTCAGGCTACCGATTTAAGTATAGTGGGTTCTGCAGATTTCTTCTTTTCGCTGTTTCAGGAATATCTGGCTGCAGCAGGTATTAGGGCTACAAATTTTGGTTGGGGTGAATGTCCCGGCGGTACTGATTTGCTTGCCAAGAAAACTCGTCCGCTAACTGAAGTTCTGACAGAAGCTTTAAAGGAGAGCGACAATCTTTGTGCAGAGGCTATGTTTCTTCATTTAGGCAAATTAGGGGTGCGTAAGGGGGTTACTTTTAAAGATGCCATTAAATATGAAGAGAACTTTCTGAAACGTTTGTTGGGTGTAAACAAAGTGAATTGTAATATAGCCGATGGTTGCGGACTTTCTATGTATGACTACGTATCTCCATCTATAATAGTAGAGATGCTTTCGCATATCTACAATGATGAAAAACTGTACAATATTATGTACAAAGCTCTGCCTATATCCGGAGTAGATGGAACACTCAGGGGTAGAATGGGTAGCAAAAACACCATAAGAAAGATTCACGCAAAGACCGGAACCGTAACAGGATCTTGTACGCTGGCAGGTTATGCAAAAGGTGTTGATGGACGTGATTTTGCTTTTTGCATAATGAATGAAGGTGCTATATCAATGTCGCCTTCCAGAAGGGTGCAGGATGCTATCTGTACTGTTCTATGCGAATAATCAGAGCGTTTTGAATGAATATCCCTGCTCTGTAAGCCACTCTATGGATTTGGGTAGGGCAAACTTTAGTCTGGTTACACTGCGTAGTGAATCGTGGAACACAATGATGGAACCGTTGCGGGTATATTTTTTTACATTTCTGAATACTCTGTTTCCATTTAGTTTACTGCTGTAATCTCTGGTTACTACATCGTAAAAGACTATTTCGTATTCAGGTCTCATATTTCTGTAAACCCAACGACGCATTATGCCATGGGGTGGTCTGAACAGATTTGTAGTAAAATATCTGTCGCATTTTTTTATGTTTTCCACGTAGTCGTGCGGGCGCATCTGTATGCCACGTACGTGGTTGAAGGTGTGGTTGCCTATTCTGTGCCCGCGTTCAATTATATCTTTTAGCAGGTGCGGATATTTCTTTACATTGTCGCCTACTACAAAGAATGTGGCTTTTATACCATATTTATCAAGGGTGTCCAGTACCCAGGGAGTAACTTCCGGTATAGGACCGTCGTCGAAAGTAAGATAAACCGAATGCTCCTCCGGATTTTTCCGGAAGAGCGCTTTCGGGTATATCTTATCCAAGATAAATGTTGGTTGTTCAATCAGCATTATTTTCTGGGCTTAACTAACTGTTTTACGGTTACATTCAATCTGCTTTCAAAAGCTTTGACCATGTTTTCATATACTTGTGCAGTAGAAACAAAGGTCTCTTCGTCAAGAGTTCTGGCCAATGTAGGAAGAACGTAGTCTGCTAACATTGTTGCCTCTTCTGCAAACAGCATTGCGCACGATGCAAGATCGGTGTTGTTCAAACTGAGGTACCAGTTTAGTCTGGATAGATAGTCTGTAGCTATAGGAAGCAGAATCTCTGTTGCCTTCTTTTCGTCTTCAAGCATATAGTACATCTTTGCCATTTCTGTAGAATAGCAGATAATGTCATGTGGCAATGTGCTTGCCGGCATCTCTTTCTCTATCTTGTCTAAAACAACTTTTGCTCTGTTGTAATCGTTTTGCTTGATAAATTCACCTGCCAACTGAACGTATATTCTACGATGTGAATAACACATTCTGCGTATAGTTTCATCCAGATAGAGGTTGTCTGCATCTAAACCGCCAAAATTGAAGGTCATAAGGTTCTTATACATCTTTTCTGTATCTACTACAGTGCCTTCTCCATCTCTTGCGTTATAACCTAACTTCTTGTAGTTGAATGGAGTGATTCTGTATGCAAGTCCTTCCTGTATAAAGTGACCACCTAAATTCAGATACATTTCTGATGGAACAGTTACAGACATATACAATGGTCTCTCCCAGTTACAACCTGCTATCAGGCTTAACATCATTATTTCGTTCTTCATAAGAACGTTCTTATTCGCTAACGAAATATACATTCTGTCAGGCATTAGTGCTTTTGTCTCTTCGTCGGTAGCACCTCTGTATTCATAAGGAATAAACATACCTGAACGCAGAATAGCATCTTTATCCAATTCAAACCAGATAGTGTCTGTAGGAACCATGTGATACTCTTTAATCCAATAGTTCAATACATTGTTAAGTTCAAATGAATTGATTACACGCTCTCTTTCTGCCTCTGTTTTAGCATTCTTAAGCAATACCTGTTTGTTTTCCGGACGAACATAAACGTAGTCGTTTGTACCGGTCTGGTAGTCTTTACGTTCAAACGATATAGGCAGTGCAGGCGATTCGTATGCAGGACGTTTCATCTGGTCTATATACCAATCGGTCTGCAGATATGAGAGGTTACATACACGTGTATCGGTACGGAATCCCTCTGTATCTAAGTTGTACCACAATGGGAATGTATCGTTATCACCATGAGTAAAGATAATAGGATTACCCTCTTCCGGCAGAGTCTTAAGATAGTTCTGTCCAAAATCACGGCAGGTATAACGTCCGCTGCGATCGTGGTCGTCCCAAGTCTGTCCTACCATCTGAATAGGAACTAACAGTGTTACTGCAAATGCCAGTATAGGAGCTGCTTTTTCGCCCAAAACCTTGCGTAGCATCTCAGATATAGCTGCTGTACCCATACCTATCCATATAGCAAAGGCATAGAATGAACCTGCGTATGCATAGTCACGTTCACGAGGCTGCAAAGGTGTCTGGTTCAGATAAACCACAATAGCCAAACCTGTCATAAAGAACAACGAGAATACCACCCAGAACTGTTGTGTTCCCTTTTTGCCTTTACCTAACTGCCAGCAAAGTCCTATTATACCTAATATAAGTGGCAAGCCGTAGAATACGTTTCTGCCCTTTCCTTTATAGGCTTCAGGCAATATACGTTGGTCGCCGCCTACCAGTTTGTTGTCTATGAAATTGATACCGGTTATCCAGTTACCGTTTTCTATCTCTCCGTGTCCCTGTATGTCGTTCTGACGTCCTACAAAGTTCCACATAAAGTAACGCCAATACATGAATCCTACCTGATATCTGAAGAAGAACTTCAGATTTTCCAGCTGAGTAGGAACGGTTACTGTTACCATCCGTCCACAGTCGTCGTAAGGAACTTTCTTTCCCTTTATTCCGCCTACCCAATGGTTGTATTCGCCTATATGTCTGCTTTCAGAACTATACATTCTGGGGAATACCATATTCTGAGCATAGATGTATGAACGTTTTTCGTCCATTACATAGTAGCTGTCTTTTTCGTTTTCGCTGGTCTTCTCTTTACGACCGTAAGATTTACCGGTTACGTCGTACTTAGGATAACAAGCTTCATCTCTAACATCGTATGCCACTTTTGATGAATAGGCCTGTCCGTATAACAGTGGTCTGTCTCCATACTGTTCACGTGCCAGATATTCGCCCAGTGAGAAGATGTCTTCCGGAGAATCCTGATCCATAGGTGGATTGGCAGTGGAACGGATTACTATTACTGCGTACGATGAATAACCTATAGTGATGGTCATAATGCAGAGCATCAATGTGTTCATTAACCATTGTGATGGTTTGAATTTTTCCGGGATAATGTTACTGAACAGATAGAATGCTATTATGCCAAGTAACAGGATACCCATTATAACACCCGATGCTTTATGTCCTATAAAAGGCATACCTGTTAATGCTATAGTTAGCAGGAACGATGTGTTTATAGCCCATTCGCGTGTGCCTTTTTGTGTTTCATACACGCTCCATAGCAAAGCAGCAATGAAAAGTATGATATAGACTATAAGTCCGCTGTTGAATGAGAATCCCATTCCGTTTACAAAGAGCAGTTCAAACCATCCGCCTACCTTAACAATACCCGGAACAATGCCGTAGAGTATAGCTGCAATAATAAGTGCCGATACACCTACTGCTACCAGACTGCCCCAAACGGTTGGTTTTTCTGATGTCTTGAAGTAGTAAACCAATACTATGGCTACTATACAAAGCAGGTTCAACAGGTGAACACCTACTGACACACCAATAAGATATGCTATAAGTACTAACCAACGTGTACTATGTGGCTGGTCGTAGTTCTCTTCCCATTTTAATATGAGCCAGAATGTTACTGCAGTACAGAGTGAAGAGTAGGCATAAACTTCGCCCTCTACAGCGCTGTACCAGAATGTATCACTCCATGTGTATGCCAATGCTCCCACAATACCGGAACCCAATATAGTTATGGTTTGCCATAGGGTAGGGTCTTCTTTACCTGCTATCAGCTTTTTGGTAAGATGTGTTATACTCCAGAACAGAAATAGTATGCAGGCTGCACTAAGCAGAGCCGACATAATGTTTACCATCATGGCCACTTTTGACGGATCGTCAACAAACTGTGAAAACAGGTTTGCAGTAAGCATAAAGATAGGTGCTCCAGGTGGGTGTCCTACCTCCATCTTATAACCTGTAGTAATGAATTCCGGGCAGTCCCAGAAGCTTGCGGTTGGCTCTATGGTCAGGCAGTATGTTACTGCTGCCACTACAAAAATCAGCCAACCAAAGATGGTGTTCAATCTTTTGTAACTCATAGACTGATGTTGTTTCTATTATAAATCTTGTCCTATATCGCTACGGAAATGTTTCTTTTCAAAGTTGATGGTTTCTGCTCCCTTAAATGATAGAGCCAGAGCCTCTTCTTTGTCTTTACCATACGAACTGATGGCAATTACGCGTCCGCCGGCTGTAACTACATCGCCATTTGCATTGAATGCTGTTCCTGCGTGGAATACAATGCTCTCTTTGATATCTTCAATACCTGAAATTACAAAGCCTTTGTCGTACTGTTGTGGATAGCCACCCGATACCAACATTACACATACAGCAGCACGTTCGTCTATCTCCAAACTCTTTTCGTTCAGATTACCCTCTGCAACACCCTTGAACAATTCAACTATATCGCTCTTTATTCTAAGCATAACGCTTTCTGTTTCAGGGTCGCCCATACGTACGTTGTATTCAATAACCTTAGGATTGCCATCTACGTTGATAAGACCAAAGAAGATGAATCCTTTGTAATCCAATCCCTCTGCTGCAAGACCTTCTACTGTAGGACGTATAATTCTATCTTCTACCTTCTGCATCCACTCTTTTGTTGCAAATGGAACAGGCGATACTGAACCCATACCACCGGTATTCAAACCTGTATCGTGTTCGCCTACGCGCTTGTAGTCTTTTGCTTCAGGCAATATCTTATAGTTCTTTCCGTCTGTGAGCACAAATACAGAACACTCTATACCGCTCATAAACTCTTCTATTACCACTCTTGATGATGCACCGCCAAACATACCGCCAAGCATCTCTTTCAGCTCTTTGCGGGCCTCTTCTAATGTAGGCAGAATTAGTACACCTTTACCTGCACACAATCCGTCTGCTTTAAGAACATACGGGGCTTGCAGTGTTTCTAAAAATGCCAAACCATCTTCTATGGTTTCCGGTGTGAATGTCTTGTAAGCAGCTGTAGGTATGTTGTGTCTCTGCATAAACTGTTTTGCAAAGTCTTTACTTCCCTCCATCTGAGCTGCATCTTTTGATGGACCTATAACAGGGATACTGCAAATCTCTGAATCGTTTTTGAAATAGTCGTAGATACCCTTTACCAGTGGATCTTCCGGTCCAACTACAACCATATCGACACCGTTTTCCAGTACGAATTTCTTAATTCCCTCAAAGTCGGTAGCTTTTAGGTCTATGTTTTCGCCTGCATTTACTGTTCCTGCATTGCCCGGAGCAATGTACAATTTTGTCAACTGTGGGCTCTGTGCTATTTTCCACGCAAGTGCGTGTTCGCGTCCGCCGCTGCCAAGTAGTAATATCTTCATAATTTATCTTCTATTATCTTTGTTTTTGTACTCTTTTTTAAATGGGGCTTTTCCTTTGTTATTTCCGAAAGCGCCTTTTGAACCTCCCTTTGAGAATGGTTTTCCCTCTTTTTTTGCACCATCTTTCTTAAATGGTCTGGCCGGTTTACCATCTTTGGCTCCCTCTTTTCTGAAAGGTTTTGCAGGTCTGCTGCCTCTTTCTGTATCTTTTTTGAATGGTCTTGCAGGTCTGCTACCTCTATCTGAATTTCTTTTGAAGGTTCTGGTTGGTTTTGTATCTTCTTGAACTGTTTCGTTACCCTCTTGTAGCTGTTTTTTCTCTTCAAGTCTGGCTTTTTGTCTTAAAGTGGAACTTCTACGGGTAGGCAGGTTGCTCTTATCCAGATGTTCTCCCTCTTGACGGAACTTGTCATATTTACCGGCAAAGATTTCGTATTTGCGAACTTCGCAAGGGAGTGCTCCGTTGAATAGAGGTATTTTTGCAGATGGTTTTAGGCCTATCTTATCAAAACATTCATATTTGTAGCTTATAATCCAGGCTTCGCCACCCTGTAGAGCGTGTTTCAGTCTTTCGCCTATCATAGAGTACAGCTCCAGCAGGTTATCTACGTTCAGACGCTCTCCGTATGGAGGGTTTGTAATTACTACTGTTCTCTCTTGTATAGGTTCAAAATCTTTAAAGTCGCGAACGGTAAAATCTATTTCATCGGCCAAACCGGCAGCGCGTGCGTTGCGGCGTGCTACAGCTATGGCTTTTGGATCTTTATCGTATCCCTTTATCTTGAAATTGAATGGGCGTTCTGCTGAATCGTCATTGTAAACAGATTCAAACATCTCTTTATCAAAGTCCTTCCACTTTTCAAAAGCATACTGGCTACGGAATAGTCCCGGCGCCATATTGTGGGCTATAAGTGCTGCTTCTATAGGAATAGTTCCGGAACCGCACATAGGGTCTATAAAATCTGACTGACCGTCCCAACCGGAAAGCAGAATCATACCTGCGGCAAGGATTTCGTTCAGTGGAGCTTCCATAGCCTCCTGTCTGTAACCACGTTTGTGTAGCGATTCACCCGAACTGTCAAGTGAAAGTGAACAGTGGTCGTGCGATATGTGTATGTGGAAAGTTAAATCGGGGTTTGCCACGCTTACATTAGGGCGTTTGCCATATTTTTCGCGGAAATAGTCTGCAATGGCATCTTTTACCCTGTATGCTACGAATTTAGAATGTTTAAAGTCCTCACTATAAACTACTGCATCTACTGCAAAACTGTTTGTAAGTGACATAAACTCTTCCCAATTTACCTTTTTGCAGATGTCATAAACTTCGTCGGCCGAATCGGCTTTGAAATGCAAAAACGGTTTAAGAATACGGATTGCTGTCCGTAAATGGAAATTGGCCTTGTAAAGCAATAGCT
The DNA here is from genome assembly GCA_017556585.1 of Bacteroidaceae bacterium. Classification (GTDB taxonomy): domain Bacteria; phylum Bacteroidota; class Bacteroidia; order Bacteroidales; family Bacteroidaceae; genus Colenecus. The sequence goes on from JAFYMP010000086.1 coordinate 9,528, forward strand.
TATCGCCTCTGAATGAGACCATTCTGTTACCTATTGCCACGTCGTTGGCACCTAACTCAATTAGCTCTTTTGCCAAAATCTCTTCCAACCCTTGAAAGGTTTTGGCTATCATTTCAAATTCTGTCATCACGTAAGATGATTTGTAACTGTTTCAAACTGCAAAGGAACAAAAAAAAGAGGGTTAAACCTCACTATTATTATTAATAATTATAAATAATAGCTCATTTATAATGAATTGGCTCGATTTAATAAAAATAGTGGTATTAAAATAAGTTTTTTTTGCCGTTTATACTAAACTCTTGTATCTTCGCAGTCCGAAAAAAAATACCAAATATGAATATGATTAAAAATTTTCACGGAGTCTCGATTTTATTGCTACTGACAGTGCTATCTTTTAGTTTGACAGAACATATTTCTGCACAGAATGTAAACAGACATGGTTCTGCTAATACTGCTTACAGTGTACCTCCAACAGTACCTGAAATGATTATTTTTGCAGGAGATACTATCCGTTTTGACAGGGCAGATTTGCGTGAACGTATGGATAGGGAGTTGATAGCTTTTTCTTATATGCATACCAATTCACATCTCATTATTAAAAGGGCTAATCGTCTGTTTCCTGTTATAGAACCTATTTTGAAAGAGAATGGTATTCCTGACGATTTGAAATACCTGATGGTTATAGAGAGCAATCTGGATCCCAAATCGCTATCATCGGCCGGAGCGGCAGGTTTGTGGCAGTTTATGCAGGCTACCGGACGTTCATACGGGCTGGAAGTAAATGCTAATATTGACGAACGATATAATATTCGTAAATCTACTGTGGCTGCCTGTAAGTATCTGGCAGAAGCGTACCAAAAATATGGTAATTGGATGACTGTTGCTGCAAGTTATAATGGAGGTCAGAATGGCATTAGTCGCCGTTTGGAAGAGCAGCATCAGACCAATGCTCTTGATTTATGGCTGGTTGAAGAGACCTCTCGCTATATGTTCAGAATTATGGCTGCAAAAATGTATTTTGAAAACCCGCGCAAGTTTGGTTTCTCATTTAAAGCAGAAGATTTATACCCATATATTCCACCAAAAAGAGAAGTGGTGATAACTGATCCTGTAGAAGATCTGGTTAAGTTTGCAGAAGAGCAGGGTATAACATACGCAGATTTAAAACGTGCGAACTTGTGGCTCAGAGAATCAAAGCTGAACAACAGTTCGCACCGTACATATATTATTGAAATACCTGATACCGAAGCCGAATATTACAACCCTTCAAAGACCAAAGTTCATAATTCGGCTTGGGTTAGGTAATCTCTCTTACAGAGATTTAAAGTTTTCTTCGTTAAAGATCTTTTTGCCTTCTGCTGTGTACATATAGTCTATGCGTGCAGCGTATGCTTTTTCTATCTTTCCGCGAACCATCTTCATAGTGCTGTTAATCATCTGGTTCTGTTCTGTGAATGGTTCTTTAAGCACTGCAAATGTACTTGGCAACCATCTTTCGGGGAACATGGTGCTGTACTGTCCACCTTTCTTGAACTCTGAAATTTCACGTTCTATCTCTTTGAGTGCAGCCTCTTTGCCTTCTTGTGTGTCTAAGGTAAGACCTATGCTCTTAACAAAGGCATTCATACGCTCTTTGTTTGGAACAATAAGTGCTGTGGTGTATGCACTCTGGTTGTTGTATAGCATTACCTGGTCTATGCAAGCTGAATAGCCCACCAATGCCTCTTCTATGCCTTCCGGGCTGTATTTTTCGCCGTCGCTGCTTATTAACAGGCTCTTAAATCGACCTAAAACATACAGTAAGCCGTCTTTACCCATATAGCCTAAATCGCCGGTGTAGAGATAGCCGTTACGAACAGTGTCGGCTGTAGATTCCGGATTTTTCCAGTAACCTGCCATTACGTTTTCGCCCTTTACTACTATTTCACCCTGTTCGCCTGCAGGAAGTTCGTTTCCGTCCGGGTCACATATCTTAAGTTCAATAGGTTTAACCAACTTACCGCTTGAACCCAGTTTGTACAAATCCGGTCCGTTTGAAGATATTACAGGAGTAGCTTCGCTAAGACCATATCCCTGGAACATAGGCATGCCTATAGCCATATAGAACTGCTGCATCTCTTTATCTAACAGCGCACCACCGCCTATAAAGAATCTTAACTGACCACCAAAATTCTCTCTTACTTTAGAGAACAGAATCTTGTCGAACAGTGCAACAAGTGGTTTTAGGAATATGCGCATTCCTTTTGATTCGGTGTTGTTGTCACCATAATATTTTTGTGCAGTTTTAAGCGCAAAATTGAACAGTTTTACTGTCTTTTCACCCTTGGCACGAATGCCCTGTTCTATGTTTTTTCTAAATGTTTTGGCCAGTGAAGGTACACTTAAAATAAAGTTTGGTTTTACCTCTCTAATGTTCAGTGGAATGTTTTTAAGTGTCTCCATTGGGGTTCTGCCCACCTGAACGGTTGCTGCTGTAGCACCTTTTGACATCATAATGTAGAAACCTACTACGTGCGCAAAACAGTGGTCTAAAGGCAATATGATAAGTGTACGCCATGTCTGGTCAATATAAACCAATGTCGATGCCTGTTCTACGTTGGCAGTATAGTTTCTGTGGGTTAGGATAACGCCTTTTGGATCGGCAGTTGTGCCTGATGTGTAGGTGATGGTTGCATAATCGTCGTTCTGAATGGAATTTGCCACAGCAAGAAATTCTTCTAATGTGTGGTCGGCAAGGAACTGTTTGCCGTTTTCCATTACATCGCCTACATATATCTCTTTCTCTTCGTACTGATCTATTTTGTCAAATACAATAATGGTCTTTAAAAGTGGAAGTTGGTCTTTTATGAGTCTAATCTTTTTCAGCTGCTGTTTAGATACCATTACATACTGAACATCGGCATGTTTCAAACGGAAAAGCAGGTCGTTGCTCTCTTCAAGTTTAATAGATAGCGGTACGTTTATAGCACCTGCATAGAACATAGAGAGTTCGCCTATAACCCACATGTTTCTGCCTTCTGAAAGGAGTGCCATGGTTTCTCCTTTCTTTACTCCCAATGCCTGGAGTCCGGCACCTAATTGATAGACCTTGTTTTTTACCTCTATATATGTTGTTGGTTCAAATACTTTGTCTGTTTTTTCTAATAAAAAAGTGTTGTTAGGAAACTGTTTTACAGACTGTTCGAATAAATCAACAAGCGTCATTTTCATTGTTTTCTAATTTTTAAAGTTAGTAAATGTTGCATTTTGCAAATATTTGGGTGTAAAAATACACATTATTCTCTATTCTCCAAAATAGATAAAGAAAAACGGCGGGAATCACTTCCGGCCGTTTCCAATTCATAGTATCTTCACTAACAATCAACTAACCAAATTATATGAGAAAAAAACTATTTCGTTACACGGTTGTTTATGTATTCGAACGGAATTGTGTTAATTGCAACATCGTTCTGTTCGGTCACTAAAACTTCACTGAATCTTAGTGTATATTTTTCCTTTATGTTTTCAATTTTTTCACTCTTTTTTGCGTCATCCATTTTTTCAGATTTGCTTATGCTTTCAATTTCTGACAGTAATTTCTGGTACATAGGGATGAATTTAATTGCGTCATCCTGATTCAATTCTGCTACAACGTCCATCACTGTTGCGTTGTTCTGGTTGTTATTTACATTTTCTGCATTAACACTTGTTGTTACAAACATTGCTGCTGCGGCAGCTGCGATCAAAAACTTTTTCATTGTTCTATTGTTTTATTCGTTATACATTCTTTTTTGTTGTGAACCCCGTTTCTTGCGGCGTTCGTAATTAAGAGTGCAGAAATGGCAAAAGGTTAAGTGTGAAAGTGGTGTGTTTATCTTAAATTAACAATTGATTTAACAAATAAAATGAGTGAAAAAGTGGCTTAATAAAAAGAAAATCAAGCAAATAAATGAATTTTGCCTGATTTTCTAATTAACAAATTAAGTTGCTAAATTATCAACTTAAAATATCTTGCTTATTAAGATTTTTACAATCCGAATTCCTCTTTTATAGTCTGAACATAGTCTAATTTTTCCCAAGTGAACAGTTCAACGTCCATCTCTACAGATGGCTGATACTTGCTTACAAACTTTTTGTGTACTATGCGACAGTTCTGTCCCATGTGTCCGTATGCAGCTGTTTCACTATATATAGGATTACGTAGTTTAAGACGGTCTTCAATAGCTTTTGGTCTTAAATCGAATAGCTTATCTATCTTTTTGGCTATTTCTCCATCGCTCATATTAACATGTGAACGTCCGTAGGTATTTACAAATATGTTGATAGGTTTGGCTACGCCTATGGCGTATGAAATCTGAACCAACATTTCGTCTGCTACACCTGCAGCAACCATGTTCTTGGCTATATGACGGGCAGCGTATGCTGCGCTTCTATCTACCTTAGATGGGTCTTTACCGCTAAATGCACCACCTCCGTGAGCACCTTTACCACCGTATGTATCTACAATAATCTTTCTGCCGGTTAAACCAGTATCGCCGTGTGGGCCGCCTATCACAAATTTACCTGTAGGATTAACGTGGTAGGTAATATCTGCATTAAACAGCTTTGCTATCTCTGCATTTCCTATCTCTTCTATAACGCGTGGCATAAGAATCTCTACCACATCTTTACGAATTATGGCAAGCATCTCTTCGTCTGCTTCAAGTGCAGCCTCTTTGCTGTCGTTGGCCGGCTGTATAAAGTCGTCGTGCTGAGTACTTACTACAATGGTGTCTATTCTTTCAGGTGTGCCGTTATCGTTATATTCAATAGTTACCTGACTCTTTGAATCGGGACGCAGATAGGTCATATATGTTCCTTCTCGACGTATCTCTGCCAATACTCTTAATATGGTATGCGCCAAATGGAGTGGCAGTGGCATATAGTTGTCGGTTTCGTTGGTTGCGTAACCGAACATCATGCCCTGGTCGCCTGCACCCTGATCCATAGCGTTTTCGCGTTCTACACCGCGGTTAATGTCTGCGCTCTGTTCGTGTATTGCTGATAGCACTCCACATGAATTGCCATCAAACATATATTCGCCTTTGGTATATCCTATTCGGTTTATAACATTTCTGGCTGTCTCCTGTAGATCTACGTACGCCTTTGATTTTATTTCACCGGCTATTACTACCTGTCCTGTGGTTACCAATGTTTCACAAGCTACCTTTGAATCTTTATCAAAGGCCAAAATTCTATCAAGTATAGCGTCTGAAATCTGATCCGCTACCTTGTCCGGGTGTCCTTCCGACACCGATTCTGATGTAAATAGATATGACATATATTAAAAAATAATAACCTCACTGTTTAATAATTTAAAACAATGAGGATTCATTACAACAACTAAAATTAAAACAGAAAATTTGACTTTTAGCATTTTTTTCTGTGGTTGCAAGCTGTCGGAACCTGAGTTCACAAATCTTTCCACATTGTTTTGTGCTGCGAAGGTACACTCTTTTCCTGATTTGACAAAATATTGTGTGTACAAGCTATATTTCAAATGAACATTTTTCCGGTAAAATGCTCTCCATTGCTCTATTTAATCGGCTCTGTATATGTTTGAATGATGCAAACTGTGTAGAATCATTAAGTATTATCAATCTCTTTTTCTTTTTGGTTATGATATTCTCTATTCTCTCTATATTACTATCGCTTATTTCAAAGCTTATACTGTCCTTGTAAACATCGTATGGGGTAAAACAACCCTTTGCAATCTGCCAATCTCTGAACAGCCATTGGTTTATGTTATCAAAATTTCTGAACTTTGATGCACTGGTCTGTTCCAATGTATCGCCACATTTGTCCCATACCTCTTGCAGAGTGGATTTTAAGAATGCGTTAGGAAAATGCGGTTCGCTAAACTTAATAAACTCTTTGTTCGGTAAAGTTTGCAGAGTGTGCAACATACATCTGGGGTGTGTGGCATACCTTATGTTGAACCATTTGTACCAGTTCCTTCTTATGCTCTCTTTTTTGTTGAAATGGCGGTTTATACAGTTTACGTTGTTTTTAATAACGTGATTGGCCATTTCAAAACCATCGTCTTCAATTATGGTGCTTCCTGCTCTGTCGCAAGGCAAACCATTCCTGAAAAAGCGTTCCACAGGCAGATTGTTCAGAATAAAGCAGTCATCGTTAAAATAGACAAATTTGTCTGCCAGATTATCTATTCTGTGCAGGTTTATCTCTATAGGGTGGCTGCTGAATGTGGGCAGGTGTTCTGCCGGCATGTAGTCGGAATGCGAAACCAGATTCAATTTTGGTGCATTGGGATTCAGCCATTCCGGTTTCTGACCGCAGGTAACAAAGTGTACTCTGTTTACCCATGGCGCAAACTTTTCCACTCCACGAAACCAATACTTAAGCAAATCCCAATCTCTATATCTTACGGTACTGTTTTCATCAAGTCCATTTTTGCCGGAATATCTGTTATACTCCTTTTGCCATTCAGGGTCGTTACCATCTACCCATATCATTACAAAATCTATCTTATTCATAATTCCGTTTTTAGCATCCACACTCTTTTAAAAACTCTTTTGAAATCTCTCTCTTCCTGTTCAGAATTTCATCTACCTTATCCCAGCATATCTTCTTGTTCAGAATTTCGCTGTACGATGTCTGTAATACTCTGTTAGAAAGTCCTAATACATCTAATAGGGATGTTACTCTGTCGTTTCCTTTTGAAAATGCCGATTTCAACGGTAAATATACAAACTCTTTGTGCAGTATGATAGATAGCATTACACCGTGGAATGATGTTGTAACAACCGTTTCTGCACTATTTATTTCTCTTATCCACTCCTCTATGGTGGGGTAGATATATTTAATATCGTTGCCTAAACATTCGCTAAACGGGAAGTATCCGCTGGAAAGTGTTGCGGTAAGTTGCATACCTTTTGCGCGGGCAATTTGTTTTATTTCATCTATCTTAATTTCGCTACCGTTCTCTATGTTTACGGCATATATAAAGATACCTTTTTCTGTTTTTTGTTTATCGCATAGTGAAAGATAATCTTCTTTCTCCAACAGGAAAACAGGGTCTAAAACCCAAGTAGTTACAATGTTGTTCTTCTCAAAGAGTTGTAGTTTGGAATGCTCTCTAATAGAGATATAGTCTATCTCTTTAGTTAATGTTTTAAGAACATCGGGATGTGTGTTAAAGAAATCGGAACTGCCTATGCTTGCGGCGTATGCAACACGTTTTACATTTTTGTCTCCAAACTTTAAGAAGTAGGGCTGTTCTTTTGCCATAGTGGGAATTCTGCCCCAAACCTGATCGCTGCCGGTAATATACATATCTGCCACAGGTGGATTACCCATCAATTCATTGTAGCTGAAATATCGCTGTGAAGAATATTCCATTCTCTGTTTGAATAGATGGAACTGGCGCAGACAGTTTTTTCTGTAGGCATTTCTCTGTTTTTTGTAATCTTTGTTATGCAGAGTCCATTTGATTATACGTTTTATAAATGGTTTCAGACCTCTCTCTTGAAAGATAGTAGGATAGGTTTTGCGCTCCTCATATCTTACTATGTATGCGCTGTGTCCTAATTTCTTCAGATAAGATTGCAGAGCATATCCTTGCAGTATTTGACCGTAATTATCGTTACTATTCCAAAATGTTAGTATAGCTATTTTCATATCATCTCTGTTTTAACCTGTCCAACATCTTGTTGCAAAAACGGCGCAAACTGGGCTTTTTCTTATGCTCAAGGCTTTTGGCAATGGCAGCCACACCTGTTTTCTTATATTGTTTCCAGAAATATGCGCTGTCTATAGTTCTCCTGGGATGGTTCAATATGCAAGCATTTCTATTGTCTGTAGCCTTTTCTATGCTGCTTTCCTGAATCTGAATATTCAATTCTTCTAACAGTTTCTTGCCCTTTTCGCTGTTGACTATAACCAAACTTACCCCATCTGCATCGGCAAATTCAGGATGCTGCTTTTCTATTCCCCAATAGTCTCCTAAGGTTATATCGCTATGGTAAAATCCATATCTGGCAGGGCATCTGTAGCAAGAAGGGCGTAAGTAGAGATTATCCATAAATCCTTTGTAATAGAGATTCTCTCTGAATTTGTCCTTAACAATAGTATTACCCTTATTATCGGTGATTATGAAATCGGCATCTGCCCATCCACGCTCTTTTTTTCTGAAATTTATGTACCGTATATCCTGTACATTCTCTTTAACGGAATGAAGATACTCTTTCCATATTTGCGGACTTGGTACGCCGTGACATACAATATCTGTAATAAACAGATTACTGTACTCTTTCTTTAAATACAGCTTTAATCCTGCAGCCTGGCAAGGTGTTCCTGAAAACAACACAGGAATATTCTGTTCAAGTAGCTGTTTTATCTCTTTGAAGCAATCTGCAATGTTACTCTGAACATATTTGCTTCCTCTTAAGCTGGATAGGTCCTGAATATTGTTAACCCCTTTGTGAACCACCTCCCAATTATTATTGAATGTGGCTCCAAACACAGTTCCTCCATCCTCTATAATCTTTTCTGCTATTGCACTGAATAGGCCACCGGATGTGCTATCCTTTCTTGTCTGGTTATTGGGATTCTTTGCTGCCAGCACCTGTAGAGAGTGGTTCTCTTTCCTGTTTATTATGGGGCAGACCTTTTCACACAGACCACATTCGGTGCAGATAGAAACATCTGTTACAGGGTACAGAAATCCTTCGCAGTCTGCTTTCATCGTAATGCAACGGTGAGGACAGGCATTGAAACAGGCACTGCATCCGCAACAGTTCTCTTTATTTTCTATCTTTATCATTTTTATGTATAAGTCTGTTTATAAGGTTTATGATGCTCTGCCTTTCCGATGTGGTCATTCCTAAACACCATACAGAAATGGCAGTAGAAACTACACATACAGTTCCAACAATCAGAAATCTTTGCAATCCCATCTCTATGGAAAATGCCAGATAGGTAGGTACTATTGCCGCTGCCACAGAGACTCCTACTACAGGCAGTATCACTTTTTTTAAATAAAGTCCGATGGAAAGGCTCAAAATGCTTTTTGCAAAGTATAGTCGTCCTATGTGGGCAAGTACAGATATGCAGATAGATGCGTAGAAAACATATTCTACCGGCAGTGATGTAAATCTTTTTATGCAGATGGCTGCAGGTACTATAAGCAATAGTGTACCCCCTACAAAAATCTGATACCATTTAACCTTTCCCGTAGCTTGTACTCCGGTGGAAATAGGGTAGGTGAACAGATCTAATAGTGAATTAATCAACATCAGTCTTGTAAATATCACAGTCTTTTCCGGTAGATTGTCTTTTAGCCAGAACTCTAAAACGTACGGTGTTTCCAACAGTAGTGGCAGGGTAATTAAGAAAGCCAAATAGAAAGAGAATTTACTGCTTTGATTGATAAGTTTCAGCATCTCCTTATGTTCGCCTCCGGAATAAGATTTAATTATCTGAGGTTTGGTTGCTGTATAGAAACTATCTATAAGTTGTGTAAGTGCGCTATATACTTTGTAGGCATAAGATCTGGCAGAATTTAACAACACTCCACCCGGGTATCCGTTTATTATCATATTCAGACCCTGGCTTCTGCACACACTTGCAAATGAACCAAACATATTCCAACCCGTATATCCCACTATCTCTTTTGCCAGATTTTTATTCCAATAAAAACTGTATCGGCACTCATTGTAATGCTTTCTGCAATAGGCATAATATAATAATGTGGTTATTACAGGCGATAAAATCATAAGCCAGGCATAGAATATCAATCTATCTGCCGATATGTGTGAAATAGCTATAGCAACCATCAGGTTAAGCATCACCTCTAAAATACTCATATAGGCAAACAGTTTCATATTTTCGTGAGCAATGGTAACTGCTCTCAAAGGAGTTGCCAAAAGAGTGAATGCAAATGATAATACTGCGCAATGGAAAACCCATTTGGCAGCCTCCATTCTGCCATCCGGTATATTTGCCACCTTTATTAACCATAGGTAACCGAAGATTTCTATAACCACAACCAGTACCACCACTATAATTATAAATAGGGTGGTAATCAGGCTGTAGATATTCTTCATTCTTTCTTCGTTTCCGCGTCCCAATTCAAAGGCAAAGTAGCGCTGGCTGGCTCCTGCCATGGAATTACTGAGGAACGAAAACATAGCCACTGTACTACCAATAAGCCCATATATGCCAATGTCAGAGTCGCCTAATGCGTCTCTAATGACATTAACAGTATAGAATCCTACCAGCATAACGAGCAACATTCGCCCGTAAAGTAGGATGGTGTTTACTGCTATGCGCTTTTGGTTTACTTGTGACATAGATAATTACTTAAAGTGTGCTGTATTTCTTACCGTAGTAAAGCTGCTGTTTTAGATAATCATCGTTATAAACTACCTGATAATCTACTACTTTACCATCTTCTACAACAGGAACAATATCTGGGTTGATAAAGCCACCGTAAGGTTTCAAGTTCAAAGCACCGTAGCGTTCCAGAACCTCTTTGTGCAGATCCTGGTCAATATTTACAGCGTATGTTTCTACCAATTTCTTACCTGCTTCGTAGTCACCTTCTGATTTGATGCGCTGAATCTCTGCAAGCAGTTCTGCAAACAGGGCACGCAGTTTAACGTAGTCATTAATTACAAAATAGGTTTTGCCATCGCGTACCTTCTTTTCTATTACGTTATCTTTTTTACCCTTTTCGTAGCACCATTCTGCTATAAGTTTACGGTTCTGCATGTGGGCTTCTGTGTTAGGTTTACCCAGTTCTATGCGGTTAAACTGAACCATCAAACCGTTACGAATGTAGCTTGCATATTCTGCTTTATAAGCATCTTTGTCAGGGATAATACCCAGTTCCTGCATCTTTGGATCAGCGGTATAATATAGACCAAACAGGTCGGCGCGAGCCTCTTCAAGTGTAGATGCATATTCACCCATAGCTGTGGTAGAAACACCCGGTAGCAACTGTCCTGAACCGTGTCCCAAACATTCGTGTAGGTCTGTGTGAATATCGCTGGTGAATGAACCCCATTTGCGGGCCATCTCTTTTTCTGCTTCATCGTATGCAAATTCATCAAGAGTATTCATTGGCGATTCTTCTGCAGCCAGATCGTATGCTTTGGTGATATTTGCAATAGTTACAGATTTACTACCATACATTTTGCGAATCCAGTCTGCATTAGGCAGGTTGATACCGATAGCTGTTGCAGGATATGCGTCGCCTGCCAGACAGACGGCATTAACAACCTTTGCAGATACACCTTTACACTCTTTCTTCTTGAAACGTGGATCAACCGGTGAATTATCTTCAAACCACTGTGCGTTTGCACTGAGAACTTCTGTACGAACAGAAGCTGCATGGTCTTTAATATGCACATAACCTTCCCATGCACCTTTTCTTCCTAATGGGTCGTTGTAATCTTCTACAAAACCGTTTATGAAATCAACAGTTCCAAGTGTATCTTTAACCCACTCTACATTGAAATCGTCCCAAAGTTTCAAGTCGCCTGTTTCGTAGTATTTGATAAGCAAACCTAATGCACGTTTCTGAACATCGTTTTCAGCTACTTTTGCTGCCAAAGCAAGTTCTTCACAAATCTTTTCTATAGCTTTGCCATAAATACCGCCTTTGTACCAAGCCAGCTCTTTTACATTGCCGTTTTCGTCCTTAACAACCTTTGTGTTCAGACCGTATGATATAGGTGTCTCATTATCTTTATCAAAGATAGAAGCGTAGTATGCTTCAACCTCTTCACGATTTACGCCATCGTAGTAGTTTACACTTGATTCTACTACTATATCGCCTGTGGTGGCATTTGCACGTCTCTGCTTATAGCTGTTTTTGTTGTAGATGTAAGGAATAAGAAGTTCGCACTTATCTGTATCGCCAACAGCCTGCATCAAAGACTTGAAGTACTCTTGTGAACATTCAGGGAAGAACTTGTCTTCTGCATAGTGGTGATGTATGCCGTTTACAAAGAAGACTCTTTTTGCATAAACCAGAAACTTCTGATAGTCATCGCATGTTTTATCGCCTTCGTAGTTCTCAAGAATATTCTCTATTGTATGACGCAGTGTAATGTTGTGCTCACTGTTCTGATCCCAGATAATATCGCGTCCCCATTTAGCAGCTTCTGCAAGATGATATGCGTACTCTTTCTGTTGCAGAGAGAGTTCGTCCCAACCCGGAATCTGGTAACGCATAATCTTTAAATCTGCAAATTCATCAAGCAGATAATTGAATTTCTGCTCTTTCTCTCCACAGCCGGTCATTACGGCTGCCAATGACATTGTCATCATAACGTAAAATACTTTCTTCATATAGTTTAACTGTTTTTGTTTTCACTGTAAAGCCACTCTATAACCTTTTCTATTCGGCGGTCAAACGAGTGGTTTGCAAGTACATACTCTCTTGCTTTGGTTATGGTGTCGCTCTTATTGGTGGTAAGTCCTTTGCGAATAAGACTAAATAGTTCGTCAAAGTTATGATAAACACCTATTTCACCATCTGTAAATAACTCTTCTATGTATGGATTGGAGTCACAGACCTGATATGCTCCGCTGCCAATAATTTCAAAAGTTCGTGGGTTTGCACCCTGTTTTTGCGATTCCTGATGTATATTCAGCACCACTTTTGAACTATTATACAGTTCATTTACCCTGTCGGCAGAAATCATACAGTTCTTATAGACATCTTTGTGTTTGCGTGTCAGCCATTTCCAGAAACCTTTAAACCAGGGCTGATAGAGTCCATATACCACAATCTTACAGTTTGGAAACTCCTCTATCACTGCATTCAGAGTCTCTTTCCTCTTTGGAGAGTAGAAGATATGCCCCACAAAAGATATGTCAATATCCTTATCTACATTTAGTGGATGATAAGTATCTGTGTCGCAGGCCTGAGGCAGAAAATAGGCAGGTTTACCCTGTTTTGTGTAGTAGCTTACATCTTCTTGTTCAAAGCAACACATTGCATCTACGTGGTCTATATGGTTTTTTGATCCCGGTAGTTTATCTAAACTGTCGTATAACCAAACAGCTACTTTTGAAATCCTTCTAAAGTAATCGAGTGTGGATGGCAGTATAATCTCACCATTCATTATGAATACTATCTCAGGCTGAACCTTGTTGAACAGCTCTGTAAGATGGCGATTATAGTTCTCTATGCTCTGTCTCTGTAGTTTTTCTCTGTTGCAGAACTTATAACGCCACTTCATAATGGTGGTGTATGGATGCACAGGAGTATCGTATGCATCGGTAACAACAGTGTAACCGCATCGTTCAAATGCCGATGCCGATGCCTTTAGATAGTTGAAATAATTTGGTCCTATTACCAATACTCTGTTATCCATAATCAACATTTATTTGGAAAGATTCTTGTCTTTCTTTCCGTTCTTTAATACTCCATACTTTTTACTCTTCTCCCAATCGGCCTTGCGTTTGAGATACTCTTCGTAATGGTTCTCTAAATAGTTGTCAGCCATATTTTAATCTGTCTGTTCCAACAGTTCTTTTATAGTCTTTCCACTTACAGGATGTACCGTATGGGCAGCAATTTCTGCCAATGGTTCCAGTACAAACCTTCTTTTTTGCATCAGCGGATGGGGTATGGTTAGTCTCTCTGTCTGCATACAGATGTCACCATAAAGCAGAATATCAATGTCTATAACCCTATCGCTATAAACGCCATTACTGCTTTTGGTTGTTCTGCCCATCTCTATCTCAATCTGCTGTGTTAAATCAAGAATATCCACTGCTTTAAGCGTAGTGTCTATACATAAAACCTGATTCAAAAACAGATTGTTGCTATCAAAACCCCAAGGCTCTGTTTCGTAAACAGCCGATGCCTGAACTATCCTGCCAATTCGCTCTGAAATATATTTCGCAGCTGTTTCAAGTGCCTTTTTTCGGTCTCCTTGATTGGTACCCAATGACAGGTATAGTGCAGCCATAGCCTGTTTTTTAGTCTATAATAAGCATAGCATCGCCGTAACAACCAAAACGGTAGTCGTTCTTCAATGCCATGTTATAAGCGTCCATAATAAGTTCGTAGCCACCGTATGCACAGGTCATCATAAGCTGTGTAGATTCAGGTAGCTGGAAGTTGCTTATCATACTGTCTGCAACAGTAAAATTGTATGGAGGGAAGATGAATTTGTTGGTCCAGCCCTCGAATGGCTTAATAAGACCATCTGTGCCTACAACTGTCTCCAATGCACGCATTGCGGTAGTACCTACTGCACAGATATGTTTCTTCTCCATCTTTGCCTTGTTTACTATCTCTGTAGTCTCTTCAGATACAGACATCTGTTCAGATTCCATCTTGTGCTTGGTAAGATCTTCCACATCTATTTCGCGGAAATTACCCAAACCGCAGTGCATAGTGACGTAAGCCGGTTCTATACCTTTAATCTCCATTCTCTTCAGCAATTCGCGGCTAAAGTGCAAACCTGCTGTTGGTGCTGTTACTGCACCTTCGTTCTTAGCGAACAGGGTCTGGAAACGGGCTTCGTCGTTTTCGTCAACCTTTCTGTTCAGGTAGTTTGGAATAGGAGCTTCGCCCAGTGCATAAAGTGCGCGTTTGAATTCATCGTGAGGACCATCATAAAGGAAACGCAATACTCTACCGCGGGAAGTGGTATTGTCTATAACTTCTGCAACCATTGAATTGTCTTCGCCAAAATAGAGTTTGTTGCCTATACGGATTTTACGTGCAGGATCTACCTGAACATCCCACAACAGATTCTCTTCTCTCAATTCTCTTAATAGGAAAACTTCAATGCAAGCTCCGGTTTTCTCCTTGTTACCATACATTCTGGCAGGGAATACCTTTGTGTCGTTAAATACAAATACATCGTTTTCATCGAAATATTTCAGGATATCCTTAAACAGTATGTGCTCTATTTCACCACTCTGTTTATGAACAACCATCAGTTTTGATTCGTCACGATTTTCTGTAGGAAACTTTGCAATCTTTTCCTCAGTAAGCTTGAATTTGAATTGTGATAATTTCATTTCGTCTTATTTTGTTTATTACTCTTTTTCTGTTTCTATCTCCTGTTTTGACAGCCATTCTTCAAAATCCTCTACCTGCATTGCATTCTCTACTTTAAAGTCGCCAACGTATGTGCGTCTTAAGGCTGTCAGGTGGGCTCCGCTTTCAAGTGCTATGCCAATGTCGCGTGCCAATGCGCGTATGTATGTACCCTTACTGCACACTACACGGACAGTAATTTGTGGCAGATTGCACTCCAACAGTTCTATTTCGTCTATGACCAAAGTTTTTGGTTTTAACTCCACGTCTTTACCTGCGCGGGCTATTTCGTATGCTCTTTTGCCATCTATTTTACAGGCAGAAAACTGTGGTGGAATCTGTTCTATAGTCCCAATGAACTGTTTTAGAACATCTTCTACCAGTTCTTTGGTGATATGTTCTGTAGGATAGGTGGCATCTATGGGCTTTTCCAGATCGAACGACGGGGTGGTAGCTCCCAACTGAATGGTTGCTACATACTCTTTTGTGTTGTACTGAAACTCCTCTATTCGTTTTGTGGCTTTACCTGTACATATTACCAATACACCTGTAGCTAAAGGGTCTAAAGTACCGGCATGCCCCACCTTCAGTTTCTTTACACCTAACCTTTTACACAGATGATAACGCACTTTGTTTACCACTGCAAACGAACTCCAACCGTATGGTTTGTCAAAACTGAGTATCTCTCCTTGCTGAAAATTCATTTTGTTCCAATTATAGGAAAATCAATGTAAGAATACCTGCCAATGCGCAGTATATTCCAAAATACACAAGTTTGCCTTTACGAACTATAGATATCATCCACTTACAAGCTGCACAACCGGAAAGGAATGCTGCCATAAATCCTATAAGCAGTACCCATACAGATGTAGCCTGACCTGTAGCACCACTTGTTGTGGCAGACTCTATAACATCTTTTACATCGAGCAGGGCTTCACCCAAAATAGGAGGGATAACCATCAGGAACGAAAACTGTGCCAAATTCTCTTTCTTGTTACCCAGCAGGATACCTGTAGCAATGGTACTGCCTGAACGAGATAATCCGGGTAGCACTGCCAGTGCCTGAGCCAGACCTATTACAAAAGCATGTCCTATGGATATAGTATCCTTTTGTCTTGGTTTTGCGTAGTAAGAGAAGATAAGCAACATAGATGTTACCAACAGCATTATTCCCACTACGGTTGTTCCTGCGCCAAATATAGCCTCTATATCTTCTTTAAAGAATACACCAACTATGCCGATAGGTATCATTGATGCAACTATGTTTATAGCGTATTTTGTGCCGTAATTAAGATTGCTGTAGCTATTCCACTGCTGTTTAGCAAACAGGTCCTTAAATATCCAGACAATCTCTTTCCATAGAATAACCAGTGTACTCAATACGGTAGCAACGTGTACCAGAATGGTGAATGCCAGATTCTGTTCTCCCTCTATGCCAAACAGAGAAGATGCAATGGTTAGATGTCCGCTACTGCTTATAGGCAGGTACTCTGTGAGTCCCTGCAATAGTCCTAAAATAAGTGATTCAAACCAATTCATAACAGATTACTCTTTCTTTTCTTTCGGTTTGTAAACTATTGCGGCAATGATAGATACAAAACCCAATAGAGTAACTACCGGTGCTACTTTTATTCTTCTTACACTGAATATGTCGGGTTCGAATGCTTCTGTTGTACTGCTCGGACCGGTCATAAGAATCAACCCTAAAATAATGATAGCCACTCCAATTGCCATCAAAATAAAATTCATCTTGCTGAACGCAAGTTTTTCTTTGTTCATAATTCGGTATATGTTTTAAAAGTTCATAATTCAAATGTAGTGCAGTTCGCCCGATTTCATTCTCAGGAATCGGTTAACCGATCTTAAAGCACATAGTGTGGTGAGCAAAATTCCCATCAGAGTAATAACAGCAAACACTATGGTCAGAATATCCGTTTTCAGCATTACAGCCAATCCCGGCTCATATTTAACTGCAAATTTCAATCCTCCGTAGATGGCACCGGAAGCAATGATTGCCGATGTCAGACCTATAAGCAGATTATGCCTGATAAACGGTCTGCGTATAAATGACCATTTTGCACCTACCAACTTCATTGAATAGAGCAAGAAACGCTGTGAATAGATGGTAAGTTTTATGGTGTTGTTTATCAGTGTGAACGATATAAGCGATAGGATTGCTGCCAATGCCAAAAGCACTATGGTAACCTTCCGGATGTTGTCATTCACTATGTCTAAAATCTCTCTCTGGTAATTAACTTCTGTAACTCCGCTTTTTGATAACAGAGCTTTTTCTATCCATTGCAGACTGTCGGTTGCTGCATAATCGGCATTCAAAGTGATGTTGTATGATGCATAGAACGGATTATACTCCAAAAATTCCGATGGATCTACCCCCATTGCAGCAGTCATCTCCACTAAAGCATCGTCTTTCGATATAAAATGATGCTCTTTGCAGTATGGCGCTATGGTAAGAGAACGTTCCAGAGCCGTTTTTTCCTGATCTGTTATATTGTCTTTGAGCACAATCTCCACATTCATCTCTTCTTTCAACTGTGTGGAAAGATCGTTTGCGGTAAGCAGCAGAAATGTTATAATACCAATAAGCAACAGTACTAACGATGTGCTGATGCAAGCCGTTATAAACAACAGATCTATCTTCCTCTTTTTCTTCTTTTTCTCTTTTGCCATATATCAAAAAGTCTGTTTTCTAAATGCATAAATAAGTGAACTGCACTTGTCTTTGTTTGAAAGCGATACCCACCATGAGCGCAGTCCCACAAAAAAGCCTCGTATAAATGCAAAACTGTGCCCCATCTCTTTTTCCGATAGAATGGAAATGTAGAAAGAATCAAAAAACATTCTTTCTCTGTGCATCATTATAAACCCGTTCTCTTTTGCAACCCTTGCTATTACAGAGGGTTTGAAATGCCAGAGGTGTCTTGGTACGTTATAACCTGCCCAATTGGATTTATAATGTTTTGCATCGGTGGAATTGATGTTTGGAAGTGCCATTACCACAATCCCATCGGGCTTAAGAATCTCATGAAATCTCTTTAGCAAAGCATCCGGGTTGTTGTTGTGTTCCAGAACGTGCCACATTGTAACTACATCAAAAGAATTCTCTTTCAGGTACTCCATCTCTGTTACGTCTATCATTCTGTGGTGGAACAGTTCCAGCGCAAACTGACGTTCCTGATGAAATTTCTCTACCGACGTCACTGACCAGTTTTTACGAATCATATAGTCTGAAAAGAAGCCTGTTTTTGCACCGTAGTTAAGCAAAGTTCCTCTTTTTCTGTACGATAAGCGTTTTATAAGCCTGTACTTACGCCTTAGCATAATCTCTCTTGCAGCATAGTAGAGCAGATTTGTAACTCCTTTTGGCGATTCTCCAAGTTGCAGTTTTTGTTGCAGTCTCTCGTAGCCGGCTGCCGCTTTATCGGATGGGGCATTGGCAGTATAAACCAAACCACATTCCTTACATTCCAGCAAAGAATAAGATTCACCACTTATCACATTATCAGTGCAATAAGCGTACTCGCTTTGATGTCTTCCTCCACAAAGAGGACAACTGCCATTAGTATGGATTTCCATTCTGAATGCAAATATAACACGCGCGACCCCCCTTTGTCAAGTTTTTAACAAAAAAAAGCATTACACTACGTGTAAATAGTTTAAATATCGCTAATTGGAATAATTCAACAGAAAAGAGTAACTTTGCAACTCCAAACAGATAAAAACGAATTAAGTTATGCAAAATAGCGCGGACACTCCTAACAAGAGACTGTTTATTGAAACTTACGGTTGCCAGATGAATGTAGCCGATTCAGAAGTTATTGCCTCCATCATGAAAATGGCGGGATACGATACTGTAGGCGAAATAGAAGATGCCGATGCAGTATTCCTGAACACTTGTTCCATAAGAGACAATGCCGAACAAAAAATCTGGCACAGGCTTGAAGCGCTTAATGCCATGCGTAAAAAACGCGGTGGCAAACTGATAATTGGCGTTATGGGCTGTATGGCTGAACGCGTAAAACAGGATCTGATAGAAAATCATCATACCGATGTAGTGGCAGGTCCCGATGCCTATCTCTCACTGCCGGAACTGATAGCTCAGGCAGAGCTTGGTCATAAGGCCATGAATGTAGAACTATCCACTACAGAAACATACAGGGAAATAATTCCTGAAAGAATTTGTGGTAACGGTATTTCCGGCTTTGTTTCTATAATGCGTGGATGTAATAATTTTTGTCATTATTGCATAGTTCCATATACTCGCGGAAGGGAACGTAGCAGAGATGTCTCCAGCATACTTGCCGAGGTTGCAGATTTGCGTGACAGGGGCTTCAAAGAGGTTACCCTGTTAGGTCAGAATGTCAATTCATATAGCTTTAATAATGGCGATGAAATGGTAGATTTTCCTACTCTGTTGCGCATGGTAGCGCGTTCTGTTCCACAGATGAGAGTACGCTTTACTACTTCTCATCCAAAAGATATGAGCGATGAAACACTGCACGTTATTGCAGAGGAACCAAATGTATGTAAACACATTCATCTTCCGGTACAGAGTGGTAGTAATAGAATTTTACAATTGATGAACCGTAAATATACTCGTGAATGGTATTTGGAAAGAGTAGAAGCCATAAAGAGAATCATACCAGATTGCGGCCTTACTACTGATATGTTTACCGGCTTTTCATCGGAAACAGAAGAGGATCATCAGCAGACATTAGACCTGATGCGTATCTGTCGTTACGATTCATCGTTTGACTTTAAGTATTCAGAACGTCCGGGAACTTTTGCCAGCCGTCATCTTCCGGATGATATATCGGAAGAGGTTAAGATACGCAGATTGAATGAAATGATTGCTCTGCAAAATACATTATCTTTAGAAAATAACAGAGCCTGCATAGGAAAAACTTATCAGGTTCTTGCAGAGGGATATTCAAAACGTTCCAGAGAGCAGTTGTACGGACGTACCACACAGAACAGAACAGTGGTGTTCGATAAGCAAAATTATCGTCCGGGTCAATTCTTGGAGGTTACCATAACCGATGCTACTTCTGCAACACTCTTTGGTACACCCGTTTAATTCTTTTTAAAAAAGGTGGTTAATAAGTAATAACTGAACGGAATAAAGTTTAATTTTGCAACCAATTTGGTAATAGACATAGAATTTAATTAACATAAAATGGGACTTAGAAGGATTTCAGCTGCCGAAGCAGCATCTTACGTTAAGAACGGTTACAATGTAGGTCTGGGTGGATTTACTCCTGCCGGCACACCTAAAGCCGTTACTGCAGAGATAGGTAAAATGGCTCACGAACTTCACGAAAAGGGTGAACCATTCCAGATTAGTGTATTCACAGGTGCATCTACAGGCGATAGCTGCGATGGTATTCTTACCAGAGAAAACGCTATCCGTTACCGTGCTCCATACACCACTAACGGTGATTTCCGCAAGGCTGTCAATAGTGGCCTAATTGCATATAATGACATCCACCTGAGCCAGATGGCACAGGAGTTGCGTTATGGCTTCTTTGGTAAACTGGATATCTGTATTCTGGAAGCATCAGATGTTACAGACGATGGTAAGGTTTGGATTACTGCAGGTGTTGGTATTGCTCCTACAGTAGCACGTATGGCCGATAAGGTTATTATTGAACTTAATGCAGCCCACGCTCGTTGCGCAAAAGGTTTGCACGATATCTTTGAATTGCAAGATCCTCCATACCGCAGAGAGATTCCTGTTTACAAACCAAGTGACAGAATTGGTACAGACTACATACAGTTGGATCCTGCAAAGATTATCGGTGTAGTAGAGGTTGATATTCCTGATGAATCACGTGGCTTTACCGATCCGGACGATGTAACAATGCAGATTGGTCACAATGTTGCTCAGTTCCTTATCAGCGACATGAAGCGTGGCATTATCCCATCAACATTCCTGCCATTGCAGAGTGGTGTAGGTAACGTAGCAAATGCTGTTCTTGGTGCTCTGGGTGCAGATCCATCAGTTCCATCATTCGAAATGTACACAGAAGTTATTCAGGATTCTGTTATCGATTTGATGCGCGAAGGTCACTGTAAGTTCGGTTCAAGTTCATCACTCAGCGTAAGTAATGAAACACTGCAGGGTATCTATGACGATATGGACTTCTTCAAAGATAAGTTAGTGCTTCGTCCTACAGAGGTTTCAAACAGCCCTGAAGTAGCTCGTCGTTTAGGTTTGATAGCAATGAACACAGCTCTCGAAGCTGATATTTACGGTAATGTTAACTCAACTCACGTTTGCGGTACCAAGATGATGAACGGTATTGGTGGTTCAGGTGACTTTACCCGTAATGCCTTTATATCTATCTTCAGCTGCCCATCAGTAGCTAAGGGTGGAAAGATTAGCGCTATTGTTCCTATGTGTTCACACGTTGACCACAACGAACACAGTGTTAAGGTGCTTATTACAGAACAGGGTATTGCTGATTTGCGCGGAAAATCTCCTGAACAGCGTGCAAAGTGCATTATTGAAAACTGCGTTCATCCAGACTACAAACAGCTTATGTGGGATTACCTTAAGATCTCACAGAAAGGTCAGACATCACACGCACTTTCTAAGGCATTTGCTCTGCATCAGGCACTTGCAGAAAAGGGCGATATGCATTTGGCAGAATTCTAAAATACAGAATATCATAAACAGAACTTCCCGAAGGTTTTCTCCTCCGGGAAGTTTTTATTTCAGTTTACTTTGTCAATAGCTGTGATAAATCTATTTCAAGCATTTTTGCTCTTTTAATAAACTGCGGTACCTCCTTACTAAGAAACTCTTCACGCATCTTCTGTAATACTATCTCTTTGGCATCTGCAGATACATAGTAACCTATGCCACGCTTGTTGTAGATTATACCATCTGTGGTAAGCTTTTCGTAACTGCGCATAACCGTATTTGGATTCACACCCAAATCGCTTCCCAAATCCCTGACAGACTGAATGCGGTCTTCAGGCAGTAATTCTCCTGCAAGTATTCGTTCAGATATGTTATCCACAATCTGAAGATATATTGGTTTGTTTTGATTAAAATCCATAATTACAATACTGATTCAGTTTATCCAATTTATAATAAAGGTGCTTTTGGGACTAATGCTTTAAAGTTTTCAGTTTAAACCAAATACCTGTTAGCAACAGAGCATTTATTGTTATATCGAAGATGGTATCGAAAAGCATCATTTTATTAAACCAACCAAGTAATAATGCTTTTATTTCTGCTCTACTCATCCCTGCTGTATAAGAGTAGAATAATGAATCTATTTCTTTTATTGTTGGTGCTAGCAATATAGTTAAGAGAAAGCTGATAACTGTTATAATTGCAACACCACCTAAGAAGGTTTTGATTGCTTTTGATTTTTTAAACACCAATGCACCCAATAAGAAGAATAGGAATATCATCCAAGTATCATCAATTGCAGATGTCCAATTTATTCTATCAATAATTTCTATAGGTACATCTGCTCCTTCAAATATTAATTCTGCTTTAGATGATATTTCTGTAATAATACAGTTACCTGTTTCAGGACAAACTAAGCAGATTAAATAATCTACCATTAAATGTCCGGCTATAAATACAATAGGTATTACAATGCAGCATATCAGAATCATAGAGATAAACTTCTCTAATCTTGATGCGGGCAGCAAAATAAAATCGCTACCTGTATTTTTATCGGTCAATCCACCATAACATTTGGCCGGTGCGGTAAAAATTATAATAGTAAATGCCGTCACCATCATAGAAACTCTACTTCCTGCATTAGCGTGAACCCATTCAATATCTACCCCATTTAACATGTCTTGCCAACTATAATTATATATTGTATTTACAAGTCCTACTACAATATATGAAATCAGACCGCCCAAGATTAGAATAATCATAGACCATCTGTAGTTTGCTATAGCGTTCTTAATGTCTGTAACAAAATAGTTACCGAATCTTTTAAAATCAAATATGTCGTTATTCATAGTTGCTATATTATTTCTTGTTAAACATATTCTTAACTACATCTTTATGCAAATGTACAGCATTGAAAAGTGCCTCAATATTTACTTTACTTTCCAAACCCTCTTCATTCACTCTTACCTGAATAGCCCCGCCCGGAATCATCTCTGCATAGAGAGCATCCGGAACTACTTCTGTTGAATAGTCAAAATAGAGTTTTTCAGTAATTTCCTGAATAGAGGCATTCAAAAGCACATCTTGTTTATCTAATATGATAATAGGATCTATAATGTTTTCTAAATCTCTAACCTGGTGAGTAGATATAAGAATGGTGCTATCTTCTGATGTAAATTTGGTCAGTGCCTTTCTGAACTGAGCCTTGGAAGGGATATCAAGTCCGTTAGTTGGTTCATCCATAATCAGATATTTACAGTTGCAGGCAAGCGCAAAACTGATATAGGTCTTTTTAAGTTGTCCCAATGACATTTTATCCATACGGCGCTGCGGATCGTTTTCAAGCAGCTGCATAATCTGATTAAAATGGTCCAGACTAAACTTACTCCAGAACTTGCCACGATCTTTTGCAAAATCTATAGCTTTGTAGCGCACGGGTGCAACCACATCGGGCAGATAGAAAATGTTTTCAAGAAATGAGGGTTGTCTGTCATACGGTTTTTTGCCGTCAACTAAAATAGAACCGATTTGTGGTGCTTTTAAACCTGCAATCAAAGTAAGGAGTGTGGTTTTTCCCACTCCGTTTTCTCCTAAAAGGCCATAAATTTTGCCCTCTTCCATTTTGAAAGATATGCCTTTCAAAACATCATAGTTTCCATAACTGAAACTTAAATCTTCAATTTTTATCATTGTTATTTTTACTTTTTGAGTGTACTACATCACTAATACACTGCAAAGGTGAAACAATATTTTCATTCCACCAAATTTTTTTCAAAGTTTTTATATTCAGCAGATTTTGAAATCCGAATAAAAAATACTTTTTTTGCAATAAAATTAGTATTAGCTATGAAATCCACAGATATACCAAAGGGAAATACTCGTGAAGATATAGAGATTAGAAGAAATATTATCTCAAGATTCTATCATGAATGGAAAGTTCAGAATCCAACTCAAAGACGATTCAATTTATCTTTAAAAGAATATATTAATATTCGTTTTGTTTCTATTACAGAAACTTGTACTCATGCATCAAGATCATATTATTCAACATTAGCAGTTCTTCAATTAGATGCTATATTAACCAACGCTAAAAGAGTCTCAACTGTAAGAACCAAAAAAAACAATAATCAAAAACTCTTTGAAAAGATTATAGTAATGCAATACGATTGTGTTGGGATTGGTATTGTAAAGATGACAGTTGGAGTTCGTAGAAGAAATCACGAAAAAGTTCAGTATTGTATTACTGCGATGAAAATATAGTGAGATACATAAAAAAGGAGGTCTTTGAAAAACCTCCTCTTATATCTTGCCCCAAGATAACGCAATCGATGTTTACCTAATATGGTGAGGCTCGAGGCGGGGACTTTGCACTTAGCGAAATACCTCATCAGCATTGCGGTTTATATCTTGCGACAAAGGTAGCAAAAAAATATTACAAACATATTTTATTTACACCGAAATTGAAATCTGAATGTGCATAGTTCTAAAGCCAGCCGTTGGATTTGTACCATTCTACGGTCTCTTTTACGCCACGCTGTAACGGGTAGTCGGGGGTAAAATCCAGCTCCTGCTGCAGCGCTGTTATATCGCACAGCCAGTTTCTCTGTGCCACTATATGGTATTTGTCCCTGTTCAGCGTAAAAGTTTTGCCAAACAGTGCAGCTACTCCACCCAATGTGTGGCATATTATCCATACCAATGGTAGTGGGCACTTTAGGTTAATTATCCATTTGTAACCAAATTCAGCAGCTATAAGATTACCAAACTCTGTACTGCTATATTGGTTTCCGTCGCTTACAAAATAGCAACGCTTTTGCACCTCTTTATCTATGGCGGAATAGATGGCTTTTACCAAATCCTTTACATATATAAAGGTGATAGATTGTCTTTTTATGCCGGAAATAAAGTTGAAACGGTATTTTATGCTCTTAGCCATCAGATAGTAATCTTTATCGCGTGGGCCATAAACACCTGTAGGACGGAATATTACATAATTCAGCCCGGGAATGCTCTTTAGATATATCTCAGTTTTAAGTTTACTCTTTCCGTAGTTGGTCTCTGGACTCTGGATGTCGTTCTCTTTTATGGTTTCAAAAGGCTCTTTTTCGTGAACCGCTCCGTATGTTCCCAATGTACTCATATAGATGAATTGTTCAGGAAGCATTCCGGCATTGCTCAATGCATTGATCAGTAGTTTGGTAACGGCATAATTCCCCTCTTCAAACCCCTTTTTGTTGTGGCTTTTGGTTACTCCTGCTGTGTGTATAATAACATCGAAAGCGCCTATTTCCGATAGAGTGTTGATGATACTCTTTTCCGATGAATAATCTATTTGCAGAAGATGCACCTTTTTTTCATCAATATAGCTGCAATTGCTGCCACGCCTTACAGCAGCCCACATATCGTATCCTCTGCGTAGCCCCTCTTCTATAACGAAACTGCCTATAAATCCGTTTGCACCTGTAACCAATATCTTCATAGCGAAAGCGAATTTACTCTGTTTTTATAATTTATGATTCGTTTTGCATCATTTATTTTGTTTTTATATATCTTCGTAGTGATTTTAAACATTAAAAACAGAAATACTATGGGCAGATCTTACAAAGGCGGTGTAAAGATGAACCGCAAATATATGATGGAACAGTTGATGGACTATTTTAGAAACAATCAGGATAGTTTGTTAAGTGTAAAGAATCTGTATGAAGAACTGCGTCTTAAAACGCACCCAATGAGAAACATTTGTCTTGAATTGGTACTGGATTTAGTAGATGTAGGTTTTCTTAAAGAGGTTAACGGACGTTTTCAGTTGGCTCAAAAAGATAAATTTATGGAGGGTGTCCTTCAGCGCAGAGTAGGGGGAAAGAACTACTTTATTCCCGACGATGGCAGTTGCAATGTCTTTATAGCAGAGCGTAACGCCATGGGTGCTACCAACGGTGACAGAGTTAAGATAGTGCAGTATGCAAAAGCGCCGCTTTCGGGTCCGGAAGGCGAAGTGATAGAGATACTGAAACGTGCAAAAGAGACCTTTGTGGGCACTCTTCAAAAGAACAACGATTGTGCTTTTGTGGTTACTCCCGACCGTTCCGATAAGGATATATTAGTGCCTTATAGTGCTGTTAAAAAACTGCACAACGGCGATAAAGTTATAGTTAAGGTGGTAGAATGGCCTACCGAAACAGACCGCAGCCCTATAGGTAAAATAGTTGATGTACTTGGTGCTTCCGGTGAAAACGAAGCGGAAATGCACGCTATACTTGCAGAATATGGTCTTCCATACAGCTATCCCGAACAGTTGGAACAGGCTGCAAATGCTATTCCTGCAGAGATTCCTGAATATGCTCTTCTTGAAAGAGAAGATTTCCGCGATGTGGTAACATTCACCATAGATCCACGCGATGCAAAGGACTTTGACGATGCCCTTTCCATTCGCGAAATAGGAAAAGGTCTTTGGGAAGTTGGTGTCCATATAGCCGATGTAAGCCATTATGTAGAAGAGGGCACAGCCATAGATAAAGAGGCGTTCAAACGTGCTACATCAATCTATCTGGTTGACAGAACCATACCTATGTTGCCTGAAAATCTCTGCAACAATCTCTGTTCACTGCGTCCTGATGAAGATAAACTGGCATATTCCGTAATCTTTGAAATGACCGATGCAGCTGTAGTGAAGAAGTACAGAATAGCACGCACAGTAATTCGCAGTAATCGTCGTTATACATACGAAGAGGCACAGGCCATAATAGAACGTTTCCAACAGGGCGGTAACGAACCGCTTCCAGGCGATGAATATACTTCTCAGATTTTAGAGTTGGACCGTCTGGCAAAAATCCTGCGCGAGAAACGTTTTGTAGATGGCGCTCTGGGCTTTGACAGGGTAGAGGTTCGTTTCGATATAGATGAAAAGGGACATCCTATGAGTGTCTATTTCAAAGAATCAAAGGATGCCAATCAGCTGATAGAAGAGTTTATGCTGCTGGCAAACCGCAGTGTAGCAGAATATATTGGTAAAAAGCAGGATAGAAATCCAAAGACCTTTGTGTATCGTGTTCACGATGTGCCCGATCCTGACAAATTATCAAACTTGCAACAGTTCATTTCAAAGTTTGGTTACAAAATCAAGGTAACAGGAACAAATGTGGATGTAGCAAAATCCATGAATAAACTTTTGGCCGATGTTAAGGGCAAAAAAGAGCAGAATCTGGTGGAGATAGTATCCATACGTTCTATGCAGAAGGCTATTTACACTACCGATAACATAGGTCACTATGGTCTGGCATTCGATTACTACACACATTTTACATCGCCTATACGTCGTTATCCGGATCTGATGGTGCATCGTCTGCTTACCCGTTATCTTTCTGGTGGTAGAAGCGTGATGAAGGCCAAATGTGAAGAGAACTGCGAACACTGTTCACACATGGAGCAGCTGGCAGAACAGGCAGAACGCGCCAGCATCAAATACAAGCAGGTGGAATATATGGCAGACCGTATGGGACAGGTCTATGATGCTGTTATAAGCGGAGTAACCGAATGGGGTATCTATGCAGAAATAGTAGAAAACAAGTGTGAAGGTATGATACCTATCCGTACACTGGCAGGCGATTATTTTGAATTCGATGAAAAGAACTATCGAATAGTCGGCAGAAAGACCAAGCGAACCTACCGATTGGGCGATCCTGTGCGTGTTCAGGTTGCTAAATGTAATCTGGAACGTAAGCAGATGGATTACGAACTGGTAGAATAGTTCACTACAGGCAAAATAAACTCCAAAAGTGAGAAAAAACTTTTGGGGTTTATTTTGTTTATTTACTCCTCTCCGGCTTTCCTGACAGATTTGGTCATATTGGACCATGCATATTTTTTCTTCTCAAATAGAAGTCCCTCTCTGAACTCCTCCTGTCTGTTGTTGCCAAAGAAATCCACAATGGCATCTGCTATCTCCCCTTCATCGGGTTCAACCACATAACCGGCTTTGCCATTTGGAACAATCTCTGCCAAACCGCCTACGTTGGTAACAATCATCGGCTTTTCAAAATGGTATGCAATCTGTGTTACACCACTCTGGGTGGCCGATTTATATGGTTGTACTATTATGTCGGCAGCACCAAAATAGTAGCGTACCTTACTATCGGGTACAAACTCTCTGTGCCATATAACTTCGCCCTCCAAACCCAACTCTTTTTCTAATTCAAAGTACTTTTCGGCATTGTTATAAAATTCACCTGCCACAATCAGTTTTACACCCATCTGGCGCAGACGGCTGTCAGCGTATGCTTTCAACATTATATCCAGCCCTTTGTAGTCTCTTATCAAACCAAAGAAGAGCATATATCTGTTGTTGCTGTCCAATCCTAATTCTGCCAAAGCGTTGCTACGCTCCACATGCTGACCAAAATTGTCATACAGTGGATGACGGCAGAATACGCGTGGCTTAACATTGTCAAACCGGGTAAGGTCATTCAGTACGGAATCTGACATGGCAACGAAACCATCCACAGATTTACAGAAATAGGATGCAAACATCTTATCACCTATACGGTGTTCGTGCGGAATGATATTGTGTACTACTGATACCACTCTTGTTTTGCCATTCTTTCCTGCAATGCGTGCAATAGTGCCCAGACATGGGGCCATGAACGGTAGCCAGAAACCTATCACAATAAGGTCCGGAGCCAGCTTTTTAAGTTCGCGTCCCACCTTAATCCAGTTGAACGGATTTACAGAATTAACCTTTCTCACAATATTCATACCCTGCGGTGCAGGCTCTTCTGAATACTGAGTCTTTCCCGGAAACAGGAAAGATGGATACTGCAATGTAAAGGTGTATGTTATCACCTCGTCGTTCTCTTTCTGGAATTCTCTGGCCAGTCTTTCGTTGAAAAGGGCTATTCCGCCTCTATATGGCCATGCTGTACCTAAAACTACTATTTTCATACTTTTGTAATAAGTTTCATAGCAAAAGTAACAAATAGAGCTCCTTATAACAAAAGTTTGCGTTAAAAAATGTACTTTCGCACATTAAAACAGTTTTTAAGTGTGAATATGGATAAAAAGAAGATATTTTCAAAGTATTTGCCATACTTGGTGGCTTTAGTTCTTTTTGCAGTTATTGCGTGTGTATATTGTGCTCCGGAATTTGAAGGAAAGGTAGTTTATGCAGGCGATACAGTCAATGCAAATTCTGCAGTGCGCGAAAGTGTGCAGTATCGTAAAGATACCGGTAACAACACTTGGTGGACCGGTGCAATGTTCAGCGGAATGCCTAACTATCAGATAGGTGGCGGTAGATATGCTTCTGCAGCACTGATGAAACCGTTGAATAAACTGTTCCATCCATCGGCAACACATCTGCATTTGGTATTCCTTATGTATTTCTGCTGTTTCTTTGCACTGTTGCGTTCATTCAAAGTAGATAAGTGGCTTAGCATAGTGGGTGCATTAGCTATAGGCTTTTCATCATATTTCTTCATAATAGAGGCAGCAGGACACGCTACAAAGGCATGGAGTATTCCACTTATGTCAGTGGTAGTAGGCGGATTCTTCTTAATATTCAAAAAACAGTATGCTCTTGGTGCTGCGCTTACCATGATATTTGTATCGGTGGGCTTTTCTCCGCACCCGCAGATGGCATACTACATCTTTATGCTTATAGGAGTGCTGTTCTGTGCAGAACTCTATATCCATATTAAAGAAAAGCGCTATAAAGACCTGCTTATCTCCACACTGCTTTTTGCAGGATCTGTTGTGGTTGGTATGGGTACAGGTATGGCCAATATCTTTGCCAACAGCGAATATATGACAGAGACCATGCGTGGCGGACATTCAGATTTGGTTCAGGTGGCAGAGGGTGAAAAAAAGAGCGATGGATTGGACATAAAATATGCTACAGACTGGAGCTACGGTATAGATGAATCGCTTACCTTTATGATTCCGGGATTTATGGGAACAGCCTCAGGTTACGATGTAGGTACAGATTCTCATCTATACGAAACTCTTGTTAAAAACGGAGTCTCCAAAGCCGATGCAAAGTCGTTCTGTCAGTCTGCTCCTACCTATTGGGGTGAACAGCCGTTTACCGTAGGTTCAGTATATGCCGGTGCAATAGTATGTTTCCTCTTTGTGCTTGGTCTGCTTATAGTGAAAGGACCATACAAGTGGGCTCTGCTGGTTGCAACCTTCTTCTCGTTTGCACTTGCATGGGGAAAAAACTGGATGTGGCTTACCGAACTATTCTTTGAATACTTCCCGTTATACAGCAAATTCCGTTCTGTTTCATCTATATTGATAGTTGCGGAAGTTACTGTACCACTGTTAGGATTCCTTGCGCTCAAACAGATAATGGATGGCACAATAGACAAGAAGATTATAAACAAGAACCTCTATATATCGGCAGGTATAACAGGCGGACTCTGCCTGATATTTGCTCTGTTTGGCGGTTCTCTGTTTACATTTACATCTTCAAACGATGCAAGCATTGCTTCACAACTGCCGGGTTGGGCCTTTTCTGCAATAATAGAAGAACGTTCCATAATGTTCCGTACAGATTCATTCCGTTCGTTCCTCTTTATTCTGCTTTCTGCTGCCACTGTTTGGCTCTTTACCAACAACCTTATTAAAAAGAGCTGGATGATAGCGGTTCTGGGCATTCTTGTAGTAGCCGATATGTGGCCTGTAAACAAACGTTTCCTGAATGATAGCAACTTTGTTACAGCAAAACAGAATCAGAGTGCCTTTGCAATGAAACCATACGAACAGGCTATTCTTACCGATAAAGATCCCCATTTCAGAGTGCTGAATCTTACCACAAGCACATTTAACGATGCCCGTACATCATACTATCTGAAATCGATAGGCGGATACAGCGCTGCAAAACTGCGTCGTTATCAGGATATTATAGACCAATATCTCTCAAAGATGGATATGGATGTTATTAGTATGCTGAATGCCAAATACTTTATAGTGACCGATGACGAAGGTAAGGCAGTACCTCAGCGCAATCCATACGCAATGGGTAATGCCTGGTTTGTAGATACTCTGCTGGTTGCCGAAAATGCCAATCAGGAGTGTGCAGCACTTGGTTCTATCAACCTAAAGACCACTGCGGTACTGGATAAGGAATTTGCAGGTTATGTACAGAACTTTACCCCTGTTCAGGGCAATGAAGCACAGATAGCTCTTACATCGTATGCTCCCGATGTACTTACCTACAAATCGGCTTCAACCAAAGCAGGAACAGCAGTATTCTCAGAAATCTACTATCCGTATGGCTGGAAGGCATATATAGATAACGAACCGGTTGATATTTTCCGTGTGAACTATCTGCTGCGTGCTATCAACATTCCTGCCGGAAATCACGATATACGTTTTGAATTCCGTCCTGACAGTGTACGTAAAGGCGATACCTTGTCACTGATATTTGTGGGAATAATGTATGCGTCAATACTTGCCATGATTGTAGTGGCAGTAATAAGATGCAGAAAGAATTGTGTAAAAGGGTAGTGTTATCTCTTTCTGTTAGAGAGTAACCACTCTATCATAGGAATATCACTTGCAAAAGTGAGTTTGATGTTTGATGTGTCTCCGGGTACTATACCAACAGGTACCTGGGGCATATATTTTATAACGGTACCGCAATCGTCTGTAGATTTAAAATTGGGATCCTGCAGGGCTATCTTGTAAGCCTCTTCCAGTACAGAACGTCTGAATGCCTGTGGTGTCTGTTCGCTATATAGAATATCTCTGTTCAGTACGGTATCCATTGTTTTGCCACTATCGTGCGTCTCCACAATAGTATCGGCAACAGGGATAGCCACATCGGCTGCGGTGTAGCTATCCATTGCCTCTATAGTTCTATCAATAATCTCTGTTGTTACCAAAGGACGTGCAGCATCGTGTATAAGCATATTGCAGTCCGGCATATTGCGGTAGATATCTACTGCCGCCAATGTGGAGTGGTAACGCTCTTTGCCTCCTTGCACTATATGTTTAACCTTTTGCCAGCCTCGCTCTTTGGCTAATGCCTGTACCTTATCTATATATTCTGATGCAACCACTATGGTTACCTCTTCTATCTTAGGATGGGCACAGAATGTATCTACAGAATGTTCCAGCACATATTTGCCCGCAAGCATAAGAAACTGCTTGGGAATATCCAGTCCTGTTCTTGAACCTGAACCGGCTGCCAGTATTACTGCAACATTCTTCATAAACAGATTGTTAACGTACTTCGCTACCCGGATTAACAGGTTTCTCTACTGTGGTAACAGCAAGTGTTCCGTCTGCATTCAGTGCACTCAGAATCATTCCCTGGCTCTCTATGCCACGAATTTTTCTTGGTGCCAGATTAGCAATGAAACATACCTGCTTACCTACTAAATCCTCCGGATTGTAGTACTGTGCTATACCTGAAAGGATAGTGCGACCACCTAAACCATCGTTTATTTTGAACTGCAAAAGTTTGTCGGCTTTTGGCACTTTCTGGCACTCTAATACTGTACCAACTCTAATGTCTAACTTCTCAAAATCGGGGAATTCAATGTTTGGAAGTATAGGTGTGGCAGGCTGGGCTTTTGCCTCTGCCTCTTCGTTTGCCTTTTTAGTAGCAAGCAGTTTATTAACCTGTGCCTCAATAGCTTCGTCTTCAATCTTTTCAAACAGAAGTTCTGCTTTACCCAATTTATGACCTGCTTTCAACAGTTCTATGCTGCCTAACTGGTTCCAGTCACAACCCTCCATACCAATCATATTACGCAGTTTCTCGCTGCTGAAAGGCAAGAATGGTTCAAATGCTATAGAGAGGTTGGCAACCAACTGTAGAGCAATATTCAGAATAGTCTCTACGCGGGCCATATCGGTCTTTGCAAGTTTCCAAGGTTCTGTATCAGCAAGATATTTGTTACCAATGCGAGCCAGATTCATAGCCTCTTTCTGTGCATCGCGGAACTTAAAGTTCTCTAATAGTGATTCCAACTGCTGTTGAACACCTGCAAACTCTTTAAGTGTCTCTTTATCATACTCTGTCAGTTCACCTGCTGCAGGAACTACGCTGTCAAAATACTTCTGTGTAAGAACAAGTGCACGGTTTACAAAGTTTCCATAAACAGCCACAAGTTCGTTGTTGTTACGTGCCTGGAAATCTTTCCATGTAAAGTTGTTATCCTTTGTTTCAGGAGCATTTGCTGTAAGCACATAACGCAGTACATCTGCTTTGCCCGGGAAATCTTCCAGATATTCGTGTACCCAAACAGCCCAGTTTCTGGATGTAGAAATCTTATCGTCTTCCAAATTCAGGAATTCGTTGCTTGGAACATTATCAGGAAGAATATAGCTACCATCTGCTTTTAGCATAGATGGGAATACAATGCAGTGGAATACTATGTTATCTTTACCTATAAAGTGAACCAGACGTGTATCTTCATCTTTCCACCACTGTTCCCATGTGCCACGTTTAGGATGAGCATCGCAGAACTCTTTGGTGTTGCTTATATAGCCTATAGGAGCATCGAACCATACGTAAAGCACTTTGCCCTCTGCACCCTCTACAGGAACAGGAATACCCCAATCCAAATCGCGGCTTACGGCACGTGGCTGAAGTCCCATATCAAGCCAGCTCTTGCACTGACCATATACGTTTGGACGCCACTCCTTGTGTCCTTCAAGAATCCACTCCTGTAACCACTCCTGATACTGTTCCAGTGGCAGATACCAGTGTGTGGTCTCCTTCATTACAGGCTTGCTTCCGCTTACAGTACTTGTAGGGTTAATAAGCTCTGTTGGTGAAAGGGCTGTACCGCACTTTTCGCATTGGTCGCCGTATGCCTTATCGTGGTGACAATGAGGACATTCACCGGTTATATATCTGTCGGCAAGGAACATCTTTGCCTCTTCGTCGTAGTACTGTTCGCTGCTCTTCTGAATAAATTTGCCTGTGTCATACAACTTGCGGAAGAAATCGGCAGCAAACTGATGATGTATATCGGAACTGGTGCGTCCGTAAATATCGTAAGAAACACCCATCTTCTGGAATGTCTCTTTTATCTGATAGTGATATCTGTCAATAACATCCTTCGGTGTAATACCCTCCTTCTTTGCTCTGATGGTAATAGGCACACCATGTTCATCGGAACCGCCAATGAACATTACAGGAATAGATTTCAGACGTTGATAACGGACATAAATGTCGGCAGGAATATATGCACCTGCCAAATGACCTATGTGCAACGGACCATTTGCGTATGGCAATGCCGATGTAACCAGAATCCTTTTGTACTCTTTCATATCTTCAGTTTGTATATTTATATCTGTTTTAGATTGCAAAGTTACATCTTTATATTCAGAGAATTACTTTTATGAGCCCCAATTTTCTCTATCAAGGCTACGATAACTTATAGCTTCTGCTATATGTTGCGGTTTTATGCTCTCCGAATTATCCATGTCGGCAATAGTTCTTGATACTTTCAATATTCTGTCGTATGCTCTGGCAGAGAGGTTCAGTCGCTTCATAGCCTGCCCTAAGATATTTATACTTGCAGGTTCTGCCTTGGCATATAAGTTCAGTAGTTTTGAATCCATCTGAGCATTGCAATAAATCCCCTTTTCATCGGCAAATCTCCGGCTTTGTATCTCTCTGGTGCGTATCACTCTTGCCCTTATTTTTTCACTTGGTTCGCCTTTGTTTTTGGAACTCATATCTTCAAAACTGACAGGCTGAATTTCACAATGCAGATCGAATCTGTCCATAAGAGGTCCGCTTATTTTGTTCAGATATCTTTCTATGCCGGTCGGGCTGCACTGGCACGCCTTTGTGGGATGGTTGTAGTATCCGCAAGGGCAGGGGTTCATAGATGCCACAAGCATAAAAGATGCAGGGTATTCCACAGTGTATTTAGCTCTTGAAATAACTATGCTTCTATCTTCTAATGGCTGTCTAAGCACCTCTAATGATGTTTTTGAAAAGTGTGGCAGTTCATCTAAAAAGAGTATTCCGTTATGAGCTAACGATATTTCACCGGGTTGAGCATTTATGCCACCGCCGGTTAACGCTATACTTGATATGGTATGATGCGGATGTCTGAACGGTCTGTTTTTTACCAGCGATACTCCTTGTCCTGTGTATCCTGCAACAGAATGTATTCTTGTGGTTTCCAAACTTTCTGAAAGTGTAAGTGGAGGCAGAATAGTAGGCAGTGTACGTGCCATCATAGATTTACCACTTCCCGGCGGACCTATCATTATAATGTTATGACCACCTGCCGCAGCTACCTCTAATGCTCTTTTTACCGCTTCCTGGCCTTTAATGTCGGAAAAGTCACACCCCATAAACCCGGTGTAATCTTCTTCTTTCTCTAAATAGTGTGGCATAGGTGCTATAGCGTCCGGCATATCGTTAAGCAGTGAAACCACCTGGCGCAGATTCTTTACTCCATAAACCTCTATGCCATCTACCACAGCAGCTTCCGCTGCATTCTGATAGGGTAGAATTACCCCCTTAAAACCGGCCTCTTTGGCTTTAATAGCCATAGAAAGTGCACCTTTTATGGGTTGTAACCCACCATCTAAACTCAGTTCTCCCATAATGATATATTCTGTCAGGTGGTTGGGCTTGATAATCTCTGCACCTGTCATAATTCCTACAGCCAAAGGCAAATCGTAGGCAGCACCCTCCTTGCGTATGTCGGCAGGTGCCATATTTACAATAATCTGGCTTGTGGGGAACTTGTATCCGTTTACTTGTAGGGCTGATACTATACGTTCGTGGCTCTCCCTGACAGCAACGTCAGGCAGACCTACCAAAAAAAACTTGATACCTCTTGATGTACTAACTTCAATGGTGATAACAAAAGCATCTATTCCTTGAACAGCTGCTCCAAAAACTTTTATTAACATGGCTTATGGTATTATTGGTTGTGTTGTTCATATTTGAAAAATATTAATCGTCGTCCCTGTTTGGTACTCTATCTTTAATGGTGTATTTTAAATCATCAATAGAATAGCATACTGCCGTGATATGTTCCTGGCCTGTAAGTAACAGATAAGCAGGTAATTTGTTTATTCCGGGTGTGGTAACTATTTTACTGTTCCATCCGGTTTGGTCACAATATTCTATTAGGTTAAGACTATCCTTATCAACTGTATTTTTCCATCTGTCAAAATTTGTATCTATGGACAAAGTGGTGAATATAAGCGCTTTATCGGGGAAACTGTCTCTTAGGGCGTAGAACTGCTTTCTTGCGTTGTCACTCTGTTCGTGCCACGATGCCCATACGCACACAGCCTGATATCCGTGGTCGCTTATCTGGTTGAATTGTGTCTTAATGTTTGCAGTATCTGTAACAGTGACTCTCGATATAAAACTCGCACTGCCGCCTACTGCCTTTTTATTTGTATTCAGGTCTAAAATAAACTGATGATCCTGTAACAGACCGCTCATTTTATTCATTACCGAATTCAGTTGTGCCACGCTGGCTTTG
This sequence comes from Bacteroidaceae bacterium, assembly GCA_017556585.1. Classification (GTDB taxonomy): domain Bacteria; phylum Bacteroidota; class Bacteroidia; order Bacteroidales; family Bacteroidaceae; genus Colenecus. The sequence goes on from JAFYMP010000086.1 coordinate 46,210, forward strand.
TTTTGGCGTACCATATATTCATAAATCAGATATGGTATAGCTTCAGAAAATGGATTATGGGTAATGAATGTATCTATTCTTGCAATAATCTGTTCAAATGTGGTATCACTTTCTACTTCATTACGGAAAGTTGTAAGTTCATTGTTTGTTTTACCACCATTGATAATAGAAAACTTGGTGCTATCTGTTTTATGAAGAGTAGAGGTAATATCTTTCTCTGCAAAAACTATGTCCTGTGAACCATCTGTGTAGAATAGGAACAGTGGGGTAATAGTATCAACCTGTACGGTATATACAAACTTACCATCAACAGGACGTATAGTATCGGTACGTTCAAAACGGTAGTCAAATCCGGCTACTATTATTGAATCGTTACTGCCACTATCTATTGTACCCTCCAAAGTATATATGTTGTGCTGTCTGTTGCACGAAACAACAAACAGACACAAAACAATAATACCTGTTATGGAGCGTAATCTTGTCATATATACTAATGTTACTTAGCAGCCTTCTTTCTATCGTTTTCGTTAAGAATAATCTTACGCAGACGCATGCTCTTTGGAGTAACTTCCACGTATTCATCGGTCTTGATATATTCCAATGCCTCTTCTAATGAGAAGATAACCGGTGGAGCTATATGAGCCTTGTCATCAGAACCACTTGCACGCATATTGGTAAGCTGTTTGCTCTTGGTAACATTGATTACCAAATCTCTTTCGTGAACATGTTCACCCACCACCTGACCGGCATAAACCTGATCCTGCGGATTTATAAAGAACTTACCTCTGTCCTGCAGTTTGTCTATAGCGTATGCAAAAGCAGTACCTGTCTCCATAGCAACCATAGAACCGTTTGTGCGGCGTTCAATATCACCCTTGTATGGCTGATACTCCTTAAAACGATGTGCCATAATTGCTTCACCCTGAGATGCAGTCAGAATATTTGTTCTTAAACCAATGATACCTCTTGATGGAATATCGAATACAATGATAACTCTGTCGCCCTGAGTCTCCATAGATGTCATTTCGCCCTTACGTTTGGTGGCCAAATCAATCATCTTACTGCTGAACTCTTCCGGTACGCTGATAGTCAGCTCCTCTATAGGTTCACAGGTTACGCCGTTAATCTCTTTCATAATAACCTGAGGCTGACCTACCTGAAGTTCATAGCCTTCGCGACGCATAGTCTCAATCAAGATAGAAAGATGTAATACACCACGTCCCGAAACAACCCATTTACCATCTTCTTCTGTCCTGCGAACGCGCAAAGCCAGATTCTTATCAAGCTCTAAATCAAGACGTTCCTGAATGTGTCTTGATGTCACAAATTTACCCTCTTTTCCAAAGAATGGAGAATCGTTGATGGTAAACATCATGCTCATGGTAGGTTCGTCTATAGCAATAGGTGGCAGTGGATCCGGGTGCTCCAAATCGCAGATGGTATCTCCAATCTCAAATTTCTCCAATCCTACAATAGCGCATAAATCGCCTGCTACAACCTTCTCCACCTTTTTCTGTCCCATGCCTTCAAAGACGTGGAGCTCTTTAATTTTTACCTTAACCATAGAACCATCTCTATGTGCAAGAGTACACATCATTCCTTCGGTCAGTTCTCCGCGATTTATACGGCCTACCGCAATTCTTCCGGTGTAGGAAGAGTAATCCAATGATGTAATGAGCATCTGTAGTGAACCCTCCTCCTTCTTTGGTTCCGGAATGTATTTTACTATTGCATCCAGCAAAGGCAATATATTATTTGTGGGCTTTTTCCAATCTTCGCTCATCCACGCCTGTTTGGCAGAACCATACAGAACAGGGAAATCAAGTTGGTCTTCTGTTGCTTCCAGCGCAAACATCAGGTCGAATACCATTTCGTACACCTCTTCCGGACGGCAATTGGGTTTATCCACCTTATTTACTACAACAATAGGTTTCAATCCTATCTGCAACGCCTTTTGCAGTACAAAACGGGTTTGTGGCATAGGACCTTCGAATGCATCTACCAGCAGAATACATCCATCGGCCATATTAAGCACGCGTTCTACTTCACCGCCAAAGTCGGAGTGTCCCGGAGTGTCAATAATGTTAATCTTTGTATCTTTATAGGTGATAGAAACGTTCTTGGAAAGAATGGTTATACCGCGCTCTCTTTCAAGATCGTTGTTATCAAGCATCAATTCACCCTTTGACTGGTTATCTCTAAACAGATTACCTGCCATCAACATTTTGTCCACCAAGGTAGTCTTTCCGTGGTCAACGTGTGCAATAATTGCAATGTTTCTTATATTCATCTTATACTTATTTCCAACTTCGGGGTGCAAAGTTACACGAAAAATTCAAGAAATTCATTGCATATTCAAAAAGAAGAGATAACTTTGCGCCCGCTAAACGAAATTTTCATTAAAAAACTGTAGAAAATGTATTTAGACAAAGAGAAAAAACAAGAAATCTTTGGACAATACGGAAAGTCTAACACGGATACCGGCTCACCAGAAGCTCAGATAGCCCTGTTCTCATACCGTATTTCCCATTTGACGGAGCATCTTAAACAGCACCGTAAGGATTATAGCACAGAGAAAGCACTTACACAGCTTGTTGGTAAGCGTCGCGCACTCCTTAACTATCTTAAGGATCGTGATATCGAACGTTACCGCGCTATCATTAAGGCTTTAGGTCTTCGTAAGTAAGACTCTCTTGAGGAAAAAGTGTGGAGCCAACCAAAGTGGATTGGCTCCATTTTTTTGATATTCCGTCAGTTTACACTAAATTCGCAACATACATAAATAATATATATAAGGAATGGAAAGCTTGTATTCAACATTACCATATAAAGTAGCCGATATTTCATTGGCCGATTTTGGTAGAAAAGAGATTGAGATTGCAGAGAAAGAGATGCCGGGTTTGATGGCTTTGCGTGAGAAATATGCAGAAAGCAAACCTTTGCGCGGTGCCAGAATTATGGGCTCGTTACACATGACCATTCAAACAGCAGTTCTCATAGAGACACTTCACGCTCTGGGTGCAGAGGTTCGCTGGTGTTCGTGCAATATCTATTCTACACAAGATCATGCAGCAGCAGCTATTGCAGCAGCAGGTACAGCAGCCGTTTTTGCCTGGAAGGGTGAAACTCTGGCAGACTATTGGTGGTGTACATTGCAGGCACTCAATTTCCCGGAAGGTCCAAATATGATAGTAGATGATGGTGGCGATGCTACTTTGATGATACATCTGGGTGTAAAAGGAGAAAAAGATGCTTCTGCTATTGAATACAACGCAACATCGGCCGATGAACAGGAACTGCTCTCTATTCTTAAAAAGGTAGCAGTAGAGAAAGGAAACGGCTACTGGAACGGTATGGCATCGCAAATAAAAGGTGTCAGCGAAGAGACCACAACCGGAGTACATCGTCTCTATCAGATGCAGCAGCGCGGCGAACTGCTCTTCCCTGCATTCAACGTAAACGATTCTGTAACAAAGAGTAAGTTCGATAATCTGTATGGTTGTCGTGAATCGTTGGTAGATGGTATTAAACGTGCTACCGATGTAATGGTGGCAGGAAAAGTGGCAGTTGTTTGTGGCTACGGCGATGTAGGTAAGGGTTGCGCACAGAGTTTGCGATCATACGGAGCAAGAGTCCTGATTACAGAAATAGATCCTATCTGTGCTTTACAGGCAGCTATGGAGGGTTATCAGGTGGTAACAATGGAAGAGGCTGCTCCTATGGGTAACATATTTGTAACCACTACAGGTAACATAGATGTTATAACAGTAGAACACCTGAAACAGATGCCAGACCAGGCAATAGTATGTAATATAGGACATTTTGATAGCGAAATACAGGTAGAGGGACTAAAGAAGATAGACGGAATAAAAGTTCAGAACATAAAGCCACAGGTAGATAGCTATATCTTCCCCGATGGTCACAGAATAATTCTTCTTGCCGATGGCCGTTTGGTGAATTTAGGTTGTGCCACAGGTCATCCAAGTTTTGTAATGAGCAACAGCTTTACCAACCAGACATTGGCGCAAATAGAACTCTTTAACAAAAAGTATGCAACAGGTGTATATTGTTTGCCAAAACATCTGGACGAAGAGGTGGCTCGTCTGCATCTGGAAAAGATAGGCGTACATCTAACCCGTCTTACTCAGGCTCAGGCCGATTACATAGGCGTTTCGGTTGATGGACCATACAAATCGGAAAACTACAGATATTGATATGTCCGTAAAGGGTATAAATACAGTTACAGTATATGGTGCTTCCAGCCCTAACATCGATATAACCTATATTGATGCTGCAAAACGATTGGGAACTATTTTTGCTCAATCGGGGATAAGTGTAGTGACAGGAGCAGGAAGTACCGGACTGATGGCTGCCATAGAAGACGGTGTACTTGAATCGGGAGGTACAGCCATTGGTATAATTCCCGAATTTATGGTACGCGAAGGGTGGATGCATAAATCGCTCACAAAGGTTATCGAAACAGAAGATATGCACAAACGCAAAGAGCTTATGGCGCAGATGGCCGATGCCGTGGTTGCACTGCCCGGCGGACCCGGAACATTCGAAGAACTTATGGAGATAGTAACCTGGAAAATGTTGAATCTGTTTACAAAACCTATAGTAATACTTAACACCAACGGTTACTACAACCCTTTAATAAAGATGCTTCAGACATCGGCAGACAGCGGATTTATGCGGAAAGAGTTTCTTACTGCCTGGGTTGTTGTGGAAACTCCGGAAGATGTTTTGCCTGCTATTGTGTCAAATATAGATTGGAAACCTGGCGTAGATAAATATCAGAAGACTGAATGAAAACTATAGTACCTGTAGAACAGTTGTGTGATGATTGGGTAGTTTTGCTCCTGATTCTATCTTTTGTACTTGTATCTGTTACAATAGGTTCCGATATGCCACAGGTGCTTAAATCGTTGCGCTCAATGTTTAACTTCAGGAAGTCCGATGGTCAATTGGTCTATGCTCCACTATCACTGTTCGGACTCATCCTGGCTACCATGCATATAGCAATATCGGTAGGAACGCTTGTTTATCTTTTTACCGGCAGCGGCTTATTGACATATACAGAAACTCCGTTGCAATCGGTACTTTCTCAATCTGTACTGGTGCTTCTTTTTATAGTACTAAAGATAATTCTCTATATATTGGTAAATGGCATAATATGCAGCAAGCATTATATCCCATCTCAGCACTTTAGGTGGATTAGTTTTTATGTAATGGTACAAGCCTTAAATGGGGCGATGGCCTTGGTTTTATCTTTGCTGATAATATACATCAATATACCTGTACAAGTTGCAGTAATAGTTTATTTATTACTTGCTATTTTATTGGAAATAGGGATATTATTTAAGCTTTTTTCTGCCTTCTTCAAAAAAAAGTGCTCTGTTTTGGTTTTTTTTATCTACCTTTGTGCCCTCGAAATCGCGCCATGCTTTTTGGCGTGGTTTTTAGTGAAGTAAAAAGTAGATAATTTTTATTTTTTTCGAGCTTTGAAAGTACAAAAAATTCTTATTTCGCAGCCTCAGCCTGCAACCAGTAAATCTCCTTACTTTGATTTGGTTGAGAAGTATGGAGTTGAGTTAGACTTCAAACCATTTATCCGCGTTGAAAGTCTTACAGCCAAGGAATTCAGACAACAGAAAGTCTCAATCCTTGACCATACAGCTATAGTATTTACTTCTCGTCATGCTGTGGATCACTTCTTTAATCTTTGTAAAGAACTGCGTGTTGCTATCCCAGATGATATGAAGTATTTCTGTATCACCGAGACAGTTGCATTGTATATTCAGAAGTACGTACAATATAGAAAAAGAAAGGTGTTCTTTGGAACAACAGGTAAGGTAGAAGGTCTTATGACTCCTATATTGAAACATAAGAACGAAACATACTTTATACCGGTTTCAAATGTTCATACAGGCGATTTAACAACTTTGCTTGATGCAGCTAAGATTAAACATTCAGAAGCTGTAATGTATCGCACCGTAAGCAACGAAATCACTCCTGAAGAGTTGAAGTCATACGATATGATGGTATTTTTCAGCCCTGCGGGAATAGAATCATTAAAAGCTAACGATCCAAATTTTGAGCAAGGTGATATAGTATTTGGCTGTTTTGGCGCACCTACAGTAAAGGCCATTCGCGATGCAGGCTTTAGATTGGATATTGAAGCACCTGTAGAGGGTGTAACTTCTATGCCGGCAGCTATCAGTCTTTATTTGTCAAAGAATAACGATTAAACAAAAAAGCGTATATTTGAGCCTTAGAAAACATAGCTGTTAAATGCAGCCTGTTTTTTAAGGCTTGTTTTTTATATAAAATGTCAGAAAATTTCTTCTTTCCAAAAACAGAAAAACTCTGTAGTGACAAGCTTATAGACAGACTCTTTACAGAGGGCAACAGAGAGATAGGTTCTTTCCCTGTTCGTTTGGTGTATCTACAGGTTCCGCCAGAAGAAATTTCAGGTATAAATCTTTTGGTATCTGTTTCCAAACGACATTTCAAGAGGGCTGTCAAAAGAAATAGAGTAAAACGTCAATTGCGTGAATATTATAGACTTAATAATCAAAAACTAAAGAGTATTTTGGCTGCTGATAACCAGGGTTTGTTGTTGGCGTTAATATACACTGACGGTAAATTGTGGTCAACAGAAAAACTTAACAAACGTCTTGATTCGGCGTTTGAAAAATTGCTTTCTGCTATAGGCGGTAAATCTGAATAGTGAAAATTCTCTTTCGTTGAATCTGTAAATAAAAATTATCTATATGTTTAAGGCAATTATGCGTTTCATTTCATATCTGCTCATACTGCCTATAAAGTTTTATAGGCTCTGCATATCGCCATTGTTGCCACCATCTTGTAGATTTACCCCCACTTGTTCACAATATGCTATAGAAGCAATATCAAAATATGGCCCTTTTAAGGGTATGTTTCTTGCAGTAAAAAGATTGTTAAGGTGCCGTCCGGGTGGAGGTTCCGGATATGATCCCGTTCCATGAAAATATGTAAAATGAGAATAGTCGATATACATACTCATAATTCCAATGCTGATAACGCTTTGATCTCTGTTGCTCCACAAAAGCTTCCTTTGCATTCATTAAACAGCTATTCTGTGGGATTGCATCCGTGGGATACAACTTCTGTAACAGATTCAGATTTAGAGGCATTGAAAACTGCTGCTTTGCAAAACAATGTTTATGCTATTGGTGAATGTGGAATAGATAAATTGCGTGGTGCATCTTTAGAAATTCAAAAGAAGATTTTTGAGTATCACATTCAGTTAAGTGAAGATTTATGCAAACCTCTAATCATTCATCAGGTAAAATCTTTGGATGAAATATTTTTTTATAGAAAGAAATATTCACCATCGCAAAGATGGCTTATTCATGGTTTCAGAGGGAATCTTCTAACAGCCAAACAGCTTTTAAATTCAGGAATTGAGTTCTCTTTAGGAAGTAATTTTGTGCCGGAAATATTGCAAATAATGCCGATGAAATCGCTGTTTTTGGAATCGGACGATTCTTCATGTTTCTCCGCTTTGCTTTGTAAAGTAGCAAAAATATTGAACAAATCGGAACAAGAACTTGAACAGCTTTTGGTTGAAAATAATCACTCTTTTTTGAATGTATAAGTGGTTGCAATACACAAATTTGATGCTGCCCGATTTGCACTTAACCGTTTTGATTTGTACTTTTGCTGCCCATTATTATGAATAATAACCAAAAATAGTAATATATGACAAATTTTGTAGAAGAACTCCAGTGGCGTGGTATGATACACCAGATGATGCCCGGAACAGATGAACTCCTATCAAAAGAGCAGGTAACAGCATACGTAGGTTTCGATCCTACAGCAGATTCTCTGCATATTGGTCACTTGTGCAGTATTATGATTTTGCGTCATTTCCAGAGATGCGGTCACAAACCGCTTGCATTGGTTGGCGGTGCAACAGGTATGATAGGCGATCCAAGTGGAAAATCTCAGGAACGCAATCTCTTGAATGAACAGACACTAAAGCACAATGTAGATTGTATTAGAAAACAGTTGTCAAAGTTCCTTGATTTTGACAGTGATGCTCCAAATAAAGCAGAGTTGGTAAACAACTACGATTGGATGAAAGATATAACATTCCTTGATTTCTCTCGTGATATTGGTAAGCACATTACTGTTAACTATATGATGGCAAAAGAGTCTGTAAAAAAACGTCTTAATGGCGAAGCTCGTGATGGACTTTCATTTACAGAGTTTACTTATCAGCTGCTTCAAGGTTATGATTTCTTGTATCTGAATAAGAACAAAAATTGTAAACTACAGATGGGTGGCGCAGATCAGTGGGGAAATATCACAACCGGTTCAGAACTTATTCGCAGAATTACCGGTGCAGAATGTTTTGCATTGACCTGTCCGCTAATCACAAAATCTGACGGAACCAAATTTGGTAAGACAGAAGGCGGAAATATATGGCTGAATCCGGAATATACATCGCCATATAAGTTCTATCAATTCTGGCTGAACGTAAGCGACGATGATGCTAAGAGATATATAAAAATATTTACAAATATAGAACGAGAAGAGTGCGAAGCTCTTATTGCGGAACACGATGCAGCTCCTCATTTGAGACTCTTGCAGAAACGTCTTGCAAAAGATGTAACCTGTATGGTACATAGCGAAGAAGATTATAAAGCTTCTGCTGAGGCCTCCAGTATATTGTTTGGCGGCGGTTCGTCAGATGAACTCAAACAGATAAATGAAGATATGCTTCTGTCTGTTTTTGAAGGTGTGCCTCAGTTTAGATTTAAAAGAGAACTTCTTTCTCAGAACATTAAGGCTTCCGATTTCTTGACAGATAATTGTCCTGTCTTCTTCTCAAAGAGCGAAGCAAGAAAGATGATGCAGGGTGGTGGTGTTTCCATAAACAAAGAGAAAACATACGACCATTCTCGTCCATTTACCGAAGCAGATTTGGTTGATGACAGATATATAGTATTGCAAAGAGGAAAAAAGAACTACTATTTGCTTGTAGCTGAATAAAAATATTCCTACCTTTGCAGTCGAATCCCGAAAGGGATGAATGATTGTCGTATGGTGTAATGGTAGCACAACAGGTTTTGGTTCTGTTTGTCGAGGTTCGAATCCTCGTACGACAACGTAGAAGAGTTCAATAAAAAGTTGAACTCTTCTTCTTTTTCTAGCAAAAATCCGAATTTTTATAAAATGCCGTTCTAATACCTTCTGGGGTCTTTCTGGGAACCAAATCTTAATCTTTTTGAACCAAATCTTAATTGTTTAAAAATGTTAAAATCATTTTGGGAACCAAATCTTAATCACTATGAAACTTTTCTTAATCCCTATTTCGCCAATGACGAATAACTTTGCGCTGTAAGTTTTCATGCATATACATATTTGGTTAGTAATTGACTTTCGTGAAGTGCTTAGCCATGTCTGTGAATAGATCCGGTTAGAAGTGCGAAAAAAGGAGTGCAAGAGGCACTCTTTTTTTTTATATGCTATTGAAATTCCCTAATGGCAGGTCGTAAAGTGTTAAAAATCACCCGTAAAAGCAATAAAACACCTCTTTTTATTAAAAAAAAACAATGAATTCTCTGTATTAAATGAAAAAAATCGTTAACTTTGACCACTTTCATATAATAGTAATAACAACAAAAAAAGATATAGTATGAAGAAACGTTATCTATTCCCCGCAGATTACATGGCAGATCCATCTGTTCATGTGTATAATGACAGAGTGTATATTTATCCATCACATGATTGGGAATGTAACAATGTCAACAACGATAGTGGCGATGAGTACATCATGAAAGATTATCATGTGCTATCTACCGATGACCCTATGAATGGCGAGGTTATCGACCACGGAAAGGTTCTTGATTTGGAAGATATAGCATGGCATGGTCGTCAGCTTTGGGATTGTGACGTTGCAGAAAAAGATGGTAAATATTACATGTACTTCCCTATGAAGGATTGTAATGAAGTATTCCATCACGGAGTTGCTATTGCTGATAATCCAGCGGGTCCATTTATTCCGCAGCCGGAGCCAATTCCAGGTAGTTACAGTATAGATAACTGCGTTTTCAAAGACGAAGATGGTAATTACTACATGTACTTTGGCGGTCTTTGGGGTGGTCAATTACAATCATATCGCGATAACAAACCTGTAGAAGATCCTGCAGTAAATAATACTCCGGACAGCCCAAATCTTCCACACGGAAGCGAACCATCACTGCCAAGCCGCATGGTAAGAATGAGCGACGATATGCTTACATTTGCAGAAGAACCAAAACCAATCTACGTGGTTGACGAAAACGGCAATCCATTGGCAGCAGACGATCCACATCGTTTCTTCGAGGCAAGCTGGATGCATAAATACAACGGCAAATACTATTTCTCATATTCTACAGGTGATTCTCACCTTTTGTGCTATGCAACAGGCGATAACCCATACGGTCCATTCACTTATCAGGGTGTTATTATGACTCCTGTAGTAGGTTGGACTACCCACCATTCAATAGTAGAATACAAAGGAAAATGGTATCTTTTCCATCATGACAGTGTGCCTTCAGGTGGTAAGAATCACTTGCGCAGCTTAAAGGTTTGCGAACTTGAATACGATGCTGAAGGACGTATCAAAACTATTGAAGGAATGGATTAATTTAGATAATTGCAAACAGATTATTAACCAAATTGTATAAAGATTAACCTATAGAACATCGCAAAAATGTTGTCTTAGATGCCGGTTGGCTTTGCTGACAAGTTCACGATAGGATAATAAGAAACCTATATTACAAAAGATGTTTAAAGAAGCTAAATAACGAGAGTATCAGTCCGGGACTACCTTATAATATATATATAAGGTGGTTTCGGATGACTAATTGCATATAATAACAACAAATAATTAACTAACTAAATGAAACAAAAAAGTTCTAAAGCGAACCGTTCGCGTTTTTTGGGAATTGTTTGTATGACAGCAGTTGTAGTCTTTGGACTATCTTCATGTCGTCCGGATTATGATCTGGATACAACAATGCCTGCGAACTTGGGTTCCAGCATTTACGAATTCCTTCAGGATGAAGGATACGACACTTATGTCAGGTTGATTGAAGACCTGAATTACAAGGATGTCTTGGCAAAGACAGGTAGTAAGACTTTGTTCGTAGCTGATGAAGAGGCTGTACAGCGTTTTTATCAGTCAGGTACATTTAAGAAAGCAGATGGAACTCCGGTTTCTTGCTATGAGGATTTAAGCATTGCACAGAAGAAGATGATTCTCTTCGGTTCAATGTTAAACAACGTTTATCAGGTAGCTATGCTATCAAGTAGTGAAGGTCCTACACTTGGTGACTGTATGAGAAGAGTTGCTTCAAACTCAGTGTATGACTCTGTTCCAATTATCACTCCTGATCAGATGCCTACTACAAAACATTGGCAGTACTACAAGAATAACCCTAATGGTATAGTTGCTTTGCGCGACTTGACAATCAGACCAATTGTATTCTTTGTAAACAAGTTCCTGACAATGAAGAAAATTACAGACGATGACTATGATTTCCTCTTCAATCAGGGTGTTTATTCAAGAAACGGTAACAATAAACCTGGTCGTCAGCCTGGTGATGCTACAGTAAACGGTGTAAGAATCAAGACTCAGAATTTGAGATGTTTCAACGGTTTCGTTCATGAAATGGAAGAGGTAATTTATTCACTTCCAAACATGGCTGAATACCTTACACTTGCTCATGATTCTAAGATTTACAGTGCTTTGGTAGAACGTTTCTCTGCTCCATATTATAGTGAAGAAGCTACTATGAGAGTAAACGACCTCTTCCCAGAATTGGGTACTATTGACTCTGTATTCCAGAAGCGTTATTTCTCACAGCGCAGCCAGAACAACCAGCCATTGAGAAGAACTCCTAATGGTGCAAACATTGGTACAGGTGAAATCTTAAAGTTCGATCCGGGATGGAATGGTTACTATTCAGCTACATCTTCAACCACATCTGCAGCTGTAGCTCTTCAGCAGAACATGGCAGTTATGCTTGTTCCAAGTGATGATGCTATGAAGGTATGGTGGAACGAAGGTGGTGGTAAACCTCTGAAAGACCGTTACGGTGCTCCTGAATTTGCCGGTATGATTCTTGACAATGTAGAAGATATCATTAAGGATATGGCAGGTGTTCCTGATAACGTAATTGTTAAACTGTTGAACAACAACCAGCTTAACTCATTCGTAGGTTCAGTTCCAAGTAAGTTTGCAAACGTACTTGACGATGCTAACGATCCAATGGGTCTTACAACAGCTCATGTTGATAGCGTAGCTATGTGTTGTAACGGTGCTGTTTACTTTACAAACAAGGTATTCAGTCCTACAGCATATCGTTCAGTATCATTCCCTGCTCTTGTAACAGAAGCATTGCAGATTATCAACGAAGCTATTGAACTTTATGAATTCGATGCTTATTTGAATTCAATGGTTGCTACTTATAGCTTCTTTATTCCTACTGTATCAGCATCAGACAACCCAGATTTGAATGGTCGTCTTATTTATGTTGACCCTGTTTCATTTGGTAGTATCACAAAGGATGCAGTAACAGGCAACGAAATAGGTAAGGCAATGGTATTCTTCTACAACAATACCACAAAGGCTATTGAAGCAAAGCAGTATAACTATGATATGCAGCTTGACTCTGTATTTGGTACAGGTGCTACAATAACCGATGCAGCAATAATTGAAGACCGTCTTTCAGATCTTCTCGATTATCACATCATTATTGGTGACGTAGAAGATTCAAGAAACTTTGAATATTTCCAGACCAAAGGTCGTGGTACTATAAAGATAGGTCGTGATGTTCAAGATAGCGTACGTTATGTATATGGTGGTTATCAGATTGAAACTGACAAACCTAGTAAGATCCTTACTCGTTACGATATGACTACAGCAAATGGTAACGGTAAAACTTACATCATTGACAAACCTCTTCAGACTTCAAGAAAGAGTGTTTATGATATTCTTTCAGATAGCGTAAACTATCCTGAATTTGAAGAATTCCATAAATTGTTGCAGGCTGCTAACTTGTATGCTGCAAATATGAATGAGCATGCAATTGGTAGTATCCGTAACATCAATACATTCAATACATATCACTACACAGTATATGTACCAACTAACGATGCTATTAAGAAACTGATAGCAGAAAATAAGATCTGGACAGAAGACAGAATTCAGGCAGAACAGGATAGACTTGAAGCATTAGAAGATGCAATGTTAGATTCAGAAGCTGCTCGTGATAATTCAGCAGCTGCAGAAGCTAAGTATCAGGCTGACTCTACTAAATACTATCAGGAACTTATAAATCTGGCAAGAGAAGAGCGTGGTGCTACTGCAGAAGATCCGGGTGTTGCTTCAGACTCTATCTACACCATTGCAGCACGTGTTGCATTCCTGGGTGAACAGATAGAGGCATTTGTTAAGTATCACATTCAGGATAACTCTGTTTATTATGGTGCTGAATTCAAAATTGATACAGTTCACGTTGGTTTCGAAGCTAGTTACGAAACTGCTTATATGAACAAGAAGAACCAGTTTGAGAAACTTAAGGTTAGATCAAACAGCAATGGTATATTTGTAGGTGATACTCAGGTAACTTCAACTAATGATTATCAAAACAAATATAATAAGGTATATATTAACCAGTATAGTGCAACAGGTGCTCCTTTGTTCAACATTATGTGTCGTGAATACGAATATAATGCACTTGACTTGAGTAGTGCTAACCAGTTAGAGACATCTTCGTTTGTTGTAATACATCAAATAGATGATGCGCTTTGCAATGGAGTAATCAAGTTTTAATAAGCAACCGAAAGACAATGAAAAAGATATTAAATAAAATACTTAGAGGAGCTTCGGTTTTAGCTCTGGCTTCTCTGCCAACTTTGGTCTTTGCACAGAAAGCCGGCGATGTCATCAGTGGTATCGTTGAGGATAGCGAAGGTCCTGTAATGATGGCGAACGTAGTTGAAATGGATGAGACCGGTCGTATTGTGGCTCACGCTGTAACCGATATTAACGGTGAATTCTCATTCCGTCTTCAGAATCCAAAGAACAAACTTACTATTACATACGTAGGTTACGAAACAGTTGAACTTCCATTCAACAAGACTTATTTTGAGATCAAAATGAGTGATATAACTGAAATTCAGGAAGTTGTGATTAAGGCAGAGCGTGTAGCCGGTGGTTCCGGTCTGGCTATTCCAGAACGTGAAATTTCAGGTGCTCAGCAGACTATCGATATGGAAGAATTCGAAGGTATGGGTATTACCTCTATTGACGAAGCTCTTCAGGGTCGTATCACAGGTATGGATATTGTGTTTAACTCTGGTGACCTTGGTGCACGTTCAACCATGCACTTGCGTGGTGTTGCAACAATGACCGGTGACGCTAACCCACTTATCGTTGTTGATGGTAACATTTGGCAGATTGATGCTAACAAGGTTAATAACTTTGACTTTACCAACAATACCAACGATATGGATAAGATGTCAGAGCTTTTGAATGTTAACCCGGAAGATATTGCCAGCATTACAGTATTGAAGGATGCTGCTGCAACAGCTATTTGGGGTATGCAGGGTACCAATGGTGTACTTGAAATCAAGACAAAGCGTGGTAGCCGTGGTAAGACTCGTTTGTCATATTCATATCGTATGAATGCTACATGGCAGCCTAACGGTTATCGTCTTATGACCGGTGACGAATACACCATGTTCTTGAAAGAGGCATTCTTTAACCCACAGTTGAGTGACGAAGCTTCAGATATTATAGAATTGAATTACGACCCATCATTCTCTGAATACGAAATGTATAACAACAATACCGATTGGGTATCTGCAGTTAAACAGATAGGTATTCAGCAGGCTCATTCTGTAGCAGTATCAGGTGGTGGTGAAAAGGCAAACTTCCGTATATCTGCAGGTTATGACACTCAGGAAGGTTCTATCATAGGTCAGCACTTAGATCGTTTGACAACACGTGTAAACTTTGACTACTTTATTTCAGATCGTATCAAGGTTTCTACAAACTATGCTATGACCTATTCAAAGAATAAGACTAACAGAACTGCTTTAAGTCAGGCTATGGAGATGTTGCCAAACCAATCTATCTACTATCAGGATAGAAACGGCAAAGATCTGGATATGTACTATTCAATGTTATCATCAGCCAGTCAGGAATTGCAATATGATAATAAGAGTAATCAACCATATCCTCCAAAGAACCCTGTTGCTGTAGCTGAATATCAGAAGAGTTATAATACATCTTTGAGTGTACAGCCTGAATTCGTAATGACTTATAACATTATGGGTTTGGAAGAAGGTCAGCACAGATTGACATACGATGGTCGCGTTACCTTCCAGGTTCAGAACTCAAATAATGAAGATTATATGCCGGCTTCTCTTGTACCGGGTGGTTGGGATGATAATGATGCAAACAGTATCTCAACAAGTTCAAACAAGAGTTCAAATGTAACAACCACTCATACATTGACATTTGTTCCTGCTCTTGAAAATCGTAACCACTCAGTAATGGCTATGATTAGAGGACAGGTAGGTTCAAACAATAGTAAAGGTCAGAACCAGGCTATCTATGGTGTTCCTTCAGGTTCATTCCAGTCAACAGCATTGGATGGTATTATTACCGGTTTTGGAACCAGCGCAGGTCGTGGTAGAAGTGCCAATGCTACTTTCTCTGCTCACTATGCTTTCAAGGGAAAGTATATTATGGACTTGACAGTTCGTGCCGATGGTACTACATCTTTGGGTGATAAACGTCGTTGGGGTGTCTTCCCGGCATTGTCAATGCGTTGGAACATTATTGACGAAGAGTTCATGAGAGCACTACCATGGGTATCTATGTTGTCAATTCGTCCATCATGGGGTATAACAGGTAACCCTCCGGGCGGTTCAGACCTCTATTTCTCAAAGTATGGCGGAGCTGGTTCATATCTTGGTACATCTGCAATGAAACCTAATAACATTCGTTTGAGTAAACTTCAGTGGGAAGAGACACAGTCTTGGAACTTAGGTTTCGATATAGGTATTATGGCCGATAAATTGACTGCAAACATCGATTTGTATTCTCGTACATCAACTAAGATGTTGCAGGGTTCATATAGAATTCCTTCATCATCAGGTTTCGGAAACTTGTCATACGTCAATGACGGTTCTATGAAAAACCAGGGTTGGGAGTTGACATTGAACACAAACCGTCTTATTCAGATAGGCGATTTGAACGTAAGAACAAACCTTTCATTTGCTGATAACTCTAACCAGCTTCTGTCATTGAATTCAACAATTTTGGATCTTAGAAATCCTGAATTCGATTATAAGAATGGTAACTATATGACATATATTCAGTTGAAGAACGCATTCGGTTCTATCTATGGATTTAAATTTAAGGGTGTTTATCAGTATTCAGACTATTCAGAAGTGGAAGTTCCGGGCGTAAGCGGTCCTGATGCTCCTGTAGTTAAAGATGCTAACGGTGATGTTATTCTTAACCAGAAGGGCAAAACTAAACCAATGATGTTTGCATACGGTGAAACCGCTGAATATGAATTTGTAGGTGGTGATACCAAGTATGAAGATATCAACTATGACGGTAATATTAATGAATTGGATATTGTTTACTTAGGTAGTTCACTTCCTAAGATGAATGGTGGTTTTGGTATCAATATCAGTTACAAGAGATTCTCATGGAACAACCAGTTCAGTTTCCGTTGGGGTAACAAGATTGTTAACAAGTCACGTATGAATGCAGAAAGCATGTATGGTGTTAAAAACTCATCAGCAGCTGTAAACTGGAGATGGCGTGTAGAAGGTGACAAGACTGAAATGCCTCGTGCTTTGTACAACTACGGTTACAACTTCTTGGCAAGCGATAAATATGTAGAAAATGGTTCATTCCTACGTTGGGGTCACTCAACATTCACATATAGCCTTGACCAGAAAGTTGTTAAGCAGATTGGTTTATCAAGTGTAAGTTTCAACCTTAACTTGAATAACATTTTAGTATTTACAAAATATTCAGGTATGGACCCTGAAATTGGTACAGGTGGTATGGGTATAGCTACTGACGGCGCTCAGACTCCAAGATCAAGACAGGTAACAGCCAGTGTTAACGTAGCATTCTAACCGCTAAACGAGAATTAGTATGAAAAAGATTAAATCATTATTATATATAGCCTTGACAGGTTTGGTAATGACATTTACCTCTTGTAAGGACTGGTTGACCCTGATGCCTCTTAACGAAGTGGTATTGGAAAACTTCTGGACAGAAAAGGCCGACGTAGAGAGTGTATTGTTGGGAGCGTATGCAGCCTTAGATCAGAATGCTGTCCAAAAGATGTTGATGTTTGGTGAAATGCGTTCAGATAATATTGTTGCCAATACAACAGCCAATAACGATATTATACAGATTACTAAAGACAACATTCTGGAGACAAACTCAAATGTAAACTGGAGCGTATTCTATAGTTGTATCAATATAGCAAATAACGTAATGCATTTTGCACCTCAGGTAGCTGAAAAAGACCCTAACTACACAGATGCAGAATTAAAATCTCATATTGCAGAAGCAACTGCTATACGTGCACTCTGTTATTGGTATCTGATTCGTGCGTACAAAGATGTACCTTACGTAACCAGACCATCTATTGATGATACAGAAGAATTTTTTGTTCCTGCTGAAAAATTTGAGGTAATACTTGAAAGCCTTATTGCCGATTTGGAAGAGGTTAAGAATTTTGCTGTTAACAAGTTCGTCAACGAATATGCAAATACTGCACGTTTTACTCGTGTAGGTATAGAGGCTCTTTTGTCAGATCTCTATCTTTGGAAAGGTGATTGGGATAACTGTATTGCAGCTGTAGATAGAATTCTTGAAAGAAAGATGTTCGAATACGACGAATTGATGGAGGATGATCCCAATGCTTGTACTGTAGAAATCTTTAGAAATAAGTATCCACTTATTACTAATGTATGGCAGAATGAATTTGGTAACGCATATAACGAAATCTTTGGTGTAGGTAATTCATTCGAAACATTATTCGAATTATCATTCTCACCTTCTTCAGGACAGAGTTTTAACGTTGTTTCAAGTAACTATGTGAATAATGAGGGAACTGCAGGTAACTTAAAACCTGAGCCAAGAGTTGCTTCAAACTTCACACAGGGAACAAATACTATTTTTGAATCAGAATATGATGGACGATTCTATGAATCCATAACAGAAAGTTCTTCAGCTGATTATTCTATTACAAAATATGTTTACTCAAATATCTCCTATAAGCTGCAGACCGGTCAGGTGCAGGATCTTTCACGTACAGAGCGTGGTGAAAATTCTGATATAACTTGGGTAATTTATCGTTTAACCGACGTTTTGTTGATGCAGGCTGAAGCTATGACAATGAAGGCTATGGAAATGGGTAGCGAGATAACCGGCGATACTTTGGCTGCTCGTAACAGTTTGCTTGAAAATGCCTTTGCTATAGTTCAGACAGTTAACTCTCGTGCAAAGGGATACAATATCTTCCCTCCAACCGATACTATACCTGGAGCTTCATATAGAACCAATGCAAAACAGATGGAAGAACTTGTGCTTAAAGAGCGCCGCAGAGAGTTGCTTTTTGAGGGAAAACGTTGGTTCGACTTGGTTCGTATGGCCCGTCGTGATGGTAATACAGAACGTCTGTCTCAGTTAGTTCTTTTGAAATATACTGAGAATGTAAGTGCAGTACGTATTAAATTGGCAGATATGAATGCTATCTATTGGCCAATATTAAAGGATGAATTAAAGATAAATACATTACTAAAACAGAATCCTGCATACGAAGAGGATGAGTTTATTGAAAAGAATTAGTATTTACAGATAGCTTGGAAACTTAAATATTTGGAGATAAATGAAAATTTTCAAACAGATATATAAATATGGTTTGATGGCGGTAATTACCCTGATGTGCCTTGGTTCGTTAACATCCTGTGTTGACGAACAGGTACCGGGTAACCGTTACACCTTTACCGGTGAAACCATAGCTGATTTTCTTCAAAACAATTCCGAAGAGTTCAGTAGTTTTATCACTATCCTTAAGCGAGCAAACACTTGGGGAGAGCTTGATACATACGGACATTATACCTGTTTTGCTCCTACTAACGATGCTATTGACGCTTACTTGAAACAGCGTGAAATGACATCATTAGACGAACTAACCAAGGAAGATTGTGATACACTGTCATGGACTCATCTTATTAACAGTACTTTCTTTATGTCTGATATGACAGAAGGAAGTTTGCCATCAGTAAACCTGTTAAATCGTTTCTTGACATTGTCATACGATTCTACAATGTTAGAAGATGGACGTTACAGATTGAGACATTGTATTAACAAAACATCTCACATTATTCAGTTAGATGATACTGTTGAGAATGGTGTAGTACAAGTAGTTGATAGTGTAATTAAAGTTGCCGGTGATTATGTATTTGATGTACTTAAGGAAAACAATGATACAAAATTGTTCTTTGAAGCATTGAATATGGTTGGACTGGAAGACTCACTGAAGAAGTGGCGTGACGAAACTTATTCAGTAAGTTATGATTCAGTTTATGAAGGAGTTATCGGTGTAGGTGGCGGTTCTGAATACAAGGTTTACTATTGGGGTGAGAAGGTAACAAATTTCACAGTTTTAGTAGAACCGGATTCTGTCTATGCAAAACATGGTATAAATAATATTGATGATCTGATTGCATACGCGAACGAAGTATATAACGATGCTTATTACCCGGAACATGCCGGTAAATATAATCCAGAAGATTATAGAGACCGTCGTCATCCGTTGAATAAGTTTGTATCGTATCATATATTGCCGTTCTGTGTGCCTTCAGAAGCAAATTTTAACTGTCGTAAAGACATTATTGAAAGCAGATGTATTACTGCACTTATAGATCCGGAAGACTATTTTGAAACACTTATGCCGCACTCTGTTATGCGTGTTTCTACCGTAACAAGTGGTGCTGACAAAGGTGTATATATTAATCGTCGTGGTATAGGTACATTGACATCTTCTTCAACAGAATTTGAGGGTAGAGCAGACCATCGTGGTGTAAAAATCTATACAACTACTGAAATGGCTAATGTCAATTCAGAGGCATGTAATGGTTATATTCACTACGTGGATGACATTTTGGAGTACAGTGATTTTGTACGCAATGATATTCTTAACCGTAGAATGAGAATAGACTGTGCAACATTATCTCCGGACTTTATGACATCAGGCGCTCGTCAGCGTAAGCCTTCATCAGGAAACGAAGGTATCGGTTTCTTACAACCTACAAACTTCTACTCATATAATAACGATTACACTATGTGGGTACGTAGTTCAGTAACTAATAACTGGAGTTATCAAGGTGACGGTGTAGATTTGATGGGAAATTACGATATCATTCTGAAACTTCCCCCAATACCATTTTCAGGAACATGGGAGTTACGTCTCTCATATCGTGGATATGAAGGTTGCGGAGTGGTTCAAAATTACGTAGGAGATTCTCCTTCAACATTGGTTCCATGTGGTATTCCAACTGATTTGCGTTTGGCTGCAAATGATAACCCAAATATCGGATGGTTGAGCGATACTGAAGATTTGGAAGACGATGAAGAGCTCATCAAGGCTAACGATAAGTCTATGAAGAATCGTGGTTATATGAAAGGCCCTGATTCCCATACTAACGGAGAGACAGCCTTCAGACATTTATCAACAATGGCAAGAAGAATTATTGTTTCACAGTACTTTGATGCAGGTAAAGATTATTATCTTCGTATGAAATTGGTTCTTGACAACCCTATGGCAGAGATGAACTTTGACTATATGGAGTGGTGTCCAAAGAGCATTTATGACAATAACGAAGATAGACATTAAGATTATAAAAAAAATAACAATATGAAAAATTATTTCAACTTACTAAAGAAGTCAGTCTGGGTTGTTTCGGCTCTATGTCTGTTCTCATCTTGTAATGATGCTTGGAATGAGCATTATTCAACAGACGCGTCGATTGTACCCGACAAGAATTTGGTAGAAAGAATGGAAGGAATTGAAGGAAGTGAAAACTTTATTCAAGCACTTAAGACTACCAAAATGTTTAATGGTAACAAGATTATGGATTTGACCTATTATGACTTTTTGTCATCAGATCAGTTCTTGACAGTTTGGATGCCAAGCTTAGGTTCTATCAGTGAAGATGAGTGGGCTAAGTACACTAAAGAGGGCAAGACCTATCAGGAACACAAAGAGGTTGGTCAGCAGTTTATCAAAAATCACATAGCTCGTTATAGCTATCCTGTAGGTGCTCAAAAAGAGAACCCCGAGAACGTGCGTATGTTAAGTAAAAAGCGTTATCCGTCAACTGCAGTAGAAATTGCAGGTGTAGAATATAAACAAGCAAACTTGGCTTGTACCAACGGTATTTTACACCTTTTGGACGGAAAGATGCCTTATAGACAAACTATCTATGAATATATAACAGAAACAGAAGGTTATAAAGACAATCTTGGCGCTTTTCTTGAAAAGTACACTATTGACGAAGTTGATGATAACCGCAGTGTAATATCCGGAGTTGACGAAAATGGTGAACCTATTTATATTGACTCTGTAACTTACAAATACAGTATCATTATGAATCAATTTGGTCGTATCAGTGAAGAGGATAGTAACTACGTAGTGGTTCTGCCTACTCCTGAAGCTTGGATTGAAATGTATGATTCTGTAAAACCGCAGTATGACTATACAACTATGGAAAGATCTGACTCTTTGCAGGAATACTATACTCATACCGCTCTATTCATGGATATGTTCTTTAATATGAACATTCAGCGTCATCCGGATGATTCAGTTACTTCAACACTCTACTATGAAGGTTTGGAAAGAGATGAAGATGCACTTCAGCATAAGTATTACAATCCATATAGTGCAGAGGGACTGTTTAGGAAGTATGTAGTAGATTCAGTAATATGCAGCAATGGTAAGATATATCTGACAAGCCAGTGGGCTTTCGATAAGGCTGAGCTTATAGATCGTCCTATCAAGATAGAAGCTGAAGACAGCTACTTGATTAAACAGAAGAATCACGTTTCATATCGTACTCAGATTAAACGTGATGTAGCCGGTTATCCAAAAGTTTCTGGCGAATATGTAATGCAGATTGGTGGTGAAAATGGTACACAAAACTATGACATTACCTATAATGTATTTGATAACATGAAGGGTAAATACAAGGTTGGTATTGTTACAGTACGCGACGCTGAATTCCCTAACCCTGAAAATAAACCGGTGCAGGTCTTGCCAACAGTCAGCTATGGATTTGTTAAGATTTTGGAACCTGTTAATCAGCGTGGACGTCCTGAATATCAGAAGACAAATCTTGATAATCCTATCGATACACTTTGGGTACCGGGTGTTGCAGAGGTTCCTCAGGCTAACTATGGCCAGGAAAAGGCAAAACTTGAGATTAAGTTATCTGTAAAATCAACATCAAGTTTTAACAATACAATGTTTTTGGATTGCATCATATTCAAACCGGTTCCGGATGATTATGTTGACACAGTTGAAGAATGAAAAAGCTTAAGATTATGAGAATAAACTACAAAAAAGGAATTATTTCCTTGGGATTGATGGGCTTAATGCTATCATTCTCTACAGCATCTGTTGCTCAGAATTCATCTTCTGAAGATGTTGTTACTATAACCGGTGTAGTTACTGACGCTGCGTCAGGTACTCCTATGGCCGGTGTACGTGTTCAGGCTTATAACAATTCTCTTTTCACCGCAATGACTAAGGAGGATGGTTCATACTCTATTAAGGTGCCTGATTATGTGTCATCTTTGTCATTCGCTCTTGAGGGTTGTAATACCTCTGTATGCGCTATCAATGGTCGTACTGACGATGTTGATATGCAGATGTATAGCGATGAGTTTTCAAATATCTATACCACCAAGACAACAGCTGCCAAAAGCAAGATGTCAAAAGTGAGCAGTCTTAACGCAGATCTCAGCGTTGACAACCAGATTCAGCAGAATCTTCTTGGTGATATTCTTTCAACAACTCGTTCCGGTCAGTTGGCTATAGGTAACTCAATGATGATAGCAGGTATCAATTCATTGAATATCAATACACAGCCATTGGTTGTATTGGATGGAGTTATACTTGATATGGGTTATGACCAGTTGTCAATGCACGATGGTTACTATAACAATGTTCTGGCCAATATTATGGTTGAAGATATTGAAAACGTAACTGTTTTGAAGAATGGTTTTGGTATCTATGGTGCTAAGGGTGCTAACGGTGTTGTTATTATTGACACAAAACGTAATAAGAGTTTTGCTACCAAAATTGACCTTTCAATAGCAGGTAATTATCAGATTCTTCCTCAGTTCCCAACAATGATGGATGCATCACAATATCGTAGCTATGTATCTGAAATGTTGAAAACTACAGGAACCAAAATGAACGAATTCAAGTTCTTGCAGGAAGATCCTAACTATTACTACTACAATATGTATCACAACAATACAGATTGGTCAAAAGTAGTATATGACGAAGCTTTTGTTCAGAACTACAGTATGAATGTACAGGGTGGTGACGAAGTTGCAAACTATAACCTTTCAGTAGGTTATGCAATGGGTGATGCTATTGCTAAGGGTAATGATTACTCACGTTTTAACTTGCGTTTGAACTCAGATATTATTCTTACAGACGATTTGTCAATCCGTTTTGACGCATCTTATAGCGATGTAACTCGTAACTTGCGTGATGATGGTGCTACAGCAGACTTGGAAAATGAGGTAATATCTTCACCTACTTTCTTGTCTATGATTAAATCTCCATTCCTCTCTCCATACGCATTTGACCACACAGGTAAGCCATCACATTATCTGGCACAGGCTGATGATTATTTAGATGAAGTACTTGGTGCAGAAGCTTCTTTGGCAAACCCATTGTCAATTTTAGAGAATGGTGAGAGCATTAACAAGAACTACTACGGTAACCGTATGGTGAACCTTGCAGTTACTCCTGAGTACAAGGTTAATGAACACCTGAAAATTAAAGAGCATTTCAGCTATACATTGATTAATGCAGACGAAAACTACTATTTGCCATTGACAGGTACTCCTGAATTTGAATTGGAAAATGTAGGTTTGGTAAGAAACAAGGTTTCTGCTTCAAATACAAAGCAGGATGGTTTCTATAGCAATACATACGCTGAGTATGCTCGTCGCTTTAACGCTCACGACTTGAACGTGCAGGCAGGTTTCCGCTTTATGAACAACCATCTGTATCAGAGTACAATGTTGGGTTATAACTCAGGTAACGATAAGATGCCTAACATGGGCACAGGTCTTCAGTATAAGAAGACTAACGGTCTTGACAACACTGATATCTCTTTTACATATTGGGCACAGGCCAACTATAACTTTATGGAGAAATATTATTTGAGCGCAAGTCTGGGTATCTCTTCTTCATCAAGATTTGGTGGTAAGATTTCAAATGCTGTAAATATGTTCGGTGTGCCTTGGGGTATCTTCCCATCTGTATCAGCAGCTTGGGTAGCTTCTTCAGAATCTTGGTTCAACGTTGACTTTATAGATTATTTGAAACTTAATGCCGGATTCGATTTGACCGGTAACGACGGTTTTGACGATTCTATGTCACGTACATACTTTGCACCTACTAAAGTACTGGGTATTAGCGGTATGGCGATGGCAAACATCGGTAACAACTCATTGCAGTGGGAAACTACTTCAAAGATTACTGCCGGTATTGATATGTCATTGTTCAACAACCGTGTGGCTCTTTCTGCTAACGTTTATAAGAGCAATACAAACAATCTGTTGGCTATTAGTTCACTATCTTATCTGACAGGTATTCCAAATACTTGGAGCAACGATGGTTCACTTTCTAACTTCGGTTACGATGTAACAGCAAGTGCAAGAGTAGTGAACACAAGTGCAGTGAAGTGGGAAGCCGGTTTTGGTATTGGTGCATACAAGAATGAACTGACATCACTTCCTGATAACGACAAGGCAATGGTAACTGAATTGTTAGGTGCAACTATTAAGTCAGAAGTTGGACGCCCTGTAGGTGTTTTCTATGGCTACCAAACTGATGGTGTATATTCAACAACTGACGATGCTGTTGCAGATGGTTTGAAGTTGATTGCCGACAATGGTGTTACAACATATTTTGAAGCTGGTGATGTTAAATTCATTGATCAAAATGATGACAATATTATCAACAGCAAGGATATGGTTTACTTAGGTGATCCTAATCCTGATTTCTATGGTAGAATTTTCTCAAATCTCCACGTTAAGAACTTTACTTTGAGTGCTACATTGGCATATTCAGTAGGTGGTGATGTATATAACTACAATAGAATGTTGCTTGAAAGCGGTTCACGTTTCCACAACCAGACAATGGCTATGACTAACCGTTGGACTTGCGAAGGTCAGATAACAGATATGCCAAGAATTGAGTACGAAGATCCTATGGGTAATGCTCGTTTCTCAGATCGTTGGATTGAAGATGGTTCGTACCTCCGTCTTAAGAATGTTACTTTGAGTTACAAACTTCCTGTTTCAAACTCATATATACAGGGTGTAACGGTTTGGGGTGCTGCAAATAATGTTTTGACATTAACAAATTATCTTGGCGCAGATCCTGAATTCTCTATGAGTACAAATATCCTGACACAGGGAATAGACCGTGGTCTCATGCCACAGAGTCCAAACTTCTCGTTAGGCGTTAAGATTAACCTCTAATAGTATGTTGATTATGAAGAAAAGAAATATATTGATTGCAGCCTTGTCGGTTTTGATGTTTGGCGTAACTACAACTTCATGTGAAGATATGCTGAGAACCGATTCTAAGGTAGTTATGTATGAAAATGATAATACTTTGGCCGGCGCTACAGATACTGTATATTCGGTTATGGGTATTATTAAGAAGATGCAGGTTATTGCAGATAGAACTGTACTTTTGGGTGAAGTTCGTGGCGATCTTTTGGAAGTAACAGATCATGCCAATACCGATTTGGTGGAAATTGCTAATTTTAGTGAGATTTCTGAGAATAACAGATACAATTCAATTGTAGATTACTATGCTATAATCAATAATTGTAACTATTTCCTTGCACATGCCGATACAACACTTACTATCAATCAGTACAAAGTATTTGAAAGAGAGTATGCAGCTGTTCTTGGTTTCCGTGCATGGACATATCTACAGTTGGCTCAGGTGTATGGTAAGGTTCCTTTTGTAACTGAACCTATTACCAGCGGTGATCAGGCTAATCTTGACAATTATCCTTTGATGGATATCAAACAGATAGCTGCAGAGCTTGTAGATGATTTGCTCCCTTATTCAGAAACATTGTTACCTGATTATGGAGAACTTAAGAATCTTCTTTCAAGCGAATTCTTTATACCTGTAAAGTTGATTATTGGTGATTTGTATCTTTGGGCAGAAGATTATGGAAAGGCTGCTATCTACTACAAGAGTTATCTGTCATCATTTAAACAGCAGGTACCAACCGGAACCAATTTTATCTCTTGGGGTGGAACTGATTTTATAGAAAATGATGTTGATAATTCATATTCTAGTCACGCCGTATCCAGTGTCATTACATTCATTCCAATGGAGAGCGAAGTATATGATGGCGTAGTTTCTGAATTGGATGATGTATTTGAATCTACAGAAGATAACTACTATTTCCCTCAGGTAACTTACTCAAATGCTATTGCAGAGTTGTCAGCAAAGCAGATTTATTGCTATCACGATATCAACCCTAATACACAGGTTTCTTCTGTTCGTTATCCTATGGATGATGTAATTCAGGAAAGCCGTCTGTTGGCAGGTGACCTTCGTTTGTATTCAAACTTCAAAATCCGTGGAATTAAATTGGATGAAACAATGGGTCAGTACAATGATCAGCAGCAGGATTTCTATAAATATGATACAAGATCAATAGGCTTGTATAGAGATGATCAGGTTTATTTACGTCTTGCTGAAGCTATGAACCGTGCAGGTATGCCTGAAACAGCATTCCTGGTTCTTAAGTATGGATTGTGTGAAGAAAACATAGAACAATATGTCAGCGAGAAGGAAAAGGAATATGCAGCTCAGAATGGTTTGGATACATTGTTTGATTTTAGCTTAGCTTATTTCCGTCCTGCAGAATATAGATATAATACAGGTTTGAGAAGACCAACATACGATAATTCAAGCGCAACGCAAAATACTATCGGTATCCATTCACGTGGTAGTGGTGATGCTGCAGTAAACGGTCGTTATGTATTACCTGATACTACTTCTGTAGAATTTGAAGGTCTTGATGAAGAGGCAAAGAAGGAACTTCTTATAAAGAAGGTAGAAGAACTTATTGCTGACGAAATGGCATTGGAATTGGGCTTTGAAGGTTATCGTTATGGTGATTTGATTCGTATTGCAATGCATAGAGCAGAGCCTGGTACATACGCAGATAACGAATATTTGGCTTCAAGAGTTGCTAATAGAACTAGCGAATACAATGGTGCATTGTATGATAAACTATATGGTGATGGTTCTTCATACAATAGAAATTGGTACTTGCCACTTCCGTAAATAAGATATAGTTTATTAGGTTTGCTGGGATTTTTTTTCGAAAAATCCCGGCAAAATCTAATTTTATTAAGAACTTTGTCTATATTTGCGGTTGGTAATTGTTCAAAAATGTTAAAAATAGATAGGTATGTACCCTACCTATTCATTTTCATATTCAGACAATTCAACTACTTAATGTACGATTTTTTTAATTTATTATCAACTAATAATTATTACATTTATGAAGAAATGTGACTTATTACTAGCGGGAGCAATGCTCTTTGGCTTTGGCGCTACAGCTCAGGCCCAGGAACAGTTGTTCTTCTTTGGTTTCGAGGACGGCGTGGCTTCTTTTACCGATTCAGCCAATGCTCCGGACTCAATTACTCAGGTTCAGTTCTACGATCATGTAGGTAGTAATGGTGCCGGTCTAAAACCAGAAGAGTTTAAACTTGGCCCTCTTTATGACACTGTTATGTATGTACTTAACGGTATTTCACCTAATATTGATCGTGGTGATACTTACGACATTGTTTTAGATGCTACTGGTGAGCATGCAGGTGAATTTGAATCTATGGGTGCACAGGGTGGCGAACGTTACTTTAAATATATGGCAAGTGGCGAAGGCAACCCATGTGAAGACTACAAAGCAAACCTCTTTGTACGTAACGTACCTGTTGAAGATTACACATCTTATCGTCTTTCAATGTATGTAAAGGCCAGCAAGGGTGAAGGTCAGATGAATATTGACCTGCTTCGTGGTTTCTACAATTCAGAAAAGCAGTTCTCAATGACAGGTGAACAGAATTCAGGTGAATTCAAACTTTCAAAGACCAGCTTTACCACAGACCGTTGGGAACGTGTTACCATGATGTCATACTACCAGAATGACTCTGTAGCAAACCGTTACATGTATCAGGCAGGTTACTGGTGGTCAAGCAGTTGGAAAGCTATTGTTCCCGGTGATGACAAGGAGTACAATATGATTGTTCAGCCTGACCAATACTTTGTACGTCTTGCATTCATGGGGCCGGGTGTAACTTACTATGTTGACGATATGGCTTTGACCAAGTCATGGATAGGTGGTGCTGAGTACTATCAGAACATCATGCGTGTTGACTTTGGTTACGAAACCAATCTTGCAGAGCTTGCTAATGCAGCTCCTCAGAAGGCTATCAAGCTTCCTACAGAATACTTCAAGATTAGCGGTACCGACAACTACACAGGTGAATACTTTGACGAAATCCCTGTATCTGCAGCAGAATACCACAACGATGGTTATCTCTACATGTGGATTGACGAAGAAGAGTCATTCGACTACTATGAAGATGTAAAGGTTAGCTTTACAAACCCAACAGATGAAAAGCTTCAGTTGAAGTATAATGGCAGTCTCTACCCAATGGCTCTTGATACAAACTGGGTTAACGCAGGTAAGATTGTTCCTGATTTCGCAGGCGAACCTGCATTCTTCAACCCATCTGTTAGCGCTCTTTCAATGGAACAGATGCCTCCTGTATATGCATCATCAGAACCTGAAGATGGTTCATTCAATCTGGCAACCGATACAAGAAGCATAGACATTACTTTCAACAAGAATGTATATGTAAAGGTTAATCAGTACGATCCAGCCGATACAACAAGCGTTATAGTAGTTATGAGAGCTGCCGGCAGCCAGGAAATCTGGGTTCCAACAGCATACAACGAAGAAACTTACACTGTAACATTCTCACGTCAGGAGGGTAACACATCTTCACTTGGTGGTGACTATGAATTTGATATTGTTCAGGCTCGTGCAACAGCAAGAACACCTCAGGCAGAAAAGAAAACTATCACTCTGAGCTTTGGTGAAGCAGGTACAGCTCCTGTATATTACTTGAACGATCCTATGTCAGCAAAGAAAGAGGATGGTACCCCAATGAACGTAAGCGGTTCAGTTCCTTTCGGATTTATCAAATCAGATGATAATGGTGTATTACAGGGTAATGGTGACGCAGCAGTTGGCGGCAGCCGTTTGATGTACTTTGGCGAAGGTGGTGAATTCATGTACGGTGTGTATCTCTGTCAGCGTGGTGCAAGCACTGAAGGTACTTTGACATACGGTGAAATGGAAGGTTATGAACTCACACTTCCTGCAGGTCAGATTCAGGTAACATTCAATGCAGGTGGTTGGGATGGTGCAACACCGGACCTCTACTTTACAATGTATAGCGCAGACGATCCAGAAACACTTCTTGTTGACGAAACCATCAAGGTAACCAAGGCATTCAAGGCTGGTGATGTTGTAACAGGTTCTACATCATGCAGATTTGTTGTTGATATTCCAGCTGCCGGTAACTACATCCTTAAGTGGACTAACAAATCAGGTTGGTCTGGTAACACAGTTGGTAATATCAAGGTTTCTAACATCTTCTCAGCTGCTTATCAGTATGTTCAGGCTTATAACGAAGCTCTTGCATCTGCAAACGGCACAATCACAATAGCTGAAGCTAATGCAATCTACAGCGGTGAATATCTGAACACTTTCAAAGCAACTATTGCAACTAAGGAAGGTTTCAAGAGCACATCTCCAACAGCTTACAACAACATTGTTGCTGAAATCAAGGCAGCTACAGCCGATATGTCAGCTCGTATGACTAACGTAGATAACTACTACAAGGCATACAACACAGCTATCGGTTTGGATACATTGTATAGCGATTCTATCGGTTATCAGGATTTGGCAGCTCTTGCAACAGTTAAGTCAGTTCTTGCTGCATACGCAGAACTTGATGTAACAGTTAAGAACAATGACGATCTAAATGCTATCACAGACGAAGTTAATGCAGCTACAAAGACATTGACAGACCGTTGCGCAGCTATTGACGCATTCGATGGTAATATTGCAGATGCAGAAAACGCATTCATTGACAATGCCCCTTATTCAAATCTTGCTGAATTCAAGGCATTAGAGCAGGCATACAATGCAAATAAAGATCTTGCTAAGTTTGCTGTAAGTGACGAAGAACTGAAGGCTGCTAATGACGCAGTTAGCGGTGCTATAGCTAAACTGAATGGTAAAGTAAGTGCTGCTAATACTCTAACAACACAGATTAGATCTTTGGCTGAAATGGCAGCAGCTTTCGATGTTGACTTTGGTGCAGCAGCAGAAGATTTGGCAGCACAGCTTGAAATAGAGTTGGAGGACAATCAGGCATTGGCAAATGTTTACAAGCTTGGTATCAAGGCTGCTCTTGAAGGTATGATGGCCGACGAAGGTATAGACGAAGCAGGTATGGATATGACCCACTTCATCCAGAATGCTATCAACTATACACAGTCAACCAATACTAAGATTGTTGCAGGAGAAACTTCACTTCCTGGTTGGAATATTGAAGCAGTTTCTGGTGACGTATTCTTTGATTATTCATGGATGAACGCAGCTGCTTCTGCAGACAAACCAGCAATTGACGGTGCTATAGCATTCTCATGGTTCAACAACATTACCATTTCACAGACATTGACATGCCTACCTGTAGGTCAATATACTCTTGGTGGATCTATCGAGGCTTGGGATGGTGGTAAAGCCGGTGAAGCAACTGTAATCCTTACTCAGAAAGATGCTGCAGGCGATCTGCTTCAGGTAGATACTTTGACTACATCTTGGTCTGGTGGTGCATCTTCAGAAACTTACCTATTCCCATTCCAGGTAATTCCGGGTGCAGAGTCAGTTGAATTGTGGACTAAGATTCAGTCAAATAACTGGGGTAAGTTTGATACTTGGACTCTCTACTTGACTGAACCTCTTAAGGGTTACGACTACGAAGCAGCAGCTGCAGCTTCTGCAGAGGCTATGAACCAGGCTTACACAGGTGTTGGTTCAGTAGTAGCTCCTTCAAAGGTTGAGTTCTACAACTTGAACGGTATGCAGGTATCAGAACCTAACAAGGGTGTAAATATCCGCATCAGCACAGACGCTAACGGTAAGCGTGTAGCAGAAAAGGTACTTGTTAAGTAAGATTATATTATGCCAAAGAGATTTAGGTTGGGGCTTGTCCCCAACCGTCTCTCTTTGAGTTTTATATAAGAATCAAACCTTATTATTAACTAAATAACAATTACATTTATGAAAAAATGTGACTTATTTCTAGCAGGAGCAATGCTCTTAGGCTTTGGTGCTACAGCACAGGCTCAGGAACAGTTGTTCTTCTTTGGATTTGAGGACGGTGTGGCTTCATTTACCGACTCAGCCAATGCTCCAGACTCCATTACACAGGTACAGTTCTACGATCATGTTGGAACTAATGGTGCTGGTTTAAAACCAGAGGAATATAAATTAGGTCCTCTTTACGACACAACTATGTTGGTTCTTAATGGTATTCAGCCATTTGTTTCAGAATCACGTACTGACTCTTATTCTATTGTTGTTGATCCTGAGGGTGAGCACAAAGGCGAATTTGAAGCTATGGGCGCTGAAGGTGGTAGCCGTTACTTCAAATACATGGCAGGTGGCGAATTAGGAGGTACAGCTTGTAACGAATACGAAGCAAACCTTTTTGTACGTAACCTTCCTATTGACGATTACACATCTTATCGTCTTTCAATGTATGTAAAAGCCAGTGCAGTTGAAGGTCAGCTGCAGGCAGAGGTATTGCGTGGTTTCTACAACTGCGAAAAGCCTTTCTCAATGTCAGGTAACCAGAACTCAGGTGAATTCAAACTTGTTAAGAAAAACTTTACAACAGACCGTTGGGAACGTGTTACAATGATGACTTACTATCAGAATGACTCTGTAGCAAACCGTTACATGTATCAGGCTGGTTACTGGTGGTCAAGCAGCTGGAAAGCTATTGTTCCGGGTGATGATAAAGTTTATAATATGATCGTTCAGCCTGACCAGTACTTTGTACGTCTTGCATTTAGAGGTCCTGGTGTAACTTACTACATTGATGATATGGCTCTTACCAAGTCATGGATTGGTGGTGCTGAGTACTATCAGAACATCATGCGTGTTGACTTTGGTTACGACACCAACCTTGCAGAACTTTGTAATGCTACTCCTTTGAAGGCTATCAAGCTTCCTGCTGAATACTTCAAGATTAGCGGTACCGATAATATGACAGGTGAATATTTTGATGAACTTGTTGTATCTGCAGCAGAGTACCACAACGATGGTTACCTCTATCTCTGGATTGACGAAGAAGATTCATTCGACTACTACGAAGATGTAAAGGTTAGCTTTACAAACCCAGAAGATAAAGCTCTTCAGTTGACTTATGACGGTGACCTCTACCCAATGGCACTTGACAGCAACTGGGTTAACGCAGGTAAGATTGTTCCTGATTTCGCAGGCGAACCTGCATTCTTCAACCCATCTGTTACTGCTCTTTCAATGGAACAGATGCCTCCTATCTTCCAGTATTCAGATCCTGAAGATGGTTCATTCAACCTTGCAAGCGACAAGAACAGCTTTGACGCTGTTTTCAACAAGAAGGTATTTGCTAAATTGAATCAGTATGACCCATCAGACACAACAAGCGTTATTGCTGTTATGGAAGGTAATGGTCTGAGAGAAATGTGGATTCCTACAGCTTTCAACGAAGAGACTCTGACTGTAACATTCTCACGTCAGGCAGGTAACACTACTCCTCTTGTTGGTGACTATGAATTTACAATTGTTCAGGCTCGTGCATCTGCAAGAAGCCCACAGGCAGAACACAAGACTATCACTTTGAGCTTTGGTCCTGCAGACGTAGCTCCTAAGAAATTTGCAGATCTTAAGTTTGATGCATTCAGCAAGGGTACCAACACTATCGAAGGTTTGTCAGTTAACCAGAGCTGTATGATGGAGGTTACTGAATTCCAGGGTGCTTACACCAAGGCTTTGAAATTCGGTCTCTATGGTGCAAACTTGCAGAACGGTGCTCCTGTTCTTACCTACTCATTCAATGTATCAGAAGCAGGTCAGTGGCTTGTTAAGTATGGTACTTCAGGTTGCTTGAAGAACTCTTGGAATGACGGTTGTAAGATGATTGTAACTGTAATTGATGCAGCCGGTGATACACTTGATATTTATACAGAGGGTGGTACAAACAACAAACCTGAAGAAGGTGGTGTAGTAACAGCTATCGACGAACAGGTTCGCACTGTTGACTTCCCAGCAGCAGGTGACTATCAGTTGGTATTTACACTTCCTAACGAAAATTCATACGGTGGTGGTCACAAGGGTGGTCGCGTACTCTACTACGTAGAAGTATCTAACGCTTACTCACGTGCATACGCTTACATCGAAAAGTATGAAAACGCTCTGAACGCAGCTAAGGAATTGGCAGCAAGTGCAGCAGCTAATCAGAAATATACAGGTGCTTACTTGAACGATTTGAATGCAAACATTGAAGCTAACACAGGTTTCTCAAGCACATCACCTACAGCTTATAACAACACTGTAACAAGCATCAACGATGCTATTGCAGTTATGAACGGCCGTATCTCTACAATCGATACTTACTATGCAGCTTATCAGGCAGCTCTCGATATGGAGGCTCTCTATAAGGATTCTATCGGTTATCAGGATTTGGCAGCATTCGCAGCAGTTAAGGATATCATCGCTAAGTACGCTGATCTTGACGTAACAGTTAAGACAAACGACGAAATGAAGGCTATCACTGACGAAGTAAATGCAACAACCAAGGCTATGACAGACCGTTGCGCTATCATCGACACATTCAATGGTCTTATCGTAGATGCTGAAGAGGCATTTGCAGAATACGAAAAGTTTGTTGACCTTGTAGAATATAAGGGATTGCAGGATGCATTCAATGCATACAAAGATATTGCTAAGTTTGCTGTAACAGACGAAGAGTTGAAGGCAGCTAACGATGCTCTGAGCGCAGCTATCAGCACACTTGAAAATAAGGTTGCTGCAGCTAATGCTTTGACAGCTCAGGTTAAGTCACTTGCTGAAATGGCAGAAGCTCTTGAAGTTGACTTTGGTGCAATGGCAGAAGATCTGAATGCTCAGCTTGCAATGGAACTTGAAGACAACCAGCTACTTGCTAATGTATATAAATTAGGTATCAAGGGTGCTCTTGAAACAATGATGGCAGGCGAAGGTATTGACGAAGCAGGTATGGATATGTCAGGCTTCATCCAGAACTCAATCCTTTACACAGCTATTAAGGGTTACAGTACTCCTGACTATCAGGGCAAACCTCACAACAATGGTAATGCCGTTAAGTTCAGCGATAAGATAAACAGCGATCCTGAAAAGATCCTACCGGGTTGGACTATCGAATCACAGGGCGGTAATGTTTACATGATGAACTTGAATGCAGGTGATGTAAGTGATTCACAGCTTGCTCTTGACTGGGGTGCTAATGTAACATTCACTCAGGAATTGACAAATCTGCCTGCAGGTAAGTATTCATTCTCAATTGCTCCAAGTTGCGATGCAGCAGATCAGTTGACAGGTGAAATAGTATTCATCCAGGAGACTGCAGAGGGTCAGGTAGTTGATACATTGAATATGTCATCAGCAATCAACGCAGACAGAATGATTAGCTTCGACTACTATGGTGGTGACTTGAAGTTGTTCGTTCACATTGTAGATGCAAACACATGGTCACGTTACAACGAAATCAATGGTTTGACATTGATTGAACCTCTTAAGGGTTACGACTACGCAGCAGCTGCAGCAGCTTCTGCAGAGGCTATGAACGAAGCTTACACAGGTGTTGGTTCAGTAGTAGCTCCTTCAAAGGTTGAATTCTACAACCTGAACGGTATGCAGGTATCAGAACCTAACAAGGGTGTAAATATCCGCATCAGCACAGGTGCTAACGGTCAGCGTGTAGCAGAAAAAGTACTTGTGAAGTAATTTTCATAACTACATAATTTTGGATTCGGCAGGGGATTTAGATTCCTTGCCGAATCTCTTTTTTGCCATTTTGGAAACAATTTTGCAAAAAAATGTAACTTTTAAAAAAAATAAAATTACCTTTGAATGGCGTATTATGTATATGTGAAAATCTTATGAAGAAATTTTTGATTAGTGCGGCCCTATTACTGCTTGCTGTTTTTGAAGTTAAAGCAGAGGTTAAAGCATCTATTTCTATAGATAGTAGAACCAAATATCAGCATGTTACTGGTTTTGGTGGTTTTGGCCCAAGTCCGCAATGGGCATATTGGTTAACCAATGCCGAAATTGATAAAATGTATGGTAAAGGTGAAGATCAGTTGGGTTACAACATTATGCGTTTGTACATAGCTAATAACCGAAATGGTTGGTCTTCTGCCATTAATACAGCTAAAAGAGCAAAAAAATATGGTGCATTCCTGTTTGCATCACCTTGGTCACCTCCCGCCTCCTGGAAAGATAATAATGACGATTCCAACGGTGGTTCTTTAAAGACCGAATATTACGATGATTGGGCATATTTCTTAAATGATTTTGTTACATATATGAAGAACTCCGGTGGAGTAACCATAGATGCAATATCTATTCAAAATGAACCGGATTGGAAAGCTTCATATCAAAGCTGTTTATGGACAGGAAATCAATTTGTTACATTCCTAAAGAAATACGGTTCAAAAATCAATGCAAAAATAATTGCTCCGGAAGGTATTCAATTCACACATTCTCTTTCAGACCCTATACTTAATGACCCAGATGCTTGTGCAGAACTTGATATTTTGGGAGGTCATTTTTATGGTTGGAATGGCTCTTCTTATCCGCTCGCCATGGAAAAAGGGAAAGAGGTGTGGATGACTGAATTCCTTATAAACGAACGTCAGGAACAGCAAGGTATCAATATTGATTGGAAGACAGATGCTTTTCTCTTTGCAAGAAACATAAACGATGCAATGCTTGCAAATATGAGTGCATGGGTTCACTATTCACTTAAAAGATACTATGGATGTATAGGCGATGGACAATATGGTACTGTAAATGGCCAGGTTACTAAACGTGGATACATTTTATCACACTATGCCAAATATGTTTCCGGTACTACAAGAGTAAAGCATTCATTGAATGAATCATCTGGTAACATGACATCTTCTGCATATCTATCTGTTACTGGCGATAGTCTTGTAGTTATGGTTATTAACCCTACAACGAATGCATATTCTATGACTTTCAATCTTCCTTTCTACACATTGAACGGCCTCTCTGTATCTACAACAGAAACTGCAAATATGAAGAAAAACAGTATTGAATTTACAGAGGAGACATATCAGCCTGAATTATCTGTACCCGCATCAAGCGTAAATACATACATCTTTGTAAAGAGTAACGAAAGGGATATAGATGATGAAGAGCAACAGGCTACTGTTATTTATTCAGATAAGTTTGACAATAATGGAGGTAAGGCATGTATTCCTAATGGTTGGAAAGTAGTTTACGAAGGTGGAACCAGAACAGCAGGTGAATATGGACTGGGCCCACGTCTGTTCTATTTCTCACCTGAAGGCGATTTCTCTACCGGCCTCTATTTCCGTGGAGATAATAATACACGCGGTACAGCAACATACGGTTCTTTTGATGGTTACCGTGTTTATTTGCAACCGGGTAATTATACACTCAGTTATTCTGCAGTCGGTTGGAAGGCTACGGGTTCTGTCACAGCATCGGTGGTAAAACCAAGTGGCACATCTACAGTGGTTTCAAAAACATTATCTGTTAAGAAGCATCTCAATGGACAGAGTGGTTCGTCAGTAAGAATTATCTCATCATCAACAGCAGAGATACCTTTCCAGATTACAGAAGCAGGAAACTATCAACTGAGATGGACTCTGCCACTTTCATCCGGTGGATTATACGAGATGATTATAGGTAATATCTTTATCACTAAGATAGAAGATACAACACAGGTAGAGATAATAGAAGATTTAGACAACCAGGTAGTAGATGTAAAATACTACAATCTGAATGGAACGGAAATTTTGGAACCTGAAAAGGGACTATATATAATTAAGGTGTTGTATAGCAATGGCAAGACTGAAATAAGAAAGATCTGTAGATAAAAAATTACTTACATAACAATTAATAATTAAATTATGAAAAAAAGTTTGTTAACATTAGCTCTGTTTGCCTTAGTAGGCAATATGGCAGTAGCACAAAATCCGCTAATCAAGGATCATTTCAATGCCGATCCTTCAGCATTGGTTGTGGGAGACAGAGTTTACGTGTTCCCATCACACGACATTCCTGCTCCATGGGACTATGCACGTAAAGACTGGTTCTGCATGGCAGACTATCACGTTTATTCATCAGACAACCTGATTGATTGGGTTGATCATGGTATGATTTTAGATCAGAAAGATGTGCCTTGGGGTAATCCAACTGCCTATTCCATGTGGGCACCCTGCTGTATCGAGAAGGATGGAAAATATTATTTCTACTTTCCTAACGCCTCTAAAACCGGAGGTTTTACAGTAGGTGTAGCTATTGCTGATCATCCTGAAGGACCTTATGAAGTAATGCCAGAGCCCATTGAAGGTATCGGTGGTATCGACCCTTGTGTTCTTAAAGCATCAGACGGTAACCACTATATTTTCTGGGGTGCAGGTCGTTGTGCAAAGCTTGCTGACAATATGATTGAACTTGCCGAGGATAATCCTGTAGAAACAAT
Source organism: Bacteroidaceae bacterium (assembly GCA_017556585.1). Classification (GTDB taxonomy): domain Bacteria; phylum Bacteroidota; class Bacteroidia; order Bacteroidales; family Bacteroidaceae; genus Colenecus. The sequence continues at coordinate 84,512 of JAFYMP010000086.1, forward strand.
GAAATGGGGCAATCGTGAAATGAAAAATATAGGAGTGAACTGTCTTAGTGGTCTTCCAAGTCGTCAGGCAGAAGGACCATTCGCATTCGAACGCAATGGTTACTATTACTTGACATATCCATACGTTAGAGAGGATACAGAGGTTCTCGGATACGCAATGAGTAAAAATCCTATGGGCCCATACGAATACAAAGGTCTCATTATGGAAGAACATGAAAATGGTTGCTGGACAAACCACCATTCAATAATTGAATTCAAGGGCCAGTGGTACCTATTCTACCATCACAATGACTATTCACCAGACTTTGACAAGAACCGTTCTATGAGAGTAGATAGCCTCTTCTTTAACGAAGACGGTACAATTGCTCTTGTAAAACCAACAGAACGTGGTGTAGGTATTACAAATTCTAAGTCAGAAATCCACATTGACCGTTATTCAGAACTGAGCGCAAGCGGTGATTCAATTGCTTACTTAGACCTGGGTAACTACTTCAAGGGCTGGAAGACTGTATTCTACGAAAAGGGTGCATGGGCACAGTATAACACTGTACAGTTTGACAAAGCTCCAAAGAGCGTAAAAGTTCAGATTGTTCCTCCATCAGCAGGTACTCTTGAAATTCTTCAGGACGATAAGGTAATTGCAACTGTTAATGTACCAAAAGACCGTCAGGTTATAACTGCAACTGCAAAAGTAACAGGTGCTTCAAAGGGCTTACACCATATCAAGGTTCGTATGGCTTCAGAAGGCAAGGTACAGGTTGACTGGTTGACATTTGAATAAAAACAATAAGAGTTAACTATGAAGAAAACTCTCATTATAGCAGGATTGATGGCATTTTTTTGCCATCAATCCTTTGCTGCTGAATCTACAGTAAGCAGCCCGGATGGAAAATTGGTGGTAACCGTATCAGATTCTGACGGTACACCTTCATATTCAGTTCAATATAACGGAAACGACTATCTTGTAGATTCTCCGTTAGGACTTGTTACAGATTTGGGCGACTATTCAAAAGATCTCACCTTGAAAGCTACCAAAATCAATCAGGTTTCTGATAGCTATTCATTACCAAATCTGAAATTCAGTAATATAGAATACAACGCTAATCAAGGTGTCTTTACATTTGCCGATGCAAGAGGTAGAGATATTTACGATGTTGTTTTTAATGTTAGTAACAACGATATCGCATTTAAATATGTGATGGCTAAGCAGAATAAACTTTGCTGCGTTATATATGAAGAGAAGACAGGCTTCCGTTTTGTAGATGGAACCACCACATTCCTCTGCCCGCAGATGCGTCCTAAGACCGGTTTTGCCCGTACAGCACCAAGCTACGAAACAGGTTATACTCTGGATGCTCCTATGGGCGATAACGCAAATGGTTTAGGTTATACATTCCCTTGTCTGTTTAAGAACCAGGACAAAGGTTGGGTATTACTTTGCGAAACCGGTGTAAGTTCAGCTTATTGCGGTAGCCGTTTGGCAGGTGGTAATGGTTCACTTTATACCATTGCATTCCCATTAGCAGATGAGTTCAATGGAATAGGAAGCGTTACTCCGGGTATCAATGTTCCGGGTGAAACTCCTTGGCGTACCATTACAGTAGGCGAAACACTTGAACCTATTGTAGAAACCACTGTTATGTGGGACGTAGTAAAACCTCTTTACGAACCAAGTAAAGAGTACGTATATGGTAAGAGCGTATGGAGCTGGATTATCCGTATGGATTCAAGCTGTAACTTTGACGAACAGAAGGAGTATATAGACTTTGCTGCAGAAATTGGTTACGAATACATTCTGATTGATGCTCTTTGGGATACCAATATTGGTTACGAAAAGATGGAAGAACTTGTTAAGTATGCCGATTCAAAAGGTGTTGGTGTATTCTTGTGGTACAACTCCAATGGCTATTGGAACGATGCGCCTCAAGGCCCTCGTAACAAGTTGCACACAAGTATAGCACGTCACAAAGAGATGAAGTGGCTTAAGAAAGTTGGTGTAAAAGGTATGAAGATAGACTTTATAGGAAGCGACAAACAGCAGACCATGCAACTTTACGAAGATATTCTTTGCGATGCAAACGAATATGGTCTGATGGTTGTATTCCATGGTTGTACTCTGCCACGTGGCTGGGAACGTATGTATCCTAACTTTGCATCATCAGAAGCTGTTCTTGCCAGCGAAAACTTATCATTTGGACAGGGTGCTTGCGATAACGAATCATTTAACGCAACCATACATCCATTTATAAGAAATGCCGTTGCAGGTATGGAATTTGGTGGTAGCGCACTGAACAAACGCTACAGCAAAGGTAATGACAGAGGTACATACAGACGCACATCCGATGTTTATGCATTGGCTACAGCAGTCTTGTTCCAGAGCCCTATTCAGAACTTTGCAATTGCACCAAACAACCTTACCGATGCGCCTGCATGGGCTATGGACTTTATGAAAGAAGTACCTACCACCTGGGACGATTTAGTCTTTATAGATGGTTATCCCGGCAAGTATGTGATATTGGCCCGTAAAAGTGCAGGTAAATGGTACGTAACCGGTATCAATGCACAAAAGGAGACATTAAAAATAAAGACTACACTTCCTATGCTTGAAAGCGGAAGTTATGTAACACAATATTCCGACGATGAAAGTCTGAACGGCAGTGTAGAAAGAGTAAAGATTAACAGAAAGCAAGAAGTAACCTGGACAATACCATATAATGGTGCCCAGCTTCTTGTAACAGAGTAATACTACTTACAACCTGTTAGAGGCTGATTGTTACAATATTTAACAATCGGCCTCTTAACTTTTTCAAATAGTCTGTATATAATAATCAGAAGTGCGACTATCAGAAGATGAAGAAAACAAGTATTGATAACTCAATAGCAGACGATGCCATAGCAGAAATGCTATGCAATGATAGTCGTGCAGAGTACGCACTGCGTCTTATTATGCAGAAATATGGCGAGCCACTATATTGGCATATACGCCGTATGGTTGTTGTTCACGATGATGCAGAAGATGCTCTTCAAGAGACAATGTTAAACGTTTACAAGTATAGGAATACCTATTCTAAAGAGTTTGCATTGTCATCTTGGTTATACAAGATTGCTACAAACGAAAGCTTAAAGCTTCTTAAGAACAGAGCAGGTTTTATGCAGTCTGTTGATGATTTAGGTGATTCTTTGAAAAACAGTGTAAGCGAAGAATCTTCGCCCGATGCAGATAAAACAGTAGTTTTGTTGCAAGAGGCAATAGCATTATTGCCTATCAAGCAAAAGACAGTTTTCAACTTGCGTTATTATGATGAAATGAGTTACGAAGAGATTCATCATATAACCGGCGATAGCATCAATACACTGAAAACAAACTATCACTATGCAGTGAATAAAATTAAAGAGTATATTACTGAACATTCGTTATTATGATTGATTTAGAAAAGATTGGTCGCGAGATGCCGTACAAGATGCCCGACCATTTTATTGAAAATCTAACGGAGAGGGTGATTGCCGAAGTTAAACAGCCGGCAAAGAAGAAGAGCCCTATCTATCTCTACATAGCTGCAGCAGCGAGTGCGGCCGCTATGGTGCTATTGTTGTTGAATCCATTTAATATTGGAACTATGGGAATTCCCGATTACGAAAACATTTCAGAGTGCAAAAGTATTGATGAAATGTTCCAGACAATGTCTGCCGACGATTTGGGAATCTATTCAATGATGACAAATTATTACGGAGAATCAACATTATGAAACGTCTTCTTCTTATAATAACCCTGTTTGTGGCTGTTATACTTTGTTCAACATCTGCATTTGCGCAAGATAAGATGAACGAAGAGATGCTTAATGCCCAATTGAGGTTCATTAAGGAGAATGCAGATTTATCTAAACGCGAATATCAGAAATTTGCAAAGATTTATATAGAGTACAATGAACAACTGTTTGAGTTAAATAAAAATCAGCAGAAACAGGTTCATGACGGTATAGTTCCATTTATGTTTGGTGCACCATCTTCTGCCAATAGTGAATACATGAAGAAGTGGAAAGAGATAAACGACGATTATCTGGAAAAACTAAGTGAAGCTTTACCCGATAGTACAAGAGCAAAGATAGGTAAAGCGCAATGGGAATTGGGACAGAAATTCTGGTCACAATTAGCAGAGCGTAATAAACAAGTAATGGAGAGACAGATGCAGAATATGCAGATGTTCCAGCAGATGGTATGGAAAGAGATGGCCGAAAGAAGATTTGAATGGAGACGTAACTTTAAAGAGGGATGGCAAATTCCTGATTCAGTAGTACCATTCCCCGGCAGGCCTCAATGGTTTCACCATACTCCGCCCCCAACAGGAATACCTTTTTACAAATAATAATTGGTTGGTATTTAATAAGTAGTTATTTAGAAGCAGATCTTTAGTGATAAAGGTCTGCTTTGCTTTGTGTTTTGTATCTATTTTTTGATTACATTTGCATCATTGTAATTAGAATAATAATTAATTAGATAAACAGTATGAGAACTTACAGGTTGTTCGTAGGAGTATTGGTAACCTTTATGTGTGGAAATCTCTTTTCACAGCATACAGGACTTACTCAGGAATTGTATATTAACGAAATTATGCAATCCACATTTGGAGGAACATTAGACAGATTAAAAGAGTATCCTGACGGCTGGGTCGAGATTTACAATCCGGGACCAAATGATATATCATTGCAAGATTACAGAATAGGTAAAAAGAATAAGTTCAGTAAGGCATATTCCTTACCAAACTATACCATTCCGGCAGGTGGTTATCACGTAATATTGTGTGACAAGGAGGATTTGGTTTCATATTCCACAACATACCCCGATGTTGTAAGAGAAATTCATACAGACTTCCGTATTTCAACCGACGAAGATGGTGGTCTGTATCTATTTAACCCTTCCGGTGAATTGGTGGATTCTGTACATATACCTAAAATGATTGCAATGAACGTAGGCTATGGACGTCTTACTGATGGCGCCGATTCTATAGGCTATGAACTACAGGTTACAAGAGGTACTGCCAATGGTGGCGGACACGGAAAGATACTACCAGATCCAAGTCTAAGCTTGGATAGCTGGGCCAGCGAAAAAGGCGAAGCACTCAGTGTTCGTGCACTGCGTATAAGAGCAATGCCCGATGGTTCACCGGTTCCCGATAATTTAGTAGTTAGAATTACCACTAATGGTACAGAACCTTGTGATACAAGCTATATACTGGATAAATATGGTATGCTTATTACCAGAAATATGGTTTTCAAAGCAGCTGTTTTCTGCGAAGGATACATCACTCCACCTGCAGTTACCAGAACATTTATATTGCATAACAGAGACATCTCTTTGCCTATAGTATCGTTAGTAATGGACGAAGATGATCTCTATTCACAGGATTATGGAATTATAACAAATAACAATACAAATAGTTCCAGAAATAACTGGCGTCGTCCTGCAGTATTCGACTATTTTGGTCGTGGAGGAATGGCAACACTATTACATCAGCCTTCTGAAGTAAGAATTAGCGGTGCATATTCAAGAGAAGCTGCTCTAAAATCTATGATTATATATGCCGATAAACGATTTGGAACAGAAGATTTCTTTAAAAGATCGTTTTGGAGTGTAACACGTCCGGATTCAAGAAGAGCAAAATCTATCTCTATACGAAACTCCGGAAATGATTTTGGAAATTCAATGTTCCGCGACGCAGTTGCACAGCAGGTAATGGGTATGAATACCGATTTGGATTGGATGGCAGCTCAACCTATAATATTCTATCTGAATGGAGAATACAAAGGTATTATGAACTTGCGTGAACGTGGTAACGAAGACAATGTCTGGACGCACCATGATGGATTAGAAGATCTCACGCTAATTGAAAACTTCCAGTTGAAAGAGGGCGATTATCAGGAATACCTTGATTTTGTAGATTTCTATTCACAGCCGGGACATACATTAGAAGAATTCAATGAAGTAATGGATGTGGTAGAATATACCAATATGATGATAACCAATATCTACCAGAGCAATACCGACTTTCCGGGTAATAACAATGTAATGTGGAAACCTATGGTAGAGGGCGGTCGTTGGCGCTTTATTATAAAAGATGTAGATAGAGCGTTTGGTATTTGGGGTAATTCATCGTCACAGCAATATCTGAACTGGGTAACCAGAAAACCTTCTGATATAGGTTCTAACGAATCGGCAAATTCAGAGGAGGCAACACAGCTGTTCCGCAGTCTTATGGAAATTCCGGAATATAGAGATCTGTTTGTAGATCGTTTCTCAGTATATATGGGCGATTTCTTGAATGCATCTTATATAAACAGCTGGATAGACTGGTATCACGAACAGATGGAACCTGAATGGGACTATTTCCATACTCTCTATTCAATTAACAGTAAAGGTGGTTGGGAGAATGAAATCAATAATATGAAGAGATGGACAGGAGAAAGAACAGATAATATGTATAAACAGTTAAGAGATTACTTTGGTTTAGGTAGTCTGGTTTCTGCAAAAGTAAATGAATCTGTTTCGTCTGCATCGTATTATAACATAACCATTAATGGTGTTCCGCTTACAAAGGGCGTGTTTGATGGTAAACTATTTGCAGGCAGAGAATATCTGTTTGATGGCGACTATAACGATACAAAGTATGATGTAATAGGATGGGAAGTAACAACTCAGAGTGCTTCCGGTACCTGGAATACCCAGCAGTACTTTGAAGAACAACTAACATACATTATTCCTGAAGGAACAAAGTCATTCAGTATCAATTCTATTCTTGGTACAAATGGAATAGAAGAGAATGTAACAGAGGATGTAATAAAGATAGTAAATACCGTTTATTACAATGCTCAAGGTATTAGTTCAGACGTTCCATTTAAAGGTCTTAACAATGTAAAACATACTCTACAAGACGGTAGAATAGTAATAGAAAAACAATACATCAAATAACAGTAATCCAAATCTATAATGTAATATCCATAATATTTAAATGGTTTAACATCATAGAAAGAGACGGTTATATAGGAATAAGGGCTCAGTAGAAAAAAGGTGTGGTAAATTTGTTCAAATTCGTATCTTTGTTTCCATAAATGCAAAGATACTATTTTCGATAGATTACCCACACCTTTTTTCTACTGAGCCTAAAAACCAACTTATATTGATCGGTTTTCAAAAATCAGTTCAGTACGTTTTTATTATTTCAAAGGTAGAAAAGATTTTACATTGTTTCAATATAATGACTTAATTTTTTTCTATTTTAAATGGTACGCTGTCAAGTATGGCAAAAAGTTCATCTAATGTACTTGCTCTAAGCATATCTATTCTGGTACGCCTGAAATCGGGTATATTTTTGAATATAGGACTTGCTGCAAGATGTCTTCTTATATGTATAATTCCTCTGCGTTCGTCCAGTCTGTTTATGCTATCAATGGTCTCTTGTTTTAGTACGTTAAGTTTCCATTCAATACCGGGGTCGGGTAGTGGGTTGCCTGTTTCAAGGTAATGCTTAATCTCCTGGAATATCCAAGGACGTCCAAAACTGGCTCTGCCCACCATAATACCATCTACACCATATTTGTCAAAACACTCTTTAGCACGTTCCGGTGTAGTTATATCGCCGTTACCTATAATGGGGATAGTAATTCTGGGATTCTCTTTTACTTTGCCTATCAGAGTCCAATCTGCTTCACCTGTGTACATCTGTGCTCTTGTTCTACCATGTATGGTTAGCGCTTGAATACCACAGTCTTGTAGCTGTTCTGCCAGGGTTACTATTATTTTGCTTTCATCGTTCCAGCCTAACCTGGTTTTTACAGTTACAGGTATGTTTACTGCTTTAACAACTGCAGCTGTTATCTCAAGCATTTTGGGAATATTCTGTAGCATGCCGGCGCCACCACCTTTGCCTGCAACCTTTTTAACCGGGCACCCAAAATTCAGGTCTAAAATATCGGGTTTAGCTTGTTCTACCATCTTAGCAGCCTGAACCATGGATTCTGTGTCTCTTCCATAAATCTGTATTGCTACAGGACGTTCTTCTTCTGCTATAGTTAACTTCTGCATGGTCTTGTTTACTTCGCGTATAAGAGCATCGCTTGAAATAAACTCTGTATATACCATATCAGTGCCAAACTGTTTACACAGCAGTCTAAACGGAAGGTCTGTTACATCTTCCATTGGTGCTAACAGCACCGGTTGGTTCCCTAAATCTATTTTGCCTATTTTCATGTTGCGAAGATACAAAAAATAAGGTGGAATACCTTTTTTTGGTACACCACCTTATTTATATATACTGTAATTAATTAATAAGTGTCTTCAGGAATTATTTCGCCTGCATATACACTCTTTGGTACAATTTCAATACAGTTAAATGGACATACAGGGAATTCCTTACCAAGGTCGTCAACAAGACGAATACGTAAGTAGTAATCCTGATTGCTATACATGAATCGTGTACTCAAGATTTTACGAACAAAGTCTTCCTGTGCACGAAGCGCTGTTCCGTTTGATGAATATGAAGCAGGACCCTTCATCCATCCACGGTTGTGCATAGCCTTGTCGTTTGCAATGATAGCATCCTTACCGCCAGCAGCTTCAAGTTCTGAATCAGGAATACCGCCTACACGAGGATCTGTTGAAGGAATAACCAAGTTGATAGGAATATCGCATGGTTCGTCAGCACCGAATTCACCTTCGCGCAGATATACCTGAACTACACCGCGGTCAGCAGTAGAACTTGCCATTGAACAGTAGTCCATTCTGATTTCGTATGTACCGCTTGTTGGTACAGGAGGTAATTTAACTGTTACGTCATACTGGCCAAGGATAGAGATTTCTTCGCCAAGGAAGCAGCTAAATGTATGGTTACGATAACGTACCCACATCTGTGATGCATCTGATAAATGAATGTTCTTACAGAAACCATCCAGGAAACCGTATGTATAAGCGTCAGCTGAAGATTTGTAGAATCTACCACGAGCACCGCTATTGATAAAGTCTGGTGAAAGTGACTGACACATAATTCTCATACGAGTATTCAAAACTTCTTCTCTAACAACCTTGCTATATACTACCGGTTCGTCAACATAGTGATACCAACCATTAAGAGCATCCTGTGTTGAAACAGATTCGTTTGGTGTCCAAACTCTAACACCCTTGTGTGATACACCACCATTCTTAACAGTACCTTTTCTATTTATATAGATACCACCTGTCTTAGGATTGCTAAGACGCATAATTGAATGAGGCATCATTGTTTCGTAGAACTCTTCTATATCCAGGAAGTCCCAACCGGTCATATTGCTCTTAAGTTCATCCTGTGAAACAGTAAGATTGTTGTAGCTTAACTGTACAGGTAGGATATGATAAGAGATAAATCTGTTCAGAGGGCTCTTACGATTTTTGTAGTTGTCCGGACCGTCATACTGATCCATATCTTCCGGGAAAGCTTCGTCATAAATAGATTTTGCGTATGCTTCCAAATCTTCCAAAGTGATGTCTTCTTTGTTCTTGCCAAGAGCAACTTCAAATACAGAGTCACTAACTGCGAATACTGTAAACATGAATTTTCTCTGTGCAGGGAAAATACCTATCTGATCTGTTTCCATACCGGTATCGTAGATAACCTTTGAATATCTTGCATCTGTTGAGTCAACAGGAAGTCTTGGATATGTAGGGTCAAGATATGCTGTAAGTGAATCTTCTATACCTGTTGCATTCAAAATTCTATAGAACAATGTCAGGTTAGGATCGTTCTTGATTTCGTCAGGAAGGAATCTGTTACTTGGAGATACAACTCTATCTACAATCTGCATAACGCCATTCTGAAGAGTATCGTCACGAGCTATGATTCTTGAATCCTTGTTGATTCTGTAGATAACTTCGTACATACCTTCTTCGTTTACAGCAGAGTCTGTTGTGTAAACCAGATATCTGTCAAGCATGTTTGGATAAGGAAGGGCACCATCTATCAAGTCTGTGCAGTAGAATGCATTGTTACAGAGATGAGTAAATGCAATGGTGTCACACTGTTCTTTTGTAAGTTGTTCTACACTTGTGATACCGTCCTTAGCATATTTTTCCTGCTGGAACATAAGAACGAATGCGTCGTTTGTTGGTGCAAAACAGGTGTACTCACCATAGGTCTTCATTTCTCCCCATACGTTTGCTTGTTTCAAGCAATAGATGAAGTCACTAAAAGTCTCTTCTCTACCTTCAAGGAATTCAGCAATTGTTTCACCGGTAAAGGTGTAGCGGTTACCAGGTGCCTGTTCCTGAAGACAGCTGTTTTGGGTGAAGCCCAAGAATAGGGCGAGAGCGGCAAAAGATGCTCTTCTCAAAAGCTTTTTAAGGCTGTTCTTTTTCATATTTTGGTTTTTAATTGTTAATGCAAATGATGTAAATTGTTATGTTATGTTGACATAAAACCATAAAAGAGTATATGTCAGCGCGTAAAGTTAAGTAAAATATCAGTACGAAATGCGAAATAGAGTTTTTTTTTTATAATTATGTCGTTTTTTTAACAAAAAAGGGTGGCACATAAGTACCACCCTGTCTATTTTCTATCTTTTTTTACCAATCCATACGATAATTTCCGCTCAACTGAAGCAGTGAGAAGAGATATACCAAACCGTCATAATAAACGTCATAGTAACCATCTTCGTATGGTTCCATCTTCATCTCCCAAAGGTGATGAACAATCTCCTGGCTGTATTCGTTATCGGTCATCAAGCTGGCAGTAGCAGTTGTAGCAACCAAACCTATTGAGTGACGTAATTTCTGGAAACCACCGGCTCCCATAATCATTGCAGGAGCACCACCATCTAATGCGAACTGGTCAGGGAATTCCTTTACACCGTAGCCACCCATAGTGCGCTGGAATTTGTCAGCATACTGTTTTTTCCATTCAACATCTTTGTAGTACCATGAATAGTCCATTGCAATGTTCATAGGTACGCGCCATGAGTCGTAGTGGAATTCACCGGACATACCGCGCATAGGAGTACCGTCAAACTGGCTCTGGTCTGGGTTGATACCTGTATTTTCGTCGCAAGCTCTGTGCAGATATTCGCGAGCATTTTCTGCAAGTTCTCTATAAAGATCTTCGCGACCGTCCTGTGCTGATTCTGCCCAGATTTCGTAGAAAGCAGGTAGGTGATATGATGGATCTGTCCATTCGTTTGAACGGGTGTCAGGACAGAAGTTGATAAGCTTGTGCTCCATGTTGATGATGTTTGTAACACCACCTGTGCCATCTTTAGAGAAGAGGTCGTTCAAAAGATCCTGGGCCTCTTTCAGGTAGTTGATATCACCATCGTTACCCCAACGTCTTGAAGCAAGAAGAAGGTCTGTTACAAAGTATAATTCACCGTCACTTGCAGAACCGCGTGCCATCTGGCGACCGTCTGTGCGGCAGTGCCATGCGAACAATCCTTTTGATGGGCCCTCTTTATGCTGCATAAAGTGTTTTGACCATCTCCAGATGCGGTCAAAAACTTCCTGCTTATCCATCTGAACGGCAACCATCATACCGTATGACTGTCCTTCTGTACGCACGTCTCTGTTCTTAACGTCAGAAACGTATGCCATTGGGATACCATCAACTTCTACTTCATAGTATGCGCGTGTGTCGCTTTCAAATACTGCATAGTAAGCATCAGCAATCTTCTGGTTTATCTCTTTCTTAGAATAACCCAATTCTTTGAAATAGTTTCTGTACTTACCTGTTTCTGCTGCACCTTTCTTCCAAGGTGTCATCTTTTTGGCACTGCAAGGTGCTGCGCTACCCAACATAACCAATGCTGATAGGCATACTGCAATTGTCTTAAATAGTTTCATAGTTTGTGTTATAGTTACTGATTAAATATGAGATTTCCACAACTGATATGCTTCGTTATATGCAGGCATATCCGATGCTTTTGGTTCAATTACCTTAATCTTTTGCAGTGATGCGAATGCTTCGTTGTGATCTTTGTAGATGCCTGCACCCATACCTGCGCCTTTAGCAGCACCAATAGAACCGTCTGTGTCGTAAAGTTCAATGGTTGCGCCTGTTACACCTGCCAATGTGTCGCGGAACAATGGGCTTAAGAACATATTTGCATTACCTGCGTGAATCTTGTTGATAGGCATACCCATATCTTCCATAATCTCGATACCGTATTTGAAAGCAAATACAATACCTTCCTGAGCTGCACGAAGCAGATGAGAACGATTATGTGTGTTAAAGTTTATTCCGTGGAAGCTGCAACCAGCCTCTCTGTTCTCAAGTACACGTTCTGCACCATTACCGAATGGCATTACAGAAACACCCTGAGCACCTATAGGAGCCTGTGCTGCTATATCGTTCATGTCGGCATAGCTTAAACCTTCAAGCATAATGTTGCGTTTCATCCAGGCATTCAGAATACCTGTGCCGTTAATGCAGAGAAGAATACCTAAACGATTATTGCCCTTCTGGTGATTAACGTGTGCAAATGTATTTACTCTTGATTTTGGGTCGAAACTGATTTCACCGTTTACACCATATACAACACCCGATGTACCTGCTGTAGATGCAATTTCACCCGGTTCAAATACGTTAAGTGAAAGAGCGTTATTTGGCTGGTCACCTGCACGGTAAGTAACAGGGATGCCTGCTGCCAAACCAAGTTCTTCTGCAACAGCCTCTGTAAGACGGCCCTGTTCTGCAAATGTAGGTTTGATTTCAGGTATGAATGAACGTGGAATACCATAGTAGTCAAGCAGGAAGTTTGCTACATCGCCATTCTGGAAATCCCAGAACATACCTTCTGAAAGGCCGGATACTGTAGTGCAAATTTCGCCTGTCAAACGCATTGCGATATAATCGCCAGGTAGCATTATCTTATCAATCTTTTCAAAGATTTCAGGTTCGTTTCTCTTTACCCAGGCAAGTTTTGATGCTGTAAAGTTACCCGGTGTATTTAGTAGGTGTGTCAAACACTGTGAACGTCCTAATTCAGAGAATGCCTCTTCTCCAATCTGTACCGCACGTGAATCGCACCAGATAATTGCAGGACGAAGTACGTTCTGATCTTTATCTACGCAAACCAATCCGTGCATCTGATATGAAATACCAATAGCAGCAATGTCCTTAACATTGATGTTGCACTGTGAAAGAACATCGGCTGTAGCTGCTTTCAGATAACTCCACCAGTCGGTAGGGTTTTGTTCTGCCCAACCCGGATTGATAGCTTTAATTGGTGCTTCACTTTTAGGAGCAAATGCTGTTCCAAGACACGCGCCACTCTGTGCGTCAATAAGGCTGCACTTAACTGAAGAGCTGCCTATGTCATAACCTAGTAAATACATATAACTATAGTTTTAATTAATAATATCCATATTTTGTCTCGCACAATACTACTGCGGGAGTTTACAAAGGTAAATAAAAGAAATGAATAGTAACAAAAAATGAGGTTTTTTTGTTCTCTATATATGTATAATGATAAGTTTTGCTTAACTTTACAACCATTACTAACACATCTATAGAATATGAAAAAGAGATTTTTAGCATTATTGATGCTTGCTATTCCTCTGTTTGCAATGTCACAGACAGAAGAAAAACTGAAATTATGGTACGACGAACCCGCTAAGGAGTGGACAGAGGCACTGCCTATAGGAAATGGTCGTATAGGTGCTATGGTTTTTGGTAATCCTGTACAGGAAGAGTTTCAGATAAATGAGGAGACTGTTTGGGGTGGTGGACCACACAACAACATCAATCCATTGGCCAAAGATCATTTGGATGAGATTCGTGAACTGATATTTGCTGGAAAAAACAAAGAGGCTCAGGACCTTTGCGATAAGTATATTGCTTCAAAAGGCGGTCAGGGTATGCCTTATCAGACAATTGGATCTATCAGATTAGATTTTAAGGGTGTAGATAACTATTCCAACTACTACAGAGACCTTGATATAACAAACGCTTTATCTACAGTAAAATTCACTGCCAATGGTGTTGATTATCTGCGTGAAGCTTTTACATCGTTCGATAATCAGTTGTTGGTTATACGTCTTACTGCATCAAAATCGGGTAGCATTAGTTTTGATTTCAATCAGACATCGCCATTCCGTGAAATGCGCAAGACTCAGTCGGATACACGCATAGGTTCATATCAGGTTACAAAGATGTTTGCTTCTGCCGATTGTAACAGTCACGAAGGTGTAGAGGGTAAGATTACCTGGGCTACAAGTACCGCTATTTTCTTAAAAGGTGGTAGCTTTGAAGCTGTAAGCAATGGCGTGAAAGGTGTAAGAAATGCCGATGAAGTCTATATTTTTGTATCAATGGCTACCAACTTTAATAATTATAAAGAGGTGGCAGATAGAGCAGAAGCAGCAGTACGCGCAGAACGCTATATGGATGAAAAGACTCTCCTTTCTGTAATTGAAGATTATGATGCAGCAAAGAAGAGCCATTCAGCAATCTATGCAGAACAGTTTAACAGAGTATATCTGGATTTGGGTACAAATGCTCAGGCAGACAAAACAACCGATGTTCGTGTTAAGGAGTTTGCTTCTACTTTCGATCCACAGTTAGCAACACTCTACTTCCAGTTTGGCCGTTATCTGCTTATCAGCTCTTCACAGCCGGGTGGTGAACCTGCAAACCTGCAGGGTATTTGGAACCATCAGCTAAGCGCACCTTGGGATGGTAAATACACTACCGATATCAACGTGGAGATGAACTACTGGCCTGCAGAAATTACTGCACTGCCTGAAGCCGGTGAACCATTTATAGAATTTGTTCTGGAGTGTGCAGAACACGGACGCGAAACAGCACGCGATATGTACGGTTGCCGTGGTTGGGCATTGCATCATAATACAGATATTTGGCGTTCTACAGGTGCAGTGGATGGAGGTTTCTTTGGAACATGGCCTACATGTAATGCCTGGTTCTGCCAGCAGATTTGGGATACCTATCTGTTCCGTCCTTCAAAGGAGTATTTGGAAACTATTTATCCTGTAATGAAGGGGGCTTGCGAATTCTTTATAGATTTCCTTGTAGAAGAGCCTAAGAACAAATGGTTGGTTGTTGCTCCATCTTATTCACCGGAAAACGAACCAAGAGTAACTGACCGTCAGGGTGGTTTCTCTACAGTAGCCGGTGCTACTATGGATAACCAGATGGTGACAGACCTCTTTACAAATACAATTGCGGCAGCTAAGTTGATGAAGGAAAATGCCCTTTTCATCGATACTTTAGAGAATATCAAGAGTCGTTTGGCACCTATGCAGATAGGTAAATGGGGACAGTTGCAGGAATGGATGGACGATTGGGATAATCCTAACGATCATCACCGTCACGTTTCTCATTTGTGGGGCCTCTATCCGGGTAATCAGATTACAGCAGAAACTCCTGAACTTTTCCAGGCTGCAAAAAAATCTCTTGAAGCTCGTGGCGATGAATCTACAGGTTGGTCTATGGGTTGGAAAGTTTGTCTCTGGGCAAGATTACTGGATGGTAACCACGCATATAAACTTATTCAAGATCAGTTGAGTCCTTCAGGTGGTTATAAGGGTGGTACTTATCCTAACTTGTTCGACGCACATCCACCATTCCAGATTGATGGTAACTTTGGTTGTGCAGCAGGTATAGCAGAGATGTTTGTGCAGAGCCACACAGGTAAGATTGTGCTTTTGCCGGCACTTCCTGATGCTTGGAGCAGCAAAGGTACTGTAAAGGGTTTGCGTTGTCGTGGTGATGTAGAGATTGCAGAACTCACCTGGAAAGATGGTAAACCTGAAACCGTACTTTTGAAGGCTAACAGCCGTGGTAAGGTTACTGTATGTTTTGGTGGTGAAACAAAGACCATAAAGACAAAACCGGGTAAATCTTACAGTTTGAAATTTTAATAGACAGATATGAGAAGGTTAGGTTTAATAGTTCTATTGATTGTGTTTTCCACTATCAGATTGTTTGCTAAAGATGGTGTGAATATAGATATGTACGGCTTTGTCCATAACCAGATGTTTATGGATGACAGAAAGTCGTTGCAGGCTGCTCAAGGTCTTTATAATGTTATTCCTCTTGATATAAAAGAGGATGTAGAAGGTAACGATTTGAACCAGCAGATGGATTTGACTTTCTTGTCTATTACATCTCGCATAGGAATAAATCTTTCAGGTCCCGAATTTTTAGGTGCATCTGCAACCGGAAAAATTGAGGCAGATTTTAGTGCATCATCGGGTACTACACCGTTATTTATGTTAAGACAGGCAAATTTTGTTCTCAACTGGGATAAGTTTAGATGGCTGATAGGCCAGACATGGCATCCTATGTCGGGAGAAATCATTCCGGAGGTTATAGGTATATCTATGGGTTCGCCATTTAATCCGTTTAACAGATCTCCGCAACTAAGAGTAGATTATTATCTCTTTGATAAGAAACAACTTACACTGACTGCAGCATATTTGTATCAGGGACAATATGCATCTTATGGTCCGGAAGGCAGAAGCAATAAATATCAAAGAGCCGCAGTTACTCCGGCGTCGTATTTAGGTGTATCATTCCAGACCGGTGGTTTTAAAGTGGGTATAGGAACAGAAGTGCAGACTTTGGTGCCTCGTACAACCGCTTTCACAGGAACTCCTAACGAAGTTAAGGTAGATGAGAGTATCATTACATTGAGTGGAATGATACAGGCATCGTATGTAAAAGATAAACTCTCTTTGAAAACCAAGACCGTTTGGGGCGAAGATATGTCACATTTGGGAATATGCAGTGGGTATGGTGTAGATGGTATTCATCAGGATCTTGTTACACGCGATTATCATCCATTAACAGCTGTATCGTCCTGGATTATGGGTACATACGGTAAAGAATGGAAGGTGGGACTATTTGGTGGTTATATGAGTAATTTGGGAAGTACCACCAATTATATCTCTGAATCTATGATGTATGTTTATGGAGGTACACATATAGATAAGATGTATCGTGTTAGTCCAAGTGTTTCATATAATGTGTCCAATCTTCAATTTGCGGTAGAATATGAACGTACATCTGTTGCTTACGGAACTATGAAAGGACATGGCAATGTGGTGGATTCACATTGGGTAACAAATAACAGACTGCTGTTTTCTACAACATACAGTTTCTGAGATAGACTAAAAAAATGTGGGCTGCTGATAATCACTATTGGCAGCCCACTCTCTTAATGTGATTTTGTTTTAAACCTAAAAATCCTTTTATAATTTTATTTGCATATTCTTACTCAGGTTAGACACCTTGCTTACGTCCAAATTTTTACCAACAACGTTTATTACCACACACTCTGTTTTGCCTGTGGATATAAGCATAAAGTCTGTTACCTTGTTCTGTTTCTGAATAACATGAATTCTGGTAACTTCACCGCCACTGTTCACATTGGTTATCTGTTTGTACTCTTTATTGTTTGTTACCAGTTTGGTAGCCTCTTCTGCAAAAACAGGATTGTTTTCCTGGCAAACCACAATTCTTATTCTGTCTATGTTTGAGACCAGTTCATTAATATCATCGTCCTTTTCGTCTGAAAAGCCCATAATCATTTTCAGAAAATCGGTCGATAAATCTACTGTAGTGTAGTCCTCTTTACCTGAATACTTTTCAAAAAAGGTATCGAAAGCACTCTTCTGTGCCATTAGTGTTATTGGCACCATTATCATCAATATTGCTAAAAATCTTTTCATAAGCTGAATACTTGGGTTAGAATCCTATACCTACAGTTAACATTCTACTGTCAAGTCCTTTACCATCAACAAAGAAATTACTTAACGGGTAGTTTACAAATATGCATACATCGTTGTCCCACGACATGCGGGCACTTAGACCATATTCAAATGGATTTACATAGCTCAGTTTATCCTTTACTTTAGGTGATTTAAGTTTTGTCTTTGAACTTAATACTATTCCACCGTAACCTCCTAAAGAGACACTGGCTTTGTTTATGTTTATATCCAGATAGAGTGGAACCTGTATGCCGAATGTCTTGATTTTGGATTTTTCAAATTTGTCGCCTAATGGCACAGGTTTTAACATTCCATCTTCTTTTGTTATAGTATATTGATTGTCAAAATAGAGCTTATTCCATACTAAACGTATTGCTGTAGAGAGTCCGGTAATGGCGCGACGATCTATGTTGGTTCCGGCTGAAAACAGTGTGGTAGCAAAATGGAAGGAACGTCCCACACGCATATCCATAAATCCGGGATGTTCAGGATAGAGTGCATAGTTGGCTGTGCTGAGATGGTTAAAGCCAAATTCCGCGCTTGGTACTCTTGATTCGTAACTCCTTTTTGGCCTATTATAGCTGTAACTGAAACTATACTCTCCTGAATCATTATCTGAATCTTTATCCAAAAACATTTCGGTTATTTCAACTACCAAACCATTTACATTCAGTGATAGACCGTTTCCTTTTTCATTCTTGCCTATTGATACTCCTTCGCTTACGTATGTTTCATTTTGAGCGTAAATACTGTTATTCTGCATTAAGGCAAGCAGTGCCATGATTGTAAAAATAACTCTTTTCATAATTTATTGTAATTGTTTTAGTAAATCAATATATATAGTTGATTTCTCAACCTCTTTCTCAATTAAATCAAGACTTTGAGCAGGTTTGCTAATCTCCTTCTCCATTATACCGAATGCGCGTTCTGCGTGTTTCAGCGCAAGTTCATAATCGGTAACGGGTTTGCCGTTTACATAGCAGTATATCTCTTTTTCTTTCGGAACGAATAAAGCAACGCTTACAGATAGTAGTGCCACAACAGCTACAGCTGCCGCTATTCTCTTTAAAGGCATTCCTTTCTTCTTTACAGTAACAGTGCGGCTTGTAACCTCTTTATTGCTGCAGAAGCCTGTGAACATAGCTTTTGCAGAGTTCCATTTGGCGGGAACATTGTCTGCATTTAGAAAATACTCTTTTAGGGTTTGCTCTTCTTGCAGT
>JAFYMP010000087.1 GCA_017556585.1 Bacteroidaceae bacterium
CCGTCACCATGCAGGTTACCCTGGAAACAATTAACATCACTACTGTTATCACCAAGCTTCCAGTCTTTACCTTTATAGTATAATGGTTCCACATCACTCTGCAATATAAATTCCAGATTCTTGGCATACTGTATCTGACCATTGTTGTTTCTGCCTGTTATCTGTTTAATTCCAACCTGTTTACCATAAATCAGATGTTCATTATACAACTCTATCAAGTAGTCAAATTCATTCAACTGAACTTCTGCACCATCTCTGTTTTCAGTATATACATCATCATTGATATATATCTTTGGATTACGTAGCATAGCCGGATTTCCTGAATATGTATCAGTTATTGAATCCACAAACATATATTCCGGATGATCCAATACATCCCTCAAACGATGGTAGTTTGCCACAGAGAGTCTCACCGGACTTGAATAGGTCTTACCAAGATATGTCTTGGCATAGTATGCTATCCAGTATTCATTCTGATACCAATATAGAGGAGCACGCCCCTGCTGATATGCTACACCATTCTTATGAGCAAAAGCATCGTGTTCGTTAGAGAATATCTCAAATCCACCGCTCATAATTTCGTAAGCGCCCGGTGTTACAGTAGGTGTATTCATACCCAATACATCGCCGGGCAGTACGGTCTGAGGAGTCTGCAGATCACCAATTTTAGGTACGCCACTTTCAAAGTGAACTCTGATATTTACAATATGACGTTCTGTAATCTCTTCAAAGTTCACGCCCGCCTGATCGCTTTCCAAGTAGGTATATTCATAAACCACCGTTACTATTTTGTCTTCTGACAAGTCTCTTACATCGGCACTTCTTGGAACATACAGAGTTGATGTTTCGGTTGGCATGGTGCCCTGCACCTGGAAACCGGTCTGCATATTTACCACGTGTTCATCGTAGGAAGCTTTTGTTATAACATCACCTACATTAATACCTGAGTTAGCGGATTTTTCTGTTGTAGTTACTTCTTTTAGCTTATACTCTCCATTTACGGAATCAAGTACGTGTAGATTATTTCTATTCTTAAATCCATCAACACATACATAATATACGCCAGCCTCGGCAAATGAATACTGCATTACCGAACTTTCTGCTGTATTCTCATCTACTTTTAATTTTTCATAATCAGTATCTATCAATACCCTGCCGCGTGTGTAGTAACTATCACCCACCTTGAATGTATTCTTAACTACATAGAATGTATTCTTTTCCTTAGCAGGTGTTACACTATTATCTACACGCAGATGTTCATCTGTAACGTTTACCATTGCGAATTTGCGCTTTTCATTAGGCAGTTTTTCAAAATTAACATTATTCAGTACTACACCTTGGCTTATTGTACTCAATGATGTTCCATTTATATCGCTTATACCTAAATCCGTTACAGTCAAATTGCTTCCTCCCATGTATTTAGCTGTATAATCCACTCGTGTTGGTCCACTATATCTGTTTCCTTTGTTTTCTGGATTAGGATCTACTTCTTGCGAAGGATCGTACAAATTTAAATTGCCATTAAAATTTGTACTCAACAGGTCGAATGCATCTTTATTGAAAGTGAAATTTTCACGCTCACCCGGTAAAATTGTAGCATACTTCAATGCACTATAGCTATTTGTATTTACAAACAGATAACCACCAAACTTACCAGTTTTAGTACATAGCCATGTTTTTGGATTATCACTGCCATCTATAGAGAAATAGTTTTTAAATTCCGGATTTGTGTTTATAAGTTCATTATATTCGGTAAGAGGAATTATATCTCCATTATAGCACCACTCCTCTTCGGCCTTTTCGAATGTCTGAATACACAATACCGCTTTCTCCAGATACTCTCTGACTGACGCATTACTTGATCTCTCATAATCGGATTGGGATATCACATTACCTGCTGTAACATACATATCTATCTCCTGACTATTTTCGTCTAAGGTCTTGACGTGAATATTCTCTTTTGCCACGTATGCTATTTCAAACTCAGCCTGTTCTGTTGGTCGTGCTACATTTTTATTATCTGCATCGGTAAGCAAATCCTGCTGCTCCTGCCATAGATCATTATTGATAATATCACCTGCATTGTATATATACTGACCAAATATACCGCCTGTTACATTCTTAAATGAAGGACCCTGGATATAACTCTCTTTTGTACCAGAACTTTCATAGGTTTCCTTATTTATCTGCATTGGAACACCGGATAACTGTGTATAATAGCCATCCCATTGAGCAGGATTATTCATCTTATATGTAAGCAGGAATCCTTCATCCTTACCCATATTATTGGTAGGATGGAAGAAGTAAGATACAGGAACCTCCTTAAAAGCGTCCGCAGTTGTACCCTCCGGATCGTGAATCTTCACTTTTACGGTACTGCTCTTTAATGTCTCATACACAGAAGGCAAAATTACCTTACCTTTCTTATAGGCCAAATTGCCCAAATCATTTCCATTTGTATCTTTTGTTTCACCATCAATATTCAGTACAT
Source organism: Bacteroidaceae bacterium (assembly GCA_017556585.1). GTDB lineage: Bacteria > Bacteroidota > Bacteroidia > Bacteroidales > Bacteroidaceae > Colenecus. The sequence goes on from JAFYMP010000087.1 coordinate 2,492, forward strand.
CATCTATACATACGTATGTTGTCTTTGTAAAGAAAGCCTTTTCCGATTCTGCAAGCCTGTTGTAATCCCAACTGCTTATAGGATCGTTTGTATGGTAGTACTGACCTGCTATTCTAACAGAATCATCTGCAGTCAATATTCTACCACCATAGTTCAAACCTTCGTAGTATGCATAATAGCTATCGTCAACACTTAACAATTGCAATTTACCATTAGCACCTGCTGTTATGCTAAGAGGAATAGAGACTGTCTCTGAATATGACTGCGGTGTACCTGTATAAGCAGATATCGTCTGGTTATATACGTAGAAATCACCACGAACATACCAATAGTGAGCAGGCGAATTTTTATCACCATTATTCGGGTAACAATCATCTACAATCTGTTTAAAACTATGTACGAAGTTTCCTGATGATGCATACGTCTCTGAATCTCCTTCATATTTAAAACGCTTATAAGAAACCGCTCCATTGTTTGATGCAGCCAATGTTACATTATCAGCTCCGGAAGGTGTTCGTGTTCCGTGAATATTGTCCGCATAGACATAACCACCGCCTTCACCTACAGCGACATTAATCAGGTCAAGCTGAATAACACCGGTAATTGGGCCATAATCTTTTTCACCTGTCTGTTCATCTATATCCTTTACAATTTCAAGCCATACACCACCGGCTAATGCTATTATATTTGCGCTCTTACCATTGTTACGGAACTTTGTACCTGCATTTTTATTTTTAAAATTATAATAAGTTTCATTAGCTTGTGTAGGTTTATATGCATCTTCACCATTATCGGTTACTCGTACCGCATTCTGATAATCTACATTAGAAGAGACTGCTCCCAACCTATTCACTACATTATATATACCAAAATAACATCCATGGTCTTTTGTTCCATCTGAATTGTAACCACTTATTGGATATTTATCCTTAGTGATTTCATTCAATGATAGTTCATCAAGACGGTTAATAGTGTAAAGTGTAAAATCAGCAGTTGTGGTTTCACGGTCCCTTGCACCCTTTAATACTACACGGCTACCCCAAACACCACAGAAATCGGCACGCTGTATGGTGTTAATCATTCTACCCGCATACAGGGTTGCCAAACCGGCAAGTTTCCAGTTAACTTGTTCTTCCGATGGCATACTACCCCAGACAGAACCTGATATCTGATCACCCTCTACATACCAATGAGTCTTTTTGTTTGCATCAATATATTCGTGATTGTTAAGACAAATATACTTCAATTCATAGTATGCCTTCTTTCTTGGGTGCATCTTATCATAGTCATCGTATGTAATTTCGTGAGTCAGATTATGATAATCTGTACCATAGTTTGTAATATTCAGTTCTCTGTATCCATCTACAAGACTTAAGTTACCATCACCATAGAAACCACCTATGTTTTCTGTACTTACAGATACCATATCACAATCAAATACATCCACTACCGATGCAGTTACATTACCAAACACAGTCTTAGCATCGGCAGTCATAATATCAGTACCCTGAATTACATTACCACCGGCAAATACGGCATTACGTATGGTAATACCCTGTTCATCCATCTTAGCCCAGCGTACATCATTAGCAAGCAGAGTATTCAAGCCTGTACAAGGAACAAAATCACCAGGATTATAACTATTAGAACCTATGACAAAGTTTTGCAGAGCAACTGTAACCGGTGTTATCAACACCTTGCAATCTTCAGTAAGTTTACCATCTGCATCGTAATAATGACCTGTTTTAAATTGATTTCCATTAACACCGTTTTTCTTTCCTTTTACAGAATAGACATAACCAATGTTACCGCCACCAAATACGTTACCAGCCTCTTCTTTAAGAGTTTCATCGGTACCTACGGTTCCTCTGTGTATGTTTACTTCTGTCTTACCAAATACAAATCCGCTTGAATAGTAGATATTCTCTACCTCTAATGCTCCTGCTAAAGTATAGCTGAATCCGCGACCGCCACCAAATACATCGCGCTCTACTGTACCGCCATACATTGTAACCTTAGTACTACCTTCTGTAACAGGTTTTGTCCAATCTACCTCTTTAATGACTCCTTCATCAATCTTCATAGTGGCAAAACCTACTGAAGCTATTTCGCCACCACCATATAATGAATGACGTATAGTACCACCATACATCTCTACGTTGGTATTAACCGCCCAAGCTTTATCACCAAAACCACCACCATACAGGTTACCGTTGTTGGCAAGCAAATTCAGATCGTCCTGACTGTGTAGTTTTACATTCTGGAAGAACTCTTTTTTAGTAAAATCATAATCGTAACCTACATAACCATTGTTCATTGTAATATTGGTGTTGGTTACCTTACCGCGTTCACCACCACCGTATGCAGAACGAAGAATAGCCGGTTTGCCCCAATAGATATCTGCATCTATCAAGTCATTATTTTTATATACTTTTTCTGATAAAGCACCATTCACTACCTGCTTTCGCAAACCGATGGTTACATCACTTTCGCCTTCAATATATCCCTCTAATCCGCCACCAAATACGCGACGTACTTTACCAGCATAGATTTCCAATATAGAGAGTACCTTTTTATCAGCATCTCCGGACAACATTTCCATATTACCACGGGAACCGCCACCATATATGTCGCCTTCCACTATACCGCCCAACAGACTTACGCTTGTTGCGCCATATACTGTAGCTGTCTCACCAAAACCACCACCAAAGACATTCTCTTTTACTGTGGCACCCTTTTCAATAATAATGCGGGTATTTCTCTTTTCCAATTTGGTTTTAGGATCTGCATATTCCCAGTGCGCATACTTAGCTGAATTATTTTCATAATATGCATTTGCACCCGATTTATCATCGTATGCATATCTTACTGTACCGTCTAAAGCGCCACCATATACATTTCTTACCAATGCTCTATTATCCAATGTCACCAGTGCATAACCTGTTACTGTGTTTTCACCGTGACCTGAAGCATACACATCGGCATATACATCGGCAGATTGATGTACTGGAGCTGTTATCAGCACATTGGTATTCTTTGTAGCACGATACGATTTATTTCCGCCAAACAGACCTTCGCCTGTAATAAAGGCACCGGAAGAAGCGAACTTAACATTTGATTGGCCTACATCACAAGGCAAGCCTTCTTCAGAACCTACGCTACCACCATAGATTGCCTTTACTCTTATGGTTGAATTTTCAGGAACAGTAACATTTGTTGTTTCGCAATAACCTTCGGCAAAAGAGCCGCCGTAAGCATAACCTATATTACCTGCAGAGAGATTTACATTTGTAATCTGCGCACCGGATTTTGCACCTGCACCATAAACGTTCAATCCCAGATTGTTCATTCCATAAACATTTACGTTGGTTGTTCCACAATCGTAAGATATATTTTCAGGTAATGTAGTATGAGTTGCACCAAAAGTACCACCATATATTTCATCATAATAGCCACTTACTGCATCTACAGTAGTTTTCTCTACGTAAGAATAGTAAGCGCCACCAAACACTTGATTTACCAATGGGCCTGCACCATTCGTTACACGATCCTGATATGTACCTGTTGCAGCCAGATGAACGTATGTATCTTTAACATCAACTATTCCTGTAGAACCGCTGAAACCTTGTCCACCGCCATAAACAGCTCCCTTGATACCATCAACTCTTTTAGATGGCGATGCTATATGTACAAATGTATTGGCTGTAATAAGGTTTGGATCTGCATCAGTTACTGTTGTATTTAACACAGGATACTTGCCTGTCATACCACCTTCTATTGAGAAGAGGCTATAATTATATGCACCATTTGCTCCACCGAATATATTTCCATGCACTATTCCGGAATAGTACTGAACCATAGTTTGAGCCTTCACATATTTATTACTATTACCATAACCATACTGTCCAAAAGAGACAGAGCGTTTTACTGTACCACCAAAGTCGTTTGCTCCATATACGTTATTTACAATATTGATAGGATTATCACTATCTGCACTCTGTTCAGAGCCTATAACGACTTTTGCTGTACCATCAATATCGGCAAAACAGCTGCCACCAAATATGTCGTAGAACTTACCACCCTGAACACTTACAGAAGCAGTACCGCCTACATTACCCTGCAATCCACCGCCATACACTTTAAACGCATTGTAATGATGTTCTTCTTCTGGTTGCTCAAGATTATTTTCAAGATTGATAGATGTGTTTCCCTTTACACCTCCCAATTCACCACCACCGAACACCTTAAATACGCGTGCATTATCTGTCAGATTGATAGTGGTATTACCATTAATTGTAGATTGTTCACCATAACCGCCACCAAATACCGATATTGCATTTGTAAATACATATTCACCTATTCTGTTTTCACCATTATTATTGTATGTGTACAGTTTTTCTTCAATGATTTTTGGTGATATTAAATTGTCTGTAATATCTATAATTACATTACCATTTACTATACCACTCTCATAACAGCCACCATATATATTTGCACCTGCAAGAACATCTTTTGACAGACCAAGAGGTTTTTCTGTATTCCAAACAAGTTTAGCTGATGTAACATAACCTTCATCTAATCTGGCATTTAATTTCTTAGGTTCCATTCTGGAGGCAACGGTAAGTTTCAACTTATAATCATCGCCGGAAGATTCACCTATTACACCACCTTCGTATTTAGCATTATTGGTAGTTTCTTTTACAAATGCATTGTTTGAACCACCTACTATCTTTTCATATATTGTTATAGAATTAGGTATTTTCACATCTATCTTCCCGTTAGTAGTCAAACTACCTACATTACCACCCAGATAAAGAGAACCAATATATGTTTTTGTCTGGTCAGGAGTTAGTTCCTCTGTCCAGTCCACAGAAAAATTTGGCACCAAATCTACAGCCACACCTGCCATATATTTCTTCATCTGTCCAGCATCAGTCAGTCTTATTGTTGAATTGTTTTGTTTTGCATACCAGGCAAGTACTTCATCCTGAACCATCTGTTCACCATTACTTCCTAAGAAGACACCATCTATAACCACATTCTTACCTATACGGAACTGTGTTGTAGCACCTTGTGTGGTAGCCGAAAGTGGAGCTGAGTTACCACCACAGAACACATTTCCTGCTACATATAGCGGATTATCTGTTGGAGTGCCATCATCATTTACCGGACCTGCAATATGCAACATAGTCTTTTCCACCTGTGGACGGTAAGCATTAAGTGCTTCTACAGAAGAAGAACCTGGTTCATAATAAAAATCAGATGCTATGGAATCAGGGTGGTCAGTATATCGATATGCACCGTTACCTGCGCCATAAATACTACCGGATATTGAGCTGAAGATTTCAACATTAGCACCATGGTAAACAGTTCCGGATACATCGTTACCTCCATAAACATTCTTGATCTTACCACCACTGATATATACTCGTGCTGCATATCCACCATCGAAAGTTATCTGCTTGCCTCCTACTGTGGTTGTATAAGTTTCTTCACCCGGCTGAGTAGTTGGATTAACATCTGCCATTCTACAACCTCCATACACATTTTCTATGGTCATATCTGCGCTCTCTATGGCAAGTATCAAACCATTAGAGGATGTCATATCACCACGGTTACCTCCGGAATACAGATCGCCAATAACACCTTTACGCAGATGCCAGGTAGGACGAATAGCCATTTCAGCAAGGTTATTTCCACCAAACACACGTTCTGCATTTAAATAGTCGCCATTGAAGTATATATCTGTAGAACCGGTCACAGTAGCATTATTACCACCACCATATACAGCATCAAAACTACCACCCTGTAGATCTACAAGAACTTTACCCAGAGTAGGAGGATTTAGATTGCTATATGTGATAGTTGTTTCTTTACCCTGTGAATCATAGTCTTTCATTGTAATGGTATAGCTACCTTCAGTACCACCATATTGATATGCACCGTTACCACCACCATACAACGAACCTATTTTTACCTTATCTGCAGCTTTTGATGTTACCCTTACAAAAGCATTCCAATCCTTCCAGCTGTCACCATCATTAATAGTATTTACCGGTATATTGTCATAAGGTTTTGTAACAACCGCTGACTTTGATGTAATTTTTCCCGATATATCATTACCACCATATACAGAACCTATTTCAAGTGTATTAGTTCCGCCATCTACCCAAACGTATGTACGGCCTTGAATATCTGCCATACGGGCACCACCATATACAGAACCTGATATAGTTCCACCTGTAAGGTGAACATTTGTATTACCCTGCAGTGCTGCCATCTTACCACCACCATAAATATTATTGACAACACTACCTGCAACCATATTTACATTAGCTGTTCCATATACAGTTGCTTCTGTACCTTCACCTGCACCATATACACCACCATACGGAGTATCATTCCATTTACCATCACCTATAGTACCACCATTGATATTTACATTTGTAGTACCATACACTTTTCCGTCCTGTCCGCCACCAAATACAGTGCGGATTTCAGATTCATAAATATCCACTTCTGTACCTGAAGGAGTTCCTTCTACACCTACATTACCCGATTTACCGCCTCCATATACGTCACCCTTTATGTCAAGCGCCTGAACAGGCATTATGCTTAAAACAGAGAGAGCCAACAAGAGTGGACGGAGAACTCTTGCCAACAAACCATTCTGTCTATTATTTGTGGATATTATATTCATACTCTATTTTCTCTCTTTAAACTACTTATTGTACCAACATAACCGATTCTTTATCTGTATCGCTTAACGAATAGAGATATGTAGGCACTATATTTACATTCAGTGTATATTCTTTTGCACGCTCTAAAATTCCGGTATTAATTAGTTTGATTGATGAATTAGTCACTGTCTGATCTGCTCGCACCAATGTTCCGGCTTTATCATAAACATCGTATTTAACAGTCATGACAACATTATTCTGTACACCTGGTACCGAATAGAATGTTCCTACACTCTTTTCAGATGTATTATCCAATACTAATCCATCATCTGTTATGGAAAAACTAACTTTATTATCAACAACTGCACCCTTTGACATTACATACCCTATTGCAGAGCCATCATTCATCGTACAAGCTATGTTTACACTCTGATAGTCACCGGCAGCAGGCTTTAATGTAACCTCCTTTATCTTTATGGTTCTTATATTGCTGTACTTTTCGTGAACCTTGAAATTCAGCTCAACCTTTGCCATTACCCTGTCCATCATAAATGTTACATAGTTTTTGGTATCTTCACGCGACTCTACATTTATTCTATAGGTATTCTTAAGCAAACTTTCTGTTTTATCGCTAGGAGTTTTATCTTTAGTTACTGTTTCTGCTACTGCACCGGAAGAGAGTAAGATCTCTTCTGCCATTATAAACGGCACATCTGGAAAAGTGATAACATTTCCTATTAATGTAACACCGTTTCTCTTTGGAATGTATGAATAGATATTATATTGGGTAGGATCTAATTTTAGTGACGATTCCCAACTACTGCCATTGTAAGTGACTGTACTTTCGTTCTGCATACCACTTACAAATACACCCATACTTGTTGAACCGGATACGGTACTGCCATAACCGGACGGGGCCTTTGTCTTAATTTCCATGTCCTGCAGATATGGTGTAGTAAATTCCACCTTTACACCGGTTTCAAATTCATCAAATTCCGATGCACAGCCAGCCATAAGTAGTACCAATACCACTAATAAGGACCACTTTCTGAGTATGTCAACAATATATCTGTTCATCTCTACTTTCCATTTTACCAGTTAAATACAGGAGGTTCGTAGGTAGATCCTGTAGTCCAATTTTCAACCACTACTGTATTGATTTCAACCTTAGATGCAGTATTGAATCTAAGTGTTACTATATATTTCTTACCTGCCTCAAACTTATTTATAGTTACGGCATGACCTGTTATATCATGAGTAGTAGGATCGTTCTGACCATCATCCTTATTATAGGTGATCTGAAATGCCAAACTGTGCGGATTTGCATCGCCACCAAATTCAAATGGAGCAACCAACATCTTAGCTAAAACCAACGGGCTATTAACAGTTTCATTTGGAATTTCTTGTTGCCCATCAATAGAAGTTATTGAATATTTTCCTTCGTTTTGATAGTTAACACTACTCCAATTTGACTGTGAATTATCTAAAACATTTTTAATAAAAGTTCTATCATCAGACTTTGCCATTTGATTTTCGGTATCGCCCAAATCCAGGGATGCTACTTTGAATACCACATTTCTCATACTTGCAATATCTGCTTTCACTGCTCGGATTTCCAGATATGCAAGTTCGTGTTTGAGTTCAAACTGTACCTTACCATTACTGAACTCGCTTTGATAAGAACCACTCTTTGTATCGGTAAGAATATCTATTGCACGCTCTATCTCATTATCTGTCATTACAGATTGATATTGTGGAATACCACTAAAAGTCATTGTGCGCGCTGCAAGATCTGTAGTCGGATTGCTACTAAATGGAGCATACGCTGTAAAGATATAGTTATCACTCTTTGACCAATATGACACAGGTGAATATGTCCAGTTTCCATTTGAGTATGTAACCTGCTGGTTTTTCATAATTGGAGCATAAGTATTACCTTGCTGTATATATGCAGTTACACCTATACCGGTTGTTTGAATACCTGTAACATCGGATATTAGTGCTTTAGTTTCCACACTGCCTGTAAATGAGATAGGAATCTTTTCCGCAAAGTCTATATTTTCGCGGTCGCACGATGTTAGTATAGGCACTGTTATAAAGAGCATTAACAGCGACAACAAACTATCTTTATATCTACCTTCTTTTCTATTCATAACAATCATTGTGGTTCAACTATCTCTTCACTACCAGACCAATCTCCGTATGTTGCTTCAAGCGATATTGCATCCAAACCTATACGGATATTATACACCAGTTTCTTCCCCATTTCAAGCACCTGTTTAGGATTACCCTGAATCTGTATGGAGTTACTGAACGTAATAGTATATGGTGCAACTATAACTTCATCTCCTCTCTTTGTTGTCTGGGTTACAGAATATGTTACATCAAGAGCTGCATCCTGATTCAGAGTCTGAGGAATAAGAAGTGCTGCTAAATCTGTATTTTCATCCAGTTTTACAGGGACACTCTTTGGTTTATTTGTACCATCATATTGCAATACCGTTCCCTGTCCCGGTTCCTTATTCAAAAGAGTATAATCTATAAGATAAGGAACAGTATAAGTATCTGACTCATCATACACATCCCATTGCGGGTTAGTATTCTGTTTAAAGCTACCAATATGGTACATCTGTTTCAATGACAACTTATCTATGGTTATTGTAACATGGTTTGTTATACCATCTGCAGTTGTATTAAAATACTTCTGCGGTTCTACAGTAAATGCAACCTGCGTAAGAGCATGCTTGAATGTTATACCCACTGTTGGAAGATGTTCTGCATTGTTTATCTTTTTATCCAAAGGTTCAGAATACATAAAATCAACTTGTGTATCTTCAAAAGAGTCTATTTTATAATTTAAAAGAGATACACCATTTGGATATTCAATTTTAGCACCTTGTGAAGACAAACTTGCAGGGGAATATGCTTTGAAATCCATATATCCTGAAAGTGGCCAGTAGTAATCTGTAGGGGTACTCCAAACAGTTCCGTTATGACTTACCACATTACTTTCTATATAGTTAGTCTGCGGTGTTACATCGTCTTGATTTGTAAAATAGAATGCACTAATACAGAAACTCTCTGTTGTGAGATATTCTGTACTTTGAGTTATGGCTTTAGATGCACGAGCTTTATTTACCACCGGTTGGAAAGTCATAATCTCTTGTTTTTCCACCGGATTATCCAATGCACACGACACCATTAACAATGCTGAAATAAGCATCATTGCCACCTTATTATAGATTCTGCACATTCTATTCATATAGTTTTACTCAATACTTACCTGCAAAACAGTCAAATACTATATCGTTTATATCTTCCTGTTCCCAACCTGAAACCACAGGTTCAAAACGAATTTCGTTATTAGCTCCATTCATTGAGAATCCTAAATGATATACATAGCGTACACCCGCTTTAAATTCCCAATTCTTGTTATAATCATACAGACTTACAGTAGCTTTCTGATTTGGACGAGCAGAGTAAATCTGACCATTCAGCGAGAATTCGTCAATATCATAAACTACAGATATTGTCTGAATATCTACTTTTAAAGGAGTAGGCACCACTACAAACAGAGCACTCTTGTCTTGAATAGATGTCATACTGTCTATAGAAAGATATCTATCTTCCTGAGTAAGATATTCATCACCGCTAAACAGCACAAATTCTGTTGTATTATCCAGATTTGACCATTCTCCGCCTTTGCCCGGTTCAGGTCCATCAAGATAATCGCCGGTAACGCTTACACCACCTACTCTAACCTCTTTAAGCCTGATTTTACCCTTCAGTTCATCGCGTGTGGTTGCATCGCGTGCAGTAACCACCACCTGACTGGAAATATGCTTAAATACCATCTTTACAATTGGCATTTCTGTAGCTATCTGGTCATTTGTAGTTGCTACCAAAGGATCGGCCTGTTCACCTATAGCACTGCCCAAATTTACATTTGTAAGGTTCCATCTGAATGTCTCATTGACCATCTTCAGTTCTGCATTATCGGCGCTATACGGATAGTATGCATAGAAATCTACAGTTCCTTTTTCCGGCCAAAGATAAACATTGTCGCTCGCAGCTTTCCATTCACCCTCCTTATTCTCTATAACTACATTGTTCATAAGGAAGTTGTTTGGATTATCATCTACTATAGCAGAGACAGCAAACGATTCGGCTTCGGGGAACGATATTTCACCATTCTCCGATCCCCAAGGATTGATAAGCGCTTTAGTGCTTACTGTACTTGGACCAAATGTAACTTCTGTGCGTGGTATCAATAGTTCGTTCTGTGAACAACCTATCAGCACCACTGCCGCTGCTACTATTGTTAAAACCCTCTTCATATCTATACTTTAGAGGTTAATATTCTGTTTTTATTCTAAAAATTGTTCCTTTCAATATTAATTACCTGCAGCTGGCTGTTCTGGTACATCGTAACTTGAACCACCAACACTCCAATCCTCTTCAATAGAAGGTGAGTACAAAATTCTATCAGCATAAAGTGTAAGATTCAATGTATATTTCTTACCCATATCCAATTTTGTTAAAGCATCATTTGTACCAGAATTCAGATCAACATACTTAGTTGTAGAAGTAGTAACATTATTAAATGTCATAGAATAAGAGATAACCAATTTCTGCTTATTATTTTCTAAATCTTGTGGAATAACCAAAACCGCTTTTCCTACTTGTGGTACATCTCCAGTGGTATAAGACACAGCTTCTTCGTCATCTAAAATTTGGAATAAAGCATTTTTTAGTTTTGTATCTTCATCCCAACCCCATGAAGCTACCGGGTCTCCACTCTCTGCAACGGTTAATGTTGCATTATCATTCATTTGCTGTAGAGATATACTGTTGATTTTGAATGTAGCACCTGCATATTCTTGCGCAACTTTTGCAGTCACTACAATCTGTGACAGTGCGTGCTTAAATGTAATTCCTACACCGGCGCCTCCTCCGTTTACACCTGTATAATTAGCTGAATTGTGGCGTTCTTTAGTCAAATCGGTTAAAGGTGTTGAATACATCAAATCTACAGGATTTGCTTCTTTACCTGCAGCTACGAATGGTAGAATTAATTCCTTATTTTCTAAGTCGTAATCAGCAGTAATTGTCTCTGTCTTTGGCGACCATGCAACCATACCTAATGTTCCTGACAATGGCCAATAAGCGATTGGATTAGAAATAAAAGTTTTAGCATCGCTGTTATAAGAACAGGTTGCATTATTAATATACAACTTATTACTTGATCCATCGTTATGATATGCATAAAGGCCAAAAGGAAGGTCTGAAGGATATATGTTACCTGTTATTATAGTCTTTGAATTTACTGCCTTGTACTGCAATGGTGAGAAACCTATTTCTTGTCTCTCTATAGTTAATTCATTCTGGGTACAGCTTGCCAAAGCTATTGTGGCTAATGCTGCTAAAAATAGACTCTTTTTCATATTTTTCTGTTTTATTTATTCGCAATTTAAACTTATTATACTTCTGGTACTGCATATTCTGCACCCTGTGGAGTCCAGTCAATAACATCTGGTGAATAGAGAATTTCGTTTGCAGAGATGCTCAGATTCAATGTGTAAACCTTATTCTGCTCCAATGAAACCAATTGTGTATTTAATGTTACAGGCTTTGTAATCTCAGTAACAACAGCAGGAGCAATGCCTGCACCATCAGGATCTACTGTCATAGTGTATGTTACCAACAACTTCACGTTTGCATCAAGTGTTTGAGGTATTGCCAAAAGACCATTGCCTGCAGCCTCTTCGCTCTTATAATTTACTGCAGATGCAGTAGTAGAATTCAATGTTACGTAATTTGCTTCGGCATCTGGAGCAAAGAAATCAAACACCATATCACGACCACTTGCTGTACCCAATGCAGTTGTTGGATCTGACCAGGTAGCATTATCATCTGTTACAGTTAGTGTAGCATTATCCTCAAGGTTTGCTACCTCTATCTTCTTTATTTTGTATGTTGCAAAATCGCTATAATCAGCAGTAGTCTTTGCAGTAATCTTAATACGGCAAAGTGCGTGGTTAAACAGGATTGGCACTCCGTTGTATTCCTGCTTTATTTCACCCTGTATTACATCATTTATTTTTCCATTTGAAGTCTTATCCTTTGAGAGTTTGCTCCACATCAAGTCCTTTTGTCCTTCTGTTCCAGCCTGGAAACCATTAATAGTCAAAACAGATGCCTTAATTGGTGATTGATTCGCATCTACCACATCAATAATAGCATGAGTAACTTTACCTTTTTCTGAATATGGTGAATAAGCAATAAAGGTCAATGAACCCTGCAAAGGCCAGAAACTCTTTGGGTTTGTGCGCCAATTGCCATCAGTAGTAGAATAAGATACCTCCTTTTCATCTATATACAACTTAGCTTTATCTATATCATCAGTGAAATTCAAGCCATCAGCAAGTTGATAAGCGAACAGACCAAATGAAGGAGCATCTGTTCCGTAAGTAGCACCGGTAATCACGTTTACGTTTGCTTTTGTCTGTGAAGCTTTGTAGGCTAATGGCTGGAAGCCTATCTCCTGCTGTTCAACTATTGATTCATCTTTTGTACAGCCGGCCAGAACCATTGTGGCAATAGCTGCTATAAACATACTCTTTTTCATATTTTTCATTATTATAGAAAGTTCTTACTTAATTTGGTATTCCTCGTCTGCTGTTGACCATTCAACAATGCTTGGTGAGAATAGAATCTCATCGGCACCTATTGACAATGTAATGGTGTACTTTTTATTTGCGTTAAGTTTGTCACCTACAATCTCGCTAAGCATCTTTGAGACCCTTTTTGTTGTTTTAGGTACATCAACACCATTTATTTGAGTCATAGAGTAAGTTACTTCTAACTTGATATCTTCTGCCAATGTTTGTGGTATAAGCATTAGCGGAGAACCAAGTTTTTCTGCACGTTCACCTATAGTTTTTACCTCGTTTTCTGATAATGAAACAAATGTAGCATCATCAGTAGTAGTTGTTTTCCAACCATCTACAAGTCCATTGTCACTGCTTGCAACATCTTTGACCACTGTCAGTGTACCTTTGTTAGCAACTTCTGTAATCTGAATTTTATTTATCTGGATGGTATTGGCTGATGCCTCCTTATTTTCAGCCATAAACGCAACCTGTGCCAATGCGTGATTAAATACAACAGGAACGCCTGTTTTTACTGAACCATCGTATTGTACTGTGTTTGCAGACTTTAAATCAAGAGCACTGGTAATCTTTGAATACATCAAATCAGCCTGTTCTGCCACAGTTGTAGAAGATGAGAAATCTGTTACAGTAAGTGTAGCTGCCTGATTAGCAAAATCACTATTTGCAGTTGCAGGCGATACAGCTACAAATGTAAGAGAACCTGACATTGGCCAGTAATACTTAATGAATTTGGAGTCTGTGCTTGACCATGGTCTCCAAATCTTATAGGTATCTGTTTTATCGTATGCAACCTCTGTTTCAAAATACTTTTCAGAAGATGCATAGTTTGTCAAATAATTACCCTCTCTATCCAAAGCAGCAAATACTTTGAAGTTTGGGGCATCTGTACCATAAACAGCACTTTCAATAGGAGCCTTGGTCTGTTTGAAATTGTAGGCGCGAAAACCTATCTCCTGAGGTTCTGATGTCAGTTCCTCCTTAGCACAACCTGCAAATAGTAACATTGCAGATGTCATAAATAATACGACCTTTTTCATATTTTTGTTCTTTTATTTTTTTCAGTTTAAGTACTTATTACTCCATATCGACTGTAGATACCTGAACCTCTACCCAATCGTTAATGCTTGGAGCAAAGTTGATTTCGTCAAGTTTGAAGTTCAGGGTATAGATATACTTCTTACCCATCAGCCATTCGGTTGCAGTTGCATTATTTGCTGTAGCAGGATTAAGTGCTATATTGAAAGTATATTCTATATCGTCTGTATTCAGCATTGAGACTGTAAATACAACATCGGCTGTTGCAGCAGTTTGCGGAATAAAGAGCAGAGGTGCACCGTATGTTGCAGCAGGGGTACCTTGAGCTGTCTCAACAGCGGCTGCACTTGTTTGTGCATAATATGAATAATCTGATGTCTGGTCTGTGTTCTTGCTCCAGCCTGCTGTTGGAGCAGCCAAAGAATTATGATTAAAATCTGCTGTTAAATCTACATTCTTAAAAGTGATTGAATTGATTTTAACTGTTGCATCTGCATAAGTGTCGTTGGTCTGATAGCGGAACTCTATCTGGCTGAGTGCATGGTTAAACACCATAGGAAGAGCATCCTGCTCAGGTCCTACATTGTAAGCATACATCAAATCAGTTTCCTGAGTATTTGGAGAGATAGCATAATTTGCTATTGTTGCACCAGTATTCCAGGCAAAAGCAGGAACAGTAGTTTCAGGATAAAAAGCATAGAAACCTACCTTTCCCTGATTTGGCCAATAGTAGTGGTTTGTGGCATTACGCCATTTGTCTTCATTTTCTATATATGAAATTTCCACTCCTTTCATAAAGTTTGGTGCTGCTGTAGCCTCTACATCAGAGAAATCGCTTTCCTGTGTATAGTAGCCCCACACTTTGAACTTTAAATCTTCTGTGAATGTACCACCCGTAATTATAGCTTTAGTATTCTTACGTACCACTGCATTGAAACCTACTTCGTTAAGTTCCGGTGTATCAATCTCATTCTGTGTACAAGCGGTCAAGCCAAGTACTGCCAATATTGTAAAGTATTTTAAAGTTTTCATATTATTTTCTCCTTATTATATATTATACGGTTCTATTCTTACTATTTTCAAATTTCAAAATCTATGTTATTTCCGGTTTCCCAGTTCTCTACTGTAGGATCAAAAGATATTTCGTTCAGACCTATTCTTATATTATAGGTGTAGATATATCCCATCTTCCACTCTTGTACTGTAGAGAAATATTTGGTATCGGTAGATGTACTGCCATTGTCAAATTCTATGGTATATACTATTTCTACTGCATCTATATCCAAGTTCTGTCCCCACTTGTATCCACTTGCATTTTGCGGAATAGGCAGAATTGGGGTTCCAACCTGGACAGATGTTGTTCCGTCTATAACTAAAGATACAGGCGATGATACCACTACATAATCTGAAGCCTGAGAATAGTTACTCCAGGAACCTGTTTCGCGTGTTCCATCGGTGGTCGCATAATCTGCCATTGTATTTAAGCCATGCAATACAAGTTTATCTATAGTGATTGCACTTACATTGGTACCGGCTGTATAATTAAAGTTACTCTGCGCTCTGAACTTTATCTGCGATAACAGATGACGGAAAGTTACAGGAACGGGGGCAACTGAATTCTTTTTATCTGTAATTAAATCGGCAGCCATTAGGTCTATCTGTTCATTTACATCTGTTGGAGCAACAAAATCTGTAAACGATACACCTTTTATATATGATGCTGCTACGGTTCCATTAAATTCATACGGACTATAACAAGCAAAGGTTAAAGAGCCTTCTGATGGCCAGAAATATTTTTTTGCAATATTTCTCCAGGAACCATCTGTTGCATCCTTTTCTATTTCCACATTATCCATATAGTTTGCTGCTGCCCAAGAACCATCTTCCAGTTCGTGGAAAGCATAAACTCCAAAGTGTTCTGCTTCATGATATGCAGAACCTATAGTCCCAAAGACATTTGCTTTGGTGGAATTAAGAGCAACTGCCTTGAAACCTATCTCTTCTCTTTCAACGCTGTACTCTTTTTCTGTGCAAGCCATAAAGGCTGGCACCAAGGTTAACAAAATGTAATAAAACCGTTTCATGTTATCTGTAAATATCGTTATTATCTATTTAATTAAGGTACCTGTATTCTATTTACGCTTATCTCTGTCCAATCTGTTACCTCAGGATTGAATGTAATTTCGTTTAAATTGAAATTGAGAGTATAAACGTACTTAGTACTTAAATCCCAACTCTTTTGCAATGTTGATATATCTTTAACCAACTGACCTGTCATAACAGTTCCATCGGCTTGAATCATTCTATATGAAATGCTGATAGATGTCTTTGCGTTATCTGCTTTGCTCAGTTCCTGCGGCATCATTACCATTGCAGTTGAATAGGTACTTGCAGTAGCAGAAAGAGACTTCTTATCGTCTGAATATACTATGCTCTCTGTCTGATTGTCTGAATTATCAATCCAACTTCCCATACTTGAAGGCTGAACATATTTGAATGTTGCCTGCAAATCAACATTTAAAAGCTGAATCTCATCTATATAGAATTCCACATCCGGATAGTTCTCTTCTAATTTAAGAGCTAACTCTATTTGCGATAAGGCATGCTTAAACTGAATAGGCAGCGCCGTTGAACGATTTGTACCTAATGTATAAGCATACATCAAATCTGTATATTTAGATGTTAAATCCAAAGTGTAATCTTCAACTACCAAACCATTACCTTTAAATTCCGGAGCCTGTACTCCTGATAATCCTGATGGATATATTGCATAAAAACCAATTACTCCGGTTGTTGGCCAATAGTAATACTTATCCTTATTACGCCATGCTTCAGGGCGTGTGGCATCGTTTCCGGAAGTCCATTCTATCTTCAGTCCATCCATAAAGTTCGATGTTGAATTATCTGCAAATTCATTAAACGAACCATCATTGGAATAGAAACCCCAAATATCGAATGATTCAGTCTGCGGCAAAGCACCGGCAGATAATATTGCTTTTGTAGCATTGCCGGTAACAGCATTGAATCCTATTTCCATAGTCTCCGGCATATAGGACTCATGTGTAGCACAAGATGCCAAAAGCCCCAATGCTATTACTAAAACTGATATTTTCTTTCTTTTCACTTGCATATCTTCTGTAATTATAAGTCTATATAATGATGTTCCTCTTCCCATTCTGAAACACCCGGTTGGAAACCACCGCCTCCACTACCTGCTGGTGGGTCGGGAACAACAATTTCATCCTCAATAATAATCTTATGTTCAGGATTATCAAAAAATTCATCTGTAATATCCTTATGCCACTCTACGGTCTGTCCCGACTGTGTAGTCAGGAATATAGTTAGCCATAGTTTTGTCTCTTTACCCGGCAATTTACCGAAAGTATTAAAGGTACTATGTACCATATCATTATCGGCTGCATCACTGCCTGCATACAGTGGGAAATACAATGACACATTATCGTCCGATTTTCCCTCCTCTTTAGGATATGCTATAAAATTAGAACCTATCTGTCCGGTAAGCAGTGCGTTTGCAGATGCCATGTGCTTGATATTCTTAACACGCACACTTAAGTAATAGGTCTCAACAACTGTCTCTGCTTCTACTTCTACCACCTGTTCTTCCACATCGTTGTAGATAGTTATATTCTCTCGAGCCACAAACAGATGGTCAGGTTCATAGACTATTTTTGTATTTTCCAGTCCGTCCATTGATTCAGCCCACTCTTTGTCTTCTTGCGATATGGTATCGCCCTCTATATCATCGTCATCAATAACTACCGTATCGCCTTCTGCTCTTGTGTGTGCTCTATGGCGGGCAGATTTTGTCTCTATTTCTGCTTTAGATCTGCCTATTACACTAAGCGCTTTATTCTTAATCTGCTGAGAGATTTCGTTTGTATATGCCTCCATCTGATACAACTGCATATCGTTACGTATCAGAGTAGATTCTGTATCAAAGTTATACACTATTAGCTTATAATCGCCCGGAGGAACACTTATATAACCACCTTCTGACGGGATATAGTCTTCTGTAAAACGACGATTTGTATTAGGATCGTAGAATATAACACGCATCACTTCTACAGTAGGAGGTTCGTCAACATTTTGTATTTGCAAATTGATTTTCAAACGCAGCAACAAGTTCTTATTGAGATCGCTAAGCGGACGCAATTCACATGACGTCAACAGAATTAACGTCATCAAAATTGTAATATACTTAGAATATCTCCTACTCATATCCAAATTATCTATTTGCTTTTCAAATTCAAATTAATAGGTCTAACCAAAGAGAACTTGATATTGGTTGGACCAAAATATTTCACTCTACCGGCCTTATTGACATCTTTAATCAATCTGTCATAGTTCAAAGATGGATAATAGTGCTGATATGTAATATTTGCATAGCCAACAGAGGCAGCCATTTCAAAATTCCACTTTTTCTTCTTTCCTACAGGGAAGGAATATCCATAAGATGCACCTGCAGACCAAATTTTTCCTTGATAACACAAATCAAAATAGTACTGGAAGTCATATAAGCCGGTATAACCATACAGTCCCACAAAATGGCCGCGCAACTTCTCGTTACGATTTTCTGGTTTTTTAAACCAATATCTTACCTCCGGTCCCATAACCCACAGTTCATAACACTGTTTGTATCCGTTATGATACCAAGGGAAGATGTCTTCAAAATGCACTGACAGATGTTTACCGACAGGTATTTCCAGAGTGACGTTTGGAGCCATCACTGCGTCAAACAGCAGATTGGTTTTAAGAGCTGCTATGGTTACAGGCTCTTTTTCCACAGGCAAACGATCCATAACAGGATAGTCTATTTCATTCAATCTATCAGGTAGCGGTTTTACTGTTAGACCTTGAGTATAAAAATTCGTTGGAACATTATGCTTTCTGAATTTGATCTGGACACCGGCACCTCTCAATACAGGGTAGTATTTACGATACAAATATCTGTAAACAGCACCTACAGATGAATCGTTACCCAACCTGTTTTCCATTCTCCACTTTTTGGTCTCTATGCTGATTTCATCTTTTGGGTAGATGACAGAGAGTACCCTCTCTTTACTTTTTTCAGAGAGCAGTGTATCGTCCACTACGTAAACAGACAAATCGTCCCATGCTTCTATTACGCTATGCACCAATATTTTTTCCTGCAACATTGGCCAATTACTGCGCATATATTCGCTGATTACCTCTGTTCTATGCTCGGTAAGCCACTTGTTACGCAAATACACACCTTCAGGTGAAGACTGTACAACTATCTCAATTTCAAGGATATTATCTATTCCAACCTGTTCAATTGCCTTGTGCAATTTGTCCAAAGAGATTGAGTTATCTCTATAATCTTCATAGAGTTTCTCATCGTTCAGGCGGAACAGAACATCGGTTTCGAATGTTTCGTAAAGATCTATGTAGATGGAGTCAACAAAGAGAGTATCACTTGATGAAGCAGATGTATTAACATCAGCAGGCGCAACCATTGCCTGTACAGGCAGCATAAAGCAAGCCAGTACCAAAAACAATATACATTCCAACGCTCGTTTCATCATATTTGTAGTCCTTGTCTTGTTCTCTTTTATATAACACGCACGCTCTCACGCGCGAAGATAGTTTGCAAAGGTATAAAGAAAATCTTGTTCACAACGTGCTTAACGTCAATTTTTGGAGTTAAAATTCAATTTTTTTTCTAAGAAAACAAACCGCCAAAACCAAAATGTAAACTATTATTACTATAAAATCCCGGAAAGCATTCGCATGATTTTTTTCAAATTAGCGCATCGCACTCTGTTGAATCAACAATAATTTTGTAAGTTTGCAGAACCAATAGAGAGATAGGAATTATGGCAAATAAAATGGCCGCTTTGGCTAAAGACACAGCAATATACGGCGTAAGCAGCATAGTGGGCAGATTTATTAATTATCTGCTCACCCCGCTATACACCAGAGCATTGACAGAACAGGCTGAATATGGAAATATCACCTCAATATACGCCTGGACCGCATTTCTTCTGGTTTTCCTTACATTTGGAATGGAGACCACAATGTTCCGTTTTGCCAACAAAGAGGGCGAACATCCTCAAAAAGTATTCTCAACTTCTCTAATTTTTGTTGGAGGACTATCATTTATCTTTGCTGCGTTCTGCTGGTTATTTACAGAACCTATATCTGCAGTAATAGGTTTTGAAAACCACCCTGAGTACATTAGAATAATGTCTATAGTAGTAGCACTTGACTCATTTCAATCTATTATCTTCTCATATTTAAGGCTTCAAAAACGTCCTATCAAGTTTGCAAGCATAAAATTAATCATCATCATATTGAACATATTATTAAACCTGTTCATACTTAGATTTGTACCTATTTTTTACCAAAACTCAATTATTTTCAAAAATTGGTTCAATCCGTCAGATTTGGTACTCTACGTATGCATAATAAACCTGATATGTTCAGCAGCATCGCTACCGGCATTCATACCGGAATTAAAGAACTTAAAGTTTGGATTTAACAAAAAACTATTCAAACAGATGTTCGCATATTCTGTTCCTATTCTCATTTTGGGAATAGCCGGAATATTAAATCAGGTAGCCGATAAAATGCTCTATCCGCATTTGGTACCGGGCGAAATAGGCAAAGCTCAATTAGGAGAATATGGAGCTGCCGTAAAGATTGCAATGATAATGTCCATGCTTATACAGGCATTCCGATACGCATACGAACCTATTGTTTTTGGTGCCTCAAAAGAGAGTGCAACCAATAAGAACAAATTGTATGCGGATTCTATGAAATACTTCATAATATTTGCACTTCTGGCTTTCCTGGCGGTAGTATTCTATCTGGATATTCTGATACTGATTTTAGGCCCGGAATACAGATCGGGCGCCACAGTTATTCCTATAGTTATGATTGCAGAAATCTTTATGGGAATATACTTTAACCTGTCATTTTGGTATAAACTGATAGACAAAACCTGGTGGGGCGGAGTATTCTCATTTATAGGTTGCGCAGTGCTGTTGGCTATCAACATAATCTTTGTTCCCAAATATGGTTATATAGCCTGCGCTTGGGGAGGTTTTGCGGGCTACGGAGTCTGCATGCTACTTTCATATTTTGTAGGACAACACTATGCCCCTGTAAAATATCCCATAAAAGATATTGCCATATACACTGTTCTAGCAGCTGTTCTATGGGGAGTTTCCACTATTTTCAAAGAACAGAATATAGTTCTCAAAATGTGTATCAACACCCTGTTATTACTGGTTTTTGCAACATATATAATCAAAAAAGACCTGCCTCTCAAATCTATCCCCTTCATAAGGAATTTTATAAGATAGTAGGTTTCTTTATATGTCTATGGGGCACTATATTAAATATATTTAGTATTTTTGCCCACCACATAGTATTGGTTTTATGAAAGATTCTATAAAAGAGCTGATAGAGCACGAAGCGAAAGCGATACTAAACATACCTATTGACGACGAATACGAAAACGCTGTCAATCTGATAGTTGACCACGTACATAAACTGAATGGTAAACTTATAACCAGCGGTATGGGAAAGGCCGGGCAGATAGCTATGAATATGGCAACAACATTCTGTTCTACAGGCACTCCATCTGTATTTCTACATCCCAGCGAAGCTCAGCATGGCGATTTAGGCGTTGTTCAGAAAAACGATATCTTTTTACTTATATCAAATTCCGGTAAAACCAGAGAGATATTGGAACTGGTAGAACTGAGCAAACAGCTTGACTCTTCGCTTAAGTTTATAGTGATAACAAGTAAAAAGAATTGCCAACTGGCTAAATTGGCAGATGTAGTTCTTACAACAGGCGCTCCGGAAGAGGTCTGTGCATTAGGACTTGCTCCAACCACCAGTACCACTGTGATGAACGTAATAGGCGATATTCTTGTAGTGGAAACAATGAAAAAGATTGGTTTTACTATAGAACAATATAACAAGAGACACCACGGAGGCTATTTAGGCCAACGTTCAAAAAAACTTTTATGAGACGAGTTTTCGGAATAGGAGAAACCATATACGACATTATCTTTAAAGATGGGCAACCCATAGCAGGTGTACCCGGCGGTTCTGTATTCAATGGTCTTATGACATTAGGCAAATTGGGTGTGAAATGCACTCAGATAAGCGAAGTAGGCAGCGATCAGGTAGGGTTAATCATTAAAGAGACAATGGAAAAGAACGGAGTAGACACCCGTTATCTTTCTTGCTACGAAGGTAAAAAAACCGCCATTTCATTGGCATTTTTAGACCAAAACAGCAATGCAAACTACAGTTTCTACAAAGACTATCCCAACATTCGTTTGGAATTTGAATTACCGCAAATGGATAGCGAAGACATAGTACTGTTTGGTTCCTACTACGCACTTAATCCTGCACTGCGCAAACAGGTGGGAGGTTTCTTAAAGCACGCCAAAGAGAGTGGCGCACTACTCTACTACGATTTGAATTTCCGGGCAAATCATAAAGACGAAGTAGAATCTCTATACAATACTTTCTACGAAAACTTCTGTTTGGCAGATATTGTACGCGGCAGCGATGAAGATTTCAACATCCTATATGGTGAAACCGATATCAGAAAGATTTACGACCGCCACATTAAAGGACGTTGCAATATTCTGATAATGACTCACGGAGCAGACGGAGTAGAGATTATAGACAGAGGCGACTACTACAAAATTCCGTCAAAAAAGATAGAGAACGTAGTGAGCACCATAGGAGCAGGCGATAATTTCAACGCCGGCATAGCATATAGTTTGATAGCAGAATCCATATATCACGCAAATCTGGAGCTCATAGATGAGGCTATGTGGAAAAGAGTAATAACATACGGTATTGCATTCGCCACAAAAGCCTGTCAGACTACAAACAACTACATAGACATAGATGTAAACGAAATCTTCAAATAACATAAATATCCAAAATGAAACAGTTCATAAAGGCAGTATTAGCCACACCATTTATAACCTTGCTATGGAATCTGTTAATGGTGTATATCTGTTTTATGATTTGCCGAATAGCCTTTATCTGGTATAACTGGGATTTATACAGTGGTTATTTGGATACAGAATTGGTACTGAATATGCTCAAAGGCAGTTTAAGATTCGACACTGCCGGAATTATGTACTTAAGTATCCTATACATATTTCTCACACTTGTTCCTCTGCACTTTAAAGAGAGAAAAAGGTATTATCAAATAACCCGTTGGATACTTATTATTTGCTGTTCTGTAGGTATTGTTATGAATTTGGCAGATACAGTATATTATCAATTCTCAGGCAAACGCACCACAATAAGCCTGTTTACAGAATTCGCAAACGAAAGCAACATAGCGCAAATAATTCTGAAAGAGGTTATAAACAGTTGGTACATCACCCTATTAGGCATTGCCCTTATTGCATTTTTAATAAAGTTCATACGCATTCCTAAAACTATAGTTTACAACAATCTTTGGCACTACTATTTAATACGTCCTGTATCATTTTTACTGATGGGCACATTAAGTGTCGCCGGAATGCGCGGAGGTTTTACCAGCAGCCATCCCATAACTTTGAGTAATGCCAACCAATATGTAAACAGACCTGTAGAGGCTGTAGCAGTTCTTAACACCCCATTCTGTTTTGTACGCACCCTGGACAAAAAACAGATGGTCACTCCGCATTATTACACAGAAGAGGAGCTGAACGAAAGGTTCAGCGGAGTAATAATGCCCCATTCCAACGATGTTTTTAGAGATAAAAACGTAGTGGTTTTCATACTGGAAAGTTTTGGAACGGAGTATATAGGAGCATTAAACAAAGACAAACCGGACTTTGTCAGCTACACCCCTTTTCTTGATTCATTGATAGAAGAGAGCCTTACATTTGAATATTCATTTGCTAACGGAAGAAAGAGTATTGACGCTATGCCATCCATACTTTCGGGCATTCCTATGTTTGTAGAAAATTTTGTTCTCACCCCTACCTTGATAAACAAAAATGTAAGTGGCCTGGCAGAAGAACTATCAAACAAAGGTTATTATTCTGCATTCTTTCACGGAGCAGACAATAGCTCCATGGGATTCAAATCGTACTCCCGAAGCATAGGCTACATAGACTACTTTGGGCTAACTGAATTCAACGAAGAACCTCAATATGGCGGAATGTCAAAATTCGATGGTATCTGGGCCATCTGGGACGAAGATTATTTACAATATTTCTGCGATAAAATGGGCAGTTTCAAGCAGCCGTTTGTATCGTCCATCTTCACTGCTTCATCGCATCACCCCTTTGCCATACCGGAATGGAGAAAGGATCAGTTTCCTGAAGGCAATCTACCCATACATAAATGCGTAAAGTATTCCGATAACGGATTGCGCCTCTTCTTTGAAAAGGCTAAGGAGCAAGAGTGGTTCAACAACACACTGTTTGTGTTTACTGCCGACCATACAAACCAGTCGGAATATCCTGAATACCAGACAGAGGTAGGTAAATTCAGAGTACCTATCATATTCTACACCCCTTCCGGCGAACTAAAGGGACGCAGAAATGCCATAGCCCAGCAAACAGATATACTGCCTACTATTTTAGGATATTTGGGCTACGACAGACCATTTATCTGCTTTGGACAGAATCTGCTAACCACAAAAGACGAAGATACATTTGCAGCCAACTATATAAACGGCATTTTCCAATTCATAAAAGGCGATTATGTCATCCACTTTGATGGAAATGAACTGATGGCTATGTATAACTACAAAACAGATACCGGCCTTAAAGAGAATCTAAAAGACCGGTATCCCGATATTGCATCTTCACTTACTGCACAACTGAAAGCTGTTATTCAGCAGTATATGGAGCGAATGAACGAAAAGAGTCTGGTTATCAGCCAACAACCTTAACCTTTAATTTTGCATAAGCGCGTTCAGCCTTTGCCAACGCCTTTTCAATGGTTTCATCCTTAGCCAGGATAACACCCATACGACGATGTCCCTTTACAAAAGGTTTACCGAATATTCTAATCTGCACATCTTCTTCTGCAAGAACCTCTTCCAGATTTTCAAATACCACCTGAGTACCATCACCCTCTACTACTACAGCTTTTGATGCTGATGGACCATAGAAGTTGATTTTTGGGATTGGCAATCCAAGTATTGCTCTTGCGTGCAGTGCAAACTCAGAAAGATCCTGTGAAATCATTGTTACCATACCGGTATCGTGTGGACGAGGCGAAACTTCGCTAAACAGAACCTCATCACCGCAGATAAACATCTCTACGCCAAAGATACCGTAACCACCCAATGCATCGGTAATTTTCTTAGCTATATCCTGTGCAGCAGCCAGCGCTTTATCGCTCATAGGCTGAGCCTGCCATGATTCACGATAGTCACCATCCACCTGATGATGTCCTATAGGATTCAAGAACGATGTACCACCGCTGTGACGTACTGTTAAGAGAGTTATCTCATAATCGAACTTAACAAAACCCTCTACAATAACTTCACCCTGACCTGCGCGTCCACCTTCCTGAGCGCATTTCCAACAGCTGTCAGCATCGGCAGGAGTCTTACAAACACTCTGACCATGACCCGAAGAGCTCATAATAGGCTTAACCACACATGGAGTTCCAATTTCTGCAATTGCCGCATCAAACTCTTCTCTTGTAGCTGCAAACTTATACCTGGATGTAGGAATACCCAGCTGTTCAGCTGCCAACTGACGTATTCCCTTACGGTTCATTGTAAGGAATGTAGCCTGAGCTGTAGGGATAACATTGTATCCTTCCTTCTCAAGTTCAATAAGTGTAGGTGTGGCAATAGCCTCTACTTCAGGAATAATCAAATCAGGCTTCTCCTGTTCGATAATCTCACGCAGACGTGCGCCATCCAACATTGAGAGAACGTATGAACGATGCGCAATCTGCATAGCAGGTGCATTCTCATAACGATCCAAAGCAATAACTTCAACGCCATAACGCTGTAGTTCTATTGCAACTTCTTTACCTAATTCGCCAGATCCGCAAAGCAATGCTTTTTTTGCTACAGCGGTAAGTGGTGTACCTATTTTAACCATATTTTCAGAGATTATAATTGTTGCATATCATTCAAACGCTTGTAATATCCATTCAACGCCAAAAGTTCTTCGTGCGTGCCTCTCTCTACAATCTTTCCTTCGTGAAGAACACATATTTCATCGGCACTCTTGATAGTTGAGAGTCTGTGAGCAATAGCAATAGTGGTTCTGTCTTTCATAAGACGTTCCAAAGCCTCCTGTACCAAACGTTCCGATTCCGTATCCAAAGCACTTGTAGCTTCGTCAAGAATAAGAATAGGCGGATTCTTTAGTATGGCACGGGCTATGCTGATGCGCTGACGCTGTCCACCTGAAAGCAGGCATCCGCGGTCACCTATATTTGTCTGATAACCATTTTCGGTTTCCATTATGAAATCGTGAGCATTGGCTATTTTTGCAGCCGCAATAACCTGTTCTTCGGTAGCCCCCTTCACACCAAAAGTGATATTGTTATAGAATGTGTCGTTAAACAGGATTGCCTCCTGATTAACATTACCCATCATTCCGCGCAACGATTCAAGAGTCATATCTCTTACATCCACTCCATCTATCAATATAGATCCGCTGTTTACATCGTAAAAACGTGGCAACAGATCTACCAGAGTAGATTTTCCCGAACCTGACTGACCAACCAGAGCAACAGTTTTGCCCTTTGGAACTGTCAAATTGATTTCGTGAAGCACCTCTCTGCCCTCTTCGTATGAGAACGTAACATTTTTGTACTCAATCTTATCGGTCATTGCCGGCATATTAACCGCATTTTCAGAATTGGTTATCTTATTTTCTGCCAGCAATATCTTATCTATACGCTCTACAGATGCCATACCTTTAGGAATAGCATAACTGGCTTTTGATAGTTCCTTGATAGGGTTCAACAAGCTGTAAAGGATTGTGATGTAATAGATAAAAGTAGGAGCTTCTATAGAAGCATTTTCACTTAAGATAAGCGAACCGCCAAACCACAACACCACTACTATAAGAGCTGTTCCCATAAATTCACTTACAGGATGAGCCAATGCCTGACGCATATTTACACGAATCTGCGATGAACGTAATTTAGCACTGCTTTGGTCAAAACGGTTAGACATCTTGTCTTCTGCCAGGAATGCCTTAATTACACGTAATCCACCCAATGTCTCCTCCAGCTGCGACATAGTATCGCTCCAGCGTGACTGAACTTCAAGTGATTTCTGTTTAAGTTTGCGTCCTATTGTTCCCATTATCCAAACAATAACAGGGACTATCAGAACAGAAAAGAGAGTCAACTCCCAACTTATAGCTATCAATGTTCCAAAATAGACCGTTATAAGAATAGGATTCTTGATAAGCATATCCAGAGAACTTGCTATTGATACCTCCACCTCTGTAACATCGCCACTCATACGGGTTATTATGTCTCCTTTTCTCTCTTTTGAGAAGAAACCCATAGGCAGAGAAAGCACCTTATCGTACAGTTTAACGCGTATATCTTTAACCACACCGGTACGCAACGGCACCATAACTGCTGTTGATGCAAAATAGCAACCTGTCTTAAAGAAAGTGATAAACACCAATACCAAACCCAATATCAAAAGTGTGGTTGATGCACCAAATTGAGATATGGTTTCGTTTATGTAATAGTAAAAATTATTCTTTAAAACACTGAACTCCGGCAATCCTAAAAAACCGCTACCGGTAGTCTCTATCAATACATAATCTACTTTATTGATTTTGAACAATAGTTCCAGAATAGGGACTATAAGAGCAAACGAAAAAACGTTAAGTACCGCCGATAGCAGATTGAAAACTACCGACAAGATGAGGTTCTTCTTATACGGAGAAACAAAACGACTTAAAAACCCAAATAAACCTTTCATAAATCACTTTGCATTATTATTGTGCAAAGATACGAATAAGCGAGCGAGAAATATGAAGCTTGCTTCAATATTTTTCAAAGCGAGCGCAAGTATCTTATTCAAAGATACGAATAAGCGAGTGAGAAATATGAAACTTGTTTCAATATTTTTCAAAACGAGCGAAAGTATCTTATGTAAAGATAATAAGAAGTAGCGTAAAAATCGGTGGTTTTCTACGAAATGTTGTATTTTTGTGCATACGAATTGTATTTAAAGGTTATGTTAAAGAAAATTGCATTTGGAATAACATACGGAGCTATATGGCTGTTTTCACTCATTCCGCTCTGCCTGATGTATCTGATTTCAGATATTTTAGTACTACTGTGCTTTCTTATTCCGCCCTTACGATACAGAAAAAAGATTGTCAGGAAAAATTTAAAAGCATCATTCCCCGACAAAAGCAAGAAAGAGCTTCTAAAGTTGGAATTCAATTTCTATCGTTACTTTTTTGATATGGCTTTTGAGAGTACCAAAGCATGTAGTATGCGTGCCGGGTGGATGAAACGCCACATTAAATTTGTTAATATAGACAAACTCTACGAACAGTTCAAAACAGGACGCTCCGTTATGGCCTATATGGGACATACAGGTAACTGGGAATGGGTTTCTGCTCTACCCACACAACTAAATGCCAAATATCAGGTTTGCCAGATTTACCACGTTCTGGAAAACAGCGTAATGAACAATGTAATGCTAAAAATCAGGGGTGCATACGGAGCAGAAAGTATCCCTATGGAACGTACTCTAAGACAACTTTTGGAATACAAAAACAGAGGACAGCAATTTATAGTGGGAATGATAGCAGACCAAGTACCTTTAATGCGCAACATTCACTACTGGACACAGTTTATGAACCAAAAGACACCGGTATTCACAGGAGCAGAACGTATTGCAAAAAAATTGGATTTAGCTGTATTTTATGCAGAGGTAATTCGCATAAAACGTGGCAGATATGAATGTGTATTGCATTTAATGTACGAAAGCACAAAAGACGAACCGGAACATTCAGTTACAGAAAGATACAACCGTATGTTAGAGAATACCATCAACAACAATCCTGCCATTTGGCTATGGAGCCATAACAGATGGAAACGCACTTGGGAAGGATATCAAAAGTATCTGAAATATATGGAAGAGAAGCGTCAACGCGCATCCAGATCGTCATAAAGTGTCTGCAAAATAGCCTTGCCGCGGTTTTCTCTATTCAGATTTTGTTCCACAGTGCCATTACCCATATTTTCCTGGACCTTACCGGCAGCATTATCATATAATGTTGCTCCCGTACTGTCAATATAGCAGAAACCATCCACAAAGGTATAGAAAGCAAATTGGTCGTTGTACTGTTCAGACAGCACATTTCTGCTGAATAGAAAATTTGAATGATCTATCTCCATCTGTGCCAGCAATGTAGCCGCCATATCGGTCTGGTTCATCAATTTGTCAATTTTGACAGGCTGTTTTACAGCACCACCAGTCCATATTACAGGTATGTGATGTGCGTGCGGAGCACTTTTAAAACCTGTACGTGGATAACAGAAACCATGATCCGGCATAAGCACCAGCAATGTATTTTCCCACAAAGCAGTCTGCTTCAAAGAATCCACAAAAGCACCTATACAACTATCGGTATATGCAAACGAATTACAAATATCATCTTCAAAACGGTTGCTTGGCACCTTAAAAGGTTCGTGACTACTTAAAGTAAGAAATGTAGTGTGCCACAAACTATCTTCGCGATTTTTCAGTTTTTCAAGCAATGCGCTGAAAGTAATATCATCATTTACACCCCATGCATTTGTTTGACGCTCTGCCACAGAGAAATCGGTATCGGCTGTTATTGACTGATAACCATTACTCCACAGATAGCTCTGCATATTGGTAAAGTTTATATCGCCACCATAGAAGAAATCTGTAGAATAGCCCATTTCAACGAACTTTTTTGCTAATGAAGGCAGGTTTCTACTCTTGTTTGGCATCTTCATTATAGATTCAGAAGGAAGACCGGGATGGCCATTCAATGCACATACTATTCCTCTATCTGTTCTAAAGCTACCGGCATAACAATTACTGAAAAAGACTCCTTGCGCAGCAAGTGAATCTAAATTTGGAGCCACATCCTGAAGACCGCTTATAGAAGACAAGAAATCTCCGCCAAACCCCTCCATTAATATAATAAGGACATTCGGGCGCTCTGTATTCAAAAGTTTTGGTGTATCTGAACCGGTAGTGGAATATAGTCCGTTAAAAAGAAGTTCACGTTCATGTTCATCAAAATAGTTGTACTGCTGTGAATAATCATCCGATTTACTGATAGAACTCAACACACTGAAAACAGGATTTACTGCCGAATGATTCAGAAACTGATTTGTACTGTAATAGACCTTTCCTATATTCATGGTAGATTCTTTCAATCCGCCGCGCATAGACAGAAACAACGGAGCCATAAGCAATACAAATAACAGTGTAACAGGAAATACTCTCTTAACCTTATTTGGTTTGCAATATGTATTATTCAACAGTTTGGTTATAATCCACACCAACAACGATATTAGCAAAACTGCGACTAACACAAACCAAACAGAGACACTTGCCATTGCCTCCTGTGGCGATTTCAGATAAAAAAATACCGATGAATCCAACTTAAATCCCCAAAACGGATAGAGTGCAGCATCGCTTACAAAAGCAAGAGCCAATGCTATGGCAAGCGCTATATTGTAAAATCGCATTATGTTACGCAGTGGTAAATTATTCCACCATATAGAGACAATAATTAGAAGCAGAGGAATGATAAGAAAATAAGCGGCACAGGATAAATCAACAGGAAGAGCATGATACATTACATCTACATAATCACGTAGAGAGAGTGTACCTTTCTGACCGGAGGCATAAAGCATAAAGAGCGGTTTCTCCACAATGAATATCGCCATCAGCGTTATCCAATACCTGAACAGATATAGTAAACGTTTCTGCATATTATCCTATTTTCTTCCAAAATCAGCAGGTATTTCACCCCACTTATCGGTTTCCCATTTAATTATCGGATTCCTAAAACTATTTTGTTGCAACCAACGTTCTGCCGCCTCTATACGTTCAAAAACAGCTTTGGTTGATTCGTTGAGTTCCAGTTTTGTCTTGCATTTCTTCTGACGAATCCACAGTATAGCGTTTCTGCTGTCACTATATAACGGCCAGTCAAGCCCACGCTGTTTGTATAGTGCCAGGCAGTGTACTATAGCCAAAAATTCGCCTATATTGTTTGTGCCCTTTATTGGACCAAAATGGAACTTCTCCTGCATATCTGCCAGATAGACACCTCTGTATTCCATTTGACCGGGATTTCCGCTGCAAGCAGCATCTACCGCCATAGCCTGCCTAATCACTTCAGGAGGAAGCAGAATCTCTTTCTTTGCCTTCTGCTCTTTCTTCTCCTTCTTCTCTATATACAGTTCAGGAGGCGACATAAGCGCCTCCTCTGCCTGTTCTTTTGTTTTAAATCCTTTATATATAGCTCCTTTCCACCCTTCTACCTGGTTACGACACTCCTCCCAACTATTGTATATGCCCGGATTTAGTCCAATCCAAACCACATAATATTTATTATCGGAAGAAGACATAAGGAGCTACTCTTTAGATTACATACGTTCAGGTACCTCTATACCTAACAAACCTGTTCCCAGTTTCAATATTTTACCTACGTTTTCGGTAAGCATCAAACGGAACAACTTCAAACCCTGTTCAGGTTCACGCAATACGCTGAAGTCGTGATAGAACTGGTTGAATTCCTTTGCCAGTTCGTAACAGTAGTTTGCTATTACAGATGGATTGTAATCTGTTGCAGCCTGTGCTATCACATCCTTAAATTCTGCCAACAACTGAATAATTGCAATCTCTTTTTCTGATATTATTATATCGTCAGAGAAGAGACGATCACGAACATTCATGCCATCATCTGCTGCCTTACGCAGAATAGAACGGATTCTGGCGTATGTATATTGAATAAACGGACCTGTATTACCATTAAAGTCTATTGATTCTTTAGGATTGAATGTCATATTCTTTCTGGCATCCACCTTCAGGATAAAGTACTTCAATGCACCTAAGCCCACAATACGCATTATATCATCAATCTCCTCTTGTGAAAGACCATTCAATTTACCCAATTCATCGGATGTAACACGTGCATTGTCTATCATCTCATCCATCAAATCATCGGCATCCACAACAGTACCTTCGCGGCTCTTCATTTTACCTTCAGGGAGTTCCACCATACCGTATGAGAAGTGAACCAGATCTTTACCCCACTTGAATCCTAACTTATCAAGCAGAATAGAAAGCACCTGGAAATGGTAGTTCTGTTCATTACCTACCACATATATCATCTTATCTATAGGATAATCCTGGAAACGCAGTTTTGCAGTACCTATATCCTGTGTCATATAAACCGATGTTCCATCGCTACGGAGCAAAAGTTTCTGGTCCAATCCTTCTGCAGCAAGGTCTGCCCAAACAGAACCATCCTCTTTCCTGAAGAAGAATCCTTTTTCCAGACCTTCCATCACCTTCTCTTTACCTTCAAGATAGGTTTCAGATTCGTAATATATCTTGTCAAAACTTACTCCAAGACGTTTGTAGGTTTCATCAAATCCGGCATAAACCCAATCATTCATAGTCTTCCAGAGCTGACGAACCTCAGGATCGCCCTGTTCCCAACGCACCAACATATCGTGCGCCTCTTTCATCAAAGGAGACTGCTTTTCAGCTTCCGCCTTAGCTGCTTCCTGAGCTTTTTCGTCCAATTCATCGTAGTTTTCAGGCAACAAGGACTTTACTTCTGCACGATAATGTTTATCAAATTCCACGTAGTAATCGCCTATCAGATGGTCACCCTTTTTACCTGTTGATTCAGGAGTTGCACCATTACCCCATTTCTGCCAGGCAAGCATTGATTTACAGATATGAATACCACGGTCGTTCACTATGTTGGTCTTAACAACACGTGCTCCCGCAGCCGACATAATATTTGCTAAAGCTGCACCTAACAGATTGTTTCTTACGTGACCTAAATGTAGAGGTTTATTTGTGTTAGGCGATGAATATTCTATCATTACCAATGGAGATTCATCGGTAACCTGAGTATAACCGTATTTATCGTCTAAATTGATATCAGTCAACACCTTTAACCAAACAGGGATTGATATAACAATATTCAAAAAACCTTTAATTACGTTATAGGAACTGACTGCCGGCATATTCTTTTGCAGCCATACACCTAACTCGGAAGCAGTCATCTCCGGGCTCTTTCTTGAAATCTTCACAAATGGGAAAACTACCACTGTGAAGTGTCCCTGGAACTCTTTTTTAGTCTTCTGCAACTGCACTGATGCAGGGTCAACATCCTGGTTATACAGAGCCTTTACAGCCTGCACTACCATACTAACCATTATATCTTCTATTTTCATATCTTAATTTTTGCGCTGCAAAGTTACTAAAAAAAGATTACCTTTGTACCTCATAAAGCAAAGCTTTGTAACAAAGCGTTCTATTTATGACTAAAGATTAAAAACTTTTTTTGATTATGAACAAGATTCCAACAATAACAAAAAACCTTTTGATAATCAATGTACTCTTCTATATGGGTACACTTGCACTGCAAAAATACGGTATTGATGTACACTCTTTATTCGGACTTCACTTTTTCAAAGCATCAGGTTTCAGAATATATCAGCTATTAACCTACATGTTCCTGCACGAAGGTTTTCAGCACATATTCTTCAATATGTTTGCTGTCTGGATGTTCGGCAGTGTACTTGAAAACGTATGGGGACCAAAAAAATTCCTGATTTTTTATTTGGTATGCGGTATAGGAGCAGGAGTAACACAAGAATTGGTGCAGTGGGCACACTATTCGCTGACACTTGCCAATTATGACAGCGTAAACATGGCCGGCAGAATTATTATGATGGATCAATATCTGAATATGATGCTTACAGTAGGCGCATCGGGTGCAGTTTATGGCATTCTGCTTGGATACGGAATGACATTCCCTAACAATGCCATTTACATAATACCATTCCCCTTCCCTATCAAAGCCAAATGGCTTATCACAGGATATATCGTACTGGAACTTGTACTTGGATTAAGCAACAATCCGGGCGACAACGTTGCCCATTTTGCCCACCTGGGAGGTATGTTATTCGGATATTTATTACTAATGTATTGGAAAAACAACAGAAAGAAAAATGGAGACATTCATTTCAGATATTAAAAACAAGTTTCTATATGGTGACACTCTTACCAGATTAATACTGATTAACGTTGGAGTGTTCGTTGTAATTGCTGTAATAAAGGTATTTTTTATTCTGCTTGGACTAACCGACAATGCCACCTGGAACCACAACTTTGAGTGGAGTTGGAATCTGGAAGACTTTTTAGCCAGACCCTGGACCATAGCTACATATATGTTTACCAGTTATGGCGTATGGCATCTATTGTTCAACATGCTTACACTCTACTGGTTTGGCCAAAGGTTTCAGACACTCTTTACCAATAGTCAATTAAGAGGAATATACATACTTGGTGCCTTAGCAGGAATGACATTCTTTACTCTGATATTCAATCTTTTTCCGGCAATGCAAACCAAAGATTACCTTTGGACTATGCCCGGAACATCTACTGCGGTCATTGCAATAGCATCGGCTACTGCATTCAGAGCACCAAACCATTTGCAGAAAATTCCACTTATAGGATTTATCCCTGCCAAATACCCTGCCATTGCATTGGCAATTGTAAACATTGCACTTATACCGAATATAAATCCTGCCACCGATTTTGCACATCTGGGAGCCGGACTGCTGGGATTTTTATTTGTATATTTCCACAGACACGGCACAGATATAACCAAACCTATAACATCTATTGCCGTATGGATAGACAAACTATTTGACAGAAAGAGCAACAAATGAAACTGATTGGAAAGATTATAACCTATCCTATACTGTTTGTAAACATTGTAGCAGCAGTACTGCTATTGGTTTGCAGTTACAGTTCATTGGCTGCTCCCAAAGGCGACATGCCATTAACTTCGTTATCGGGATTAGCGTTTCCTATCTTTCTAATCATCAATATATTGTTCATTATTTTTTGGCTACTGTTCTGGACAAAAGGCAGTTTAATATCCATAGTCACGTTTGTAATATGCATAGGGCCGTGTTTAGATTATTTCCCATTAAATTTCAAAGCTAAGAACTACACTCCTAAAGAGAAAGACATAAAGATTATATCGTACAACACAGAAGCCTTTGGAACGAAAGTAAACAAGGATTGGGGCAACACAAATCCACTGCTCGCATACATAACATCTCAAGAAGCAGATATCATCTGTCTGCAAGAGGCAATAGTCAACGTTATAGCGCAAAAGGGTAAAGATAAAAATTTCTTACCTGATTACCCGTATTACGCATACTCATCCATAGGCAACATAGCCTGTCTGTCCAAATACCCTATTATTCATTCAGAAGGGATAGGTTTTGAAGGCGTAACAGGCAATAGTTATTTATATTGCAAAATACTTATAAACAACGATACATTAGCCGTTTATAACTGTCATTTGGAATCAAACAGATTGAGTGAAGAGAATATAGACCAATACTGGGATTTCTTTGACGATCCTACTGAAAAGGAGAAAATTTCAGGCCCTAAAACAGTAGTGAAAAAACTTATCACATCGTGCAAGGCAAGAGCAGCACAGGCAGAAATAATTTCTGACAAAATTAAAGCAGAAACAGCCAAATATACCATTGTGTGCGGCGACCTTAACGACACCCCATTATCATACACCCACAAACTATTTGAAAAAGATCTGCATGACGCACATTCCACAAGTGGTTTTGGGGCAGGTATATCGTACCACAAACATCACTTATACTATAGAATAGACCACATTTTCACAAGCAAAAACATTAAATCAAGGCACTGCTGGATAGATAACAGCATAAAAGATTCAGACCACTACCCCATTTGTGCTGTCTTAACGCTTAATCTATAGTGTTTTATTCACATTTCTCCTTTTTTTTCAACAATTCTACACTATATTAAGGTGTAAAAAAGGAAATAATTCTATATATTTGCACCCTTGTAATTAGCTGGCTTGAAAATCGTAGGTTTTTAAGCTAGTTTTTGTGATAGACAAATAAATAATTAAAACAATAAAAGTATGCAAAACAAAGGATTCGTAAAGGTGCTTGCTGTAGCATTGACAGTTATCTGTCTCTTCTACCTCTCCTTTACCTTTAGAACACGCGGCATTGAGAAAAGAGCCGCCGAAAGTCCAATGGGTGAACAGGCCTACCTGGACTCCGTAATGAATGAAAAGGTCTGGTTGGGTATCTATTCATACAAAGAATGTCGCGAAATGCAGATTGGCCTGGGTCTTGACCTTAAAGGCGGTATGAACGTTATTTTGGAAGTTTCTGTTCCTGATGTTGTTAAGGCTCTTGCAAACAACACTACAGACGCTAACTTCAACGCTGCTCTTGTTGCTGCAAAGAATATTGCAGTTAGCAGCCAGGAAAATTTCGTTGATATTTTCGCATCACAGTATAATCAGATTGTTCCTAATGGCAATTTAAATGTATTCTTTGCTACCTCACAGTTAAAAGACCGTATCAACGTACAGAGCTCTAACGAAACTGTGATTGAGGTTGTGAAAGAAGAGGTTGAAAATGCCATTGACAACTCTTTTAACGTACTCCGCACTCGTATAGACCGTTTCGGTGTAGCTCAGCCTAACATTCAGGAACTGGAAGGCAAGCAGGGCCGTATCATGGTTGAACTTCCGGGTATTAAAGAGCCAGAACGTGTAAGAAAGCTTCTTCAGGGTTCTGCAAACCTTGAATTCTGGGAAACATACAAATACCCTGAAATAGCAGATGCATTGTATGCAATAGACCGTCGTTATGCAGAGATGGTTGCAGCAGAAGATGCTACTGAAGATACAGAAGAGGTTGTAGCAGAAACTACTGAAGATACAACTGAAGGCGATTTGGCTGCATCACTTTTGAACAATCAGGAAAGCGCAAATCTTTCTGCAGCTCAGATGGAAGAGCTAAAGAAGACCAACCCTCTTCTTTCAAGATTGAGCGCTCCTATGTATCAGGATGGATGCATTATAGGTTTGTCTCATTATAACGATACAGCTGCAGTTAACGAAATGTTGGCATCTGCAGAAGTTAAAACACTGCTTCCAAGAGATCTTAAACTTGCGTGGGGTGTAAAAGCTATTGACAATAAAGAGCAGTATTATGAACTTTACGCTCTTAAGGTTACCAACAAAAATGGTCAGGCTGCAATGACAGGTGAAGCTGTTTCAAATTCATCAGCAGATTTTGACAACTACGGAAATCCTTCAGTAAGTATGACAATGAATACTGAGGGTGCACGCGAATGGGCAAAACTGACAAAGCAGAATATACAAAGAAACATTGCTATCGTTCTTGATGGTTATGTTTACAGTGCTCCTAACGTAGAAAATGAAATCCCAGGTGGTAACTCACAGATTACAGGTTCATTCACTGTAGAAGATACTCAGGACTTGGCAAACGTACTTGAATCAGGTAAAATGCCTGCTCCTGCAAAAATCGTACAGGAAGACATTGTAGGTCCTTCACTTGGTCAGGAATCAATCAGACAGGGTTTCATGTCATTTATAGTAGCATTCATCGTATTGATGATTTACATGTGCGCTATGTACGGACTGGTTCCGGGTATGATTGCTAACGGTGCTTTGCTATGCAACCTGTTCTTCACATTGGGTATCCTCACATCATTCCAGGCAGCTCTTACTATGTCAGGTATTGCAGGTATAGTACTTACATTAGGTATGGCTGTGGATGCTAACGTGCTTATCTACGAACGTACAAAAGAAGAGATGAAAGCCGGCAAGAGCGTTGCTTCTGCTATTGCAGATGGTTACAAGAATGCTTTCTCAGCTATCTTCGACTCTAACTTTACATCTATCATCACCGGTATTATCCTGTTCTACTTTGGTACAGGTCCTATCCGTGGTTTCGCTACCACACTTATCATCGGTATTATCTGTTCATTCTTTACAGCTGTATTCTTGACAAGAATCGTTTACGAACATTTCTTGGGTAAGGGCAAGATGCAGAATCTCACATTCACAACAGCTCTTTCAAAGAACTTGATGCAGAACTCAAAAATCAAGTTTATTGAAATTGCAAAGAAATCGTCTGTTGTATTTGGTGCGTTCGCTGTAGTATGTCTTGCATTCCTATTAGTTCGTGGTTTGAGCAAGAGTATTGACTTTACAGGTGGTAGAAACTTTGTTATTCAGTTTGAACAACCTGTTGAACCGGAAGAAGTACGCGATATTCTGGAAGGTGTTATCACAGAAGATAACGTAAGCGCTATTGCTTTGGGTACAGACCACAAAACTATACGCGTAAGTACCAACTATCGCATTAACGAAGATTCCGAAAACATTGACTCAGAAATAGAAGAATTCTTGTTCACTTCTTTGAAAGCAGCAGGAAAATTAAGTGCAGATCTTGATTTGGCTACATTTATTGACAGAGACAACCGTGCAGGTGGTTCTATCATCAGTTCACAAAAGGTAGGTCCAAGTATTGCAGATGATATTACAAAGGGTGCTATCATCTCTGTAATTTTAGCGCTTGTTGCAATCTTCCTATACATCTTGTTAAGATTTAGAAATGTTGCCTACTCAATAGGTGCTATCGTAGCGTTAGGACTTGACACCTTATTTATAATGGGTCTCTATTCAATCTGTTGGGGATGGATGCCATTCTCACTTGAGATTGACCAGACATTCATTGGTGCTATACTGACAGCTATTGGTTATTCTATCAACGATAAGGTGGTTGTATTTGACCGTATTCGTGAATATACTCATCTCTATCCAAAACGTGATAAGAAACAGTTATTCAACGATGCAGTAAATTCAACATTGGCACGTACCATCAACACATCACTCAGTACTTTGATTGTTCTTTTGGCTATCTTCTTCTTGGGTGGTGACAGCATTCGTAGCTTTGCATTTGCAATGATACTTGGTGTTGTATTCGGTACTTGCTCTTCAATCTTTATTGCTGCTCCTACAGCATATAGCATTATCAGAAAGAAATAATCAACACATTGATTATATAGAAAACGCTTCCAGATTTTTGGAAGCGTTTTTTTATGCAATCATTTTTTGAGATAAAATTCGTACATATCTGCACCCGTTTTGAAAAAAAATTCTTATACTTGCAAATCAACAAACTTAATTACAATTATTATGAGACAGTTCTTTATAAAAAACAAGTTTAATG
Organism: Bacteroidaceae bacterium; assembly: GCA_017556585.1. Lineage (GTDB taxonomy): Bacteria > Bacteroidota > Bacteroidia > Bacteroidales > Bacteroidaceae > Colenecus. Next base: position 42,210 of record JAFYMP010000087.1, read on the forward strand.
CATTGGTATTAACTCTTGCATTTTTTACATCTTTATCAGCTTTTGCGCAACAAAATGGTTATCCCGAATTTGAAGACAGTAAGATGTGGATTTATGAAGATGGCAACGCAAAAGTGCTTACATTCGATGGTGTAGAGGCTACCATGCCTGTAAAAAAGGTTGCCAGGTATCTTAAAAAGTACAAAGGCTACAAAACTACCAGAATGTCAATTAGAATAGAGGACGAAAGTACAATCCTAAGTAGCGTAATGACTTTGGCAAAACAGCTCAAAAAGGTTGGTATAAAGGTAGCAGTGGCAAACAACGACGATATGTTTCAGAGCATGACAATGCCTGAATACAGACGAGCCTACATCTACGACGAAGGAGACGGATATTATAAATTTGAATTGAATTGCAATGATCAGAATAGCATTAGGAGTGGAAATAATATTATGATTGGCGGCTCCTCTTCTAAATCACATAAAAACGTCTCTATAATTGGTGATTTAAAAATGATGAAAGAGTGGATTTCAATGTTCGATGGTCACGGCATAGCTATATTCCCGAAAGATATGCCATATTCTGATGTGCAACAGATGGCAGAAACAGCTTGGAAATCGGGCATAGGTCAGGTATCTCTTATTACAACAGACCACGATATGACCAGATTTACCAACTATCCAAACTACATAACACTCATACCACAAAACAGCGACTGGAACAAAACATATCCAGAACATAGTGCAAAAGAGATTGTAGAAATACGCAAAGAAGAACTTTCTGCTTCCAATTATGCAACCGATAATGACAGAGAAAGAATAAGCAATCCACGTACACAATACAACACTAACCTGTTGTTCTTTAATCCTACTCAAGTAATTTCAAACGACAAGGAATTTGTACTTGGTGTAAAAGCTACGCAGGGCAATGACTTATGGATTACCGGAAAAAACGGTCTTGAATTGAGGGCAGGTGGTAAAACATATAAACAGACCGGTTATAAAGGTTTAGATGGTTTTGAGAACGTATATTTCTGGGCTCCAATTTCAGGATCATTCAACGAAATATTAACCTTTGAACCTATCCCGGCAGACGTTGCATCGGTAGATATATACGATGGTAGCGACAACAGTTTGGTTATTAAAGGTCTGGAAGTTTCCAGTGAATACAAGAACATTAAACAGCCTGTATCTTCATTAGTAGCCGGTCACTACATATTCAAATTTGAGGGCGAACACGATATGCTTGATGTAATACAAATTGAAAGAGCTGAATTCTCATCTACAGAGACTACTCTCTATATGCAGATGTCCATAATGGAGCCACATTCGTTCAAAGGTCATGTAGGCAGTGATTTCACTCTGACATTCCCTAACGGCAAAGAATTAAAAGCCATTAGATATGAAGGTGTTCAAACAGATGTTGATTTTGACAGAGGTGGAGACCACGTTACTACATACTTCCAGATTGTATTCCCACACATTTCAGATATAGAATGGCCTTTGCATACTGGTTCAGATACTCCGGAAGAAAATATTATCAGACCGGTACTGAAAGGAACCCTTTGTCATGAAAAGATTGAAATGGAATTATCCAGATATTTAAACTATGGTACGGGAGCTCATATTATTCGCCTTGAATAATAGTAACCCGAATAAGCAGAGGTGGTGTACTTGAAACAGGTACACCACCTTTTATATTATAGCAGATACCCTTCTCCTTTATATACGTATAATTATTTGCATATTTATTCGTATATGCAATATTTTAATAGTTTTTCGTATAAAATATGCAAAATGTGATACAAGAATTGAATTATTTGTGTAATTTTGCACCGCTAAAGATGAAAAAATATTCAACTATATAGATATTATGACTGTAAAAGAATTAGATCAGGTAGTAGTACGCTTTTCAGGTGACTCAGGAGATGGAATGCAACTTGCAGGAAATATCTTCTCTACAGTATCGGCTACTGTAGGTAACAGTATCTGTACATTTCCGGATTATCCGGCTGACATCCGCGCACCGCAAGGTTCACTTACAGGTGTATCGGGTTTCCAGGTACATATTGGCGCTGACAAGGTATTTACTCCCGGAGATAAATGTAATGTATTGGTGGCAATGAATCCTGCCGCCCTGAAAACACAGTATAAATTCTGCGCATCGGACGCAGTAATCATTGTAGATACCGATGCATTTGGTGCAAAAGACCTTGAAAAAGCTGAATTTAAGACAGACAATCCATTCGAAGAGATGGGTATTAAGAATACCGTTATAGAGGCTCCTATATCAACAATGTGTAAGGAGAGTCTTAAAGATAGCGGTATGGATAACAAATCCATTCTGAAATGCAGAAACATTTTTGCAGTAGGTTTGGTATGCTGGTTGTTTGACCGTAAACTTTCATTAGCAGAAGATATGCTAAGATCAAAGTTTGCAAAGAAACCTGCTATTGCAGATGCAAACATCAAGATTCTTAACGATGGATACAACTATGGTCACAACATAGCTGCCAATGGAGCTACTGTTTTCAGAATTGAATCAGACACTAAGGAGAAGGGCCGATACATGGATATTAACGGTAACAAGGCTACAGCATACGGACTTATAGCAGCAGCAGAAAAATCAGGTCTGCAGCTCTATTTAGGTTCATACCCTATCACTCCTGCAACAGATATTCTTCACGAACTATCAAAACAGAAATCACTTGGTGTAATTACCGTTCAGTGTGAAGATGAGATAGCAGGCTGCGCTTCTGCACTGGGAGCTTCATACGCAGGTGCATTGGCAGTAACCACAACATCAGGTCCAGGTATCTGTCTGAAGAGTGAAGCCATGAATCTGGCTGTTATAGCAGAACTTCCACTGGTTATTATTGATGTTCAGCGTGGTGGTCCATCTACAGGACTTCCTACAAAGAGCGAACAGACAGACCTGCTTCAGGTACTGTTTGGAAGAAACGGTGAAAGTCCAATGCCTGTAATTGCAGCAACAACCCCTACTGACTGTTTCGATGCAGCATATCAGGCAGCAAAGATTGCCCTTGAATATATGACACCTGTAGTACTGCTTACAGACGCATTTATTGCAAACGGTTCAGCAGCATGGAAACTTCCAAACCTGACAGAATATCCGGATATCAAGGCACCATTTGTTACACCCGATATGGCAGGTAACTGGACACCATACATGCGCAACCCTGAAACAGGCGCACGCTATTGGGCAGTTCCTGGCACAGAGGGCTTTATGCACCGCATAGGTGGTCTTGAAAAGAGCGCAGCAACAGGTGCTATTTCAAACGATCCAGAGAACCATCATCAGATGACTCTTACACGTCAGGCAAAAGTAGATAACATCAAGGTTCCTGATTTGGTAGTAGAGGGCGATGCTGATGCAGACCTGCTTGTAGTAGGCTTTGGTGGCACATACGGTCATCTGCTGTCAGCGGTTAACGAAATGAACGCAAACGGCAACAAAGCAGCACTAGCACACTTCAAGTACCTGAACCCACTGCCAAAGAATACAGCAGAAGTACTTAAAAAGTACAAGAAGGTGGTAGTGGCAGAACAGAACCTTGGACAGTTAGCTGCATATTTGAGAATGAAGATAGAGGGTATTAAGCTGGAACAGTTCAACGAAGTTAAAGGACAGCCTTTTGCAACCTCTACTTTAGTAAACTATTTTACAGAACTTATAAAGAAATAAGATATGGCAAACGAATGTAAATATACTGCACAGGATTTCAAAGCAGGACAGCCACGTTGGTGTCCGGGCTGTGGTGACCATGCCTTACTTGCAGCACTGCACAAAGCAATGGCAGAAATAGGCGTAGCCCCACATAACACCGCTGTAATATCAGGTATAGGTTGCTCATCAAGGTTGCCATACTATATGAACACATACGGTTTTCATACCATACACGGACGTGCAGCAGCTATTGCTACCGGTGCAAAAGTGGCAAATCCTGATTTAACCATCTGGCAGATATCAGGCGATGGCGACGGATTAGCTATTGGTGGTAACCACTTTATACATGCAATGCGCCGTAACATAGATTTGAATATGATTCTACTGAATAACCGCGTATATGGACTTACCAAAGGTCAGTATTCGCCTACATCGGTACGTGGTTTTGTAAGTAAATCATCACCATACGGCACAGTAGAAGATCCATTCCGCCCCGCAGAACTCTGCTTTGGCGCACGCGGACACTTCTTTGCACGCTGCGTTGCAGTAGATGCTCCGGGTTGCGTAGAAGTGCTTAAGGCAGCTGCAAAACATAAAGGCGCATCAGTAACAGAGGTACTCCAGAACTGCGTAATCTTTAACGACGGCACACATGCCGATGTTTACACCAAGGAGGGCAGAGCAAAGAATGCCATCTACCTGAAACATGGAGAACCAATGCTGTTTGGCGAAAACAATGAATTTGGTTTGATGCAGGAAGGTTTTGGACTGAAAGTTGTAAAATTGGGCGAAAACGGCATCACAGAAAAGGATATTCTTGTTCACGATGCACATTCTGAAGACTGCACACTGCAGTTAAAACTTGCAATGATGGAAGGACCTGATTTCCCAATAGCACTTGGCGTAATACGCGATGTTGATGCTCCTACCTACAACGACGCTGTTCATCAGCAGATAGAAGAGGTAAAACAGCAGAAGAAATATCACACATTTGCCGAACTGCTTGAAACCAACGACATTTGGGAGGTTAAGTAATTTAACCGGAAAGAATATAACTAAGAATTAGTCTTCAAATTGGGGACTAATTCTTTTTTTATATCAACCACTTTTGTAACTTTGGTAAAAATTTATCATTATGACAGTAAAAGAAAGAATAGAAAACTTGCGTAAATATATGCAACAGTGGGGTTGGAGTGCAGCAATCATAAGTGGTTCAGATCCTCACAACAGCGAATATACACCGGAAAGATGGCGTCAGAGAGCCTTTATCAGCGGTTTCACAGGTTCAGCCGGCACAGTAATAGTAACTATGGACCATGCAGGTCTGTGGACCGATTCACGCTATTTTATTCAGGCAAACAAAGAACTGGAAGGTAGCGGAGTGGAACTACATAAAGTATCGCAACCGGACAGCACAGAGTGGTGCAGTTGGCTGGGCAACAACCTGCCAAATGGTGGTACTGTGGGCATAGACGGACTATGCATGAGCAGTGCCGTAGTGGCAGAGATGGAAGAGTGCATTGCATCAGCAAACGGAAAGATTGAATCAAAAGCTAACTATCTGGACAATATCTGGACAGACAGACCATCATTGCCACTTGAAAAGATCTGGTTGCATGACGTTCAGTTTGCCGGCCGCCCCGTTTCTGACAAACTGGAATGGCTGCGTATGCTGATGGCAGACGCAGAGTGTGAATATATGCTTATAACCTGCTTAGACCAGATTGCATGGTTACTTAACATTCGTTCTGCCGACGTTGCATACTGCCCATTTGTAATATCCTATCTGCTGATAGATAGCACAAAAGCCGTATTGTTTGTAGAGACAGCAAAGATAACACCGGAAGTATCAGATGCCCTGTCTGCCGATGCCATAGATGTACTACCATATTCAGAGGTTGCGCAGTACATTACAAATCTGCAACCTGACGGAAATATATTCATAGATCCACAAACCCTGAACTTTGAACTTGAACTGGCTGTTAAAGCAGCTTTCAAAGAGAATATAGTATGCGGAACATCGCCGGTAGAGCTGGAAAAATCACTTAAAAACAAGGTAGAACAAGAGGGATTCAAACAGGCATATATTCGTGACGGAATAGCACAGACACGTTTCTTCCACTGGCTGGAAGATGCCATGGCAGCAGGTACTACACTAACAGAATGCGATGTAGCCGATAAACTGCACGAATTCCGCGCAGAACAGCCTGGCTTTATTGATGAAAGTTTCCATACAATCTCAGCATACGGAGAGAATGCAGCACTTCCACACTATTCAACCGAACCGGGCAAAGACGCAACACTGAAGCCTTGCGGTCTCTATTTGGTAGATAGCGGAGCTCACTACGACTGCGGTACAACCGATATTACCCGCACCATTCCATTGGGCCCAACCACAGAACTGGAAAAAACAGACTATACTCTGAACATGAAAGCCATGATTAATTTGGCTACCATCATATTCCCCGAAGGCACTCCGGGCTGCCGTCTGGATGCAGTATGCAGACGTCCGTTATGGCTTACTATGCGTAACTACGGACACGGTACAGGACATGGCGTAGGAAATCTGCTTTCAGTACACGAAGGTCCGCAAACCATACGTCAGAATATGAAAGACCAGCCGCTTATGCCGGGTATGATAACTTCTGACGAACCGGGTGTATATCGCGAAGGCAGTCATGGCATACGTCACGAAAACATGATAATCTGCGTTCCCGCAGGCGAAAACGAATTTGGTAAATGGTTAAAGTTCGAAACCATTACCAGAACCTATTTCGACACAGGCGCTATCATTCCTGAACTACTTACAGACGAAGAACGCGAATGGCTGAACAGCTTTAACAAAACTGTTTTCGACACCTTGAAACCGTATCTTTCAACAGAAGATTCAGATTGGTTAAAGAGCAAAACAAAAGCCATTTAAGAAACTGACTTAAATTTCTGTAAAACAACATATTATTATGTATCACATTGTAAGATTATTTTTAGTAGTAACTATATCATCTGTTCTATTGACAGGTTGCAACAGCAATACCAGAGAGCTGTTGCAATCTGCAGAACAACTAATGAGCAGTAGGCCGGATTCTGCCCTAACCATTTTACAAAACGTAGATACCGCCAATATAACAAAGCAAAAAGAACAAGCACTTTTTGCCTTACTCTATTCGCAAGCATTAGACAAGAATAACATAAATGTGAAAGAACGTACCACTATTCAAACAGCTGTAAACTATTATAGTAATCATGGTTCCTGACTTATACTAGAAAAAGTTGTCACTTTCGGAGGCAAAAAGGAAGTGACAATGAAGCACAAGACAAGAACAGAACGTGTGTATAACGAAGCCACAGGTTGGTATGAGACACGCGAAGTAGAGTTAAAAGGTTACACATTCACGGATGATGACCGTATTTTAATAGTCCGTGAATACCTTGAAAGTGGTGTTCCTGCAGAAAAAATCATCAAGAAGTATCACATCAGCAGCCGTTCGGTGTTGTTTTCTTGGATGGACAAATTTCTGAACAAAGATGATTTGTTACCTTTGCAGAACGAATCTACTCTTGATGAGGATATGGTAAAGACGAAAGATGAATGTTTAAAGGAAAAAGACGCAGAGATAAAGCGTCTTCGCAAGGCACTGGAACTGGAGAAACTCCGTTCCCATGCCTATTCCACCATGATTGATCTTGCAGAACAGACCTTCAATATCCCTGTAAGAAAAAAATCTGGCACCAAACAGTAAGTCTGCTTCGCGAAGATGGTTCAGGGGCGTCCCTGAGCACGCTTTGCGGACTGTTTGGTTACAGCAGACAAGCATATAACAAGCGAGAAGACAAAGAAGGTTTTGCTGAGGATGCCATAGAACCTATCATCATAGAGAAGGCTCGTGAGTATCGTAAGGCCAATCCCGGACTGGGCGCTACGAAACTTCATACCATTCTGAAAAAGATGTTCGATAATACAGGTTGTTTTCCTGGTCGTGACGCATTCATAGAGATGCTTCGCAAGCACGGGCTTATGGTACGTATCAAGCGTCGCCGACGTTACAAGACGACAGATTCCGAACACAGCTACCGCAAGTATCCTAACCTCATCAAGGAAATCGTCCCAACTCGTCCCAACCAAGTATGGGCAAGCGACATTACCTATGTGGAGACATCGGAAGGAGTTTGCTACCTCTCGCTTATCACAGACTTGTACTCGCACAAGATTGTGGGCTGGTCGGTAGGTCCAACACTTGAAACAACCTATCCTATAGAGGCTCTGAACATGGCTTATAAGGAGATTGATGAAGAGACAGCCAGGTATCTGATTCACCACTCCGACCGAGGCTGCCAATATTGCAGCCAAGCTTATGTGTCAATCCTCAAAAGACATGGGACTAGTATCAGTATGACGCAGAGCGGCGATCCGTTGGAAAATGCCGTGGCAGAGCGTGCAAACGGCATCTTAAAGACAGAATGGCTCTATAAAATGACCATCCCTACGCGTAAGGCGTGTAAAAAAGAACTTACCCGTATCATAGCCTTCTACAATGAAGAGAGACCGCACATGAGCATTGGGAATCAAACTCCATCTGTGGCGCATACTCAATATGGACCACAGCAGCGAATGTGGAAAAATCATTGGGAAATGTAGATTCATAAAAGTAAGTTTATACCTTTGTGCACGATTCTGAACGAAGAGAACGTAACCCAATCAGTGAGAACAGCGCGAAAGGGGTACCCCTTTCAGTTGTAAGAACAACATGTAGACAACTAGTTCAGTTCAACTGACAACCAATTTCGTTATAAGAATCAAAAGAGGTAAACGCTTTTAGTAAAATTGTAAGTGATGTAATAACCAATTAAGTTTAACTCTCCAAAAAGTGACAACCTTTTTCAGTTGAGGTCAA
>JAFYMP010000088.1 GCA_017556585.1 Bacteroidaceae bacterium
GAAGAAATGCACAGCATTACTGAAACAATAGCAACAAAATAGATTGATACACAAACCCTGCCTTTTACTTTTTTACCCATAACTATTTTCTTTAAAAGTTAATAATATCGTTTATTTTAAAATAAATACTCACAATAGTTTAATCAGTGTCTTGGTGTATTGGTAGTTTTCCACCATTATCTGTAATAGCAATGGTAGTCTTTTTGATTAAATCAATCAGTGAGTGACGATTAAAAGGTTCGCCCACCAACAGAACACGATTGTCTTTATCTAACAATAGGGTGCGATTTCTAGCAAGTACTTTATCAAGACCATTCTCTTTTAAATAACTGTTTCCTACATCGTATAACAATGTATTTTGTAAATGCATTTTTTTCAACAAAGACTGTATGTTCTCTATACTATCTGGATAAACAACTGTTATGAGTTCTGTAGATATGTTTAAGCTATCTGAAATCATATTCCAAGCATCCATTATTTTAAACATACATTCCGTGCAGGAATTATTCCCTAAATATGTTACAAGTTTTACTGGTGCAGATAGTGCTTTATCTGCATTATGTATTACAGTATCTGCTGTTATTGTCCACATAGGCATATTGAAATTGATACGTTTACCAGATAAATGACGAATTTCTTTAATTTCTCTGCTTTCTTGCGTACAGCAACATATAGATAGTAAACCCAAAAGTAGCATAAAAGTCTTCAGAGTAAAATCTAAAGAAAAGAAGAACTGTGGAACAAAGTTTCTTCTGCCATTATTAGTAGTACCACCTTGATTATCTTTCATTATAATGTTTTTTTATTACTCTTAATATATTCTAATAGTATGTCAGATAATTGTCGCTATTGGGAAACATCACCATTATCTATCCTGAATATTCCTGTCCAACATTCGTTAAAGGCATATATCTCTATAATATAAATACCTGCAGACAAATTTTCCAGATCTATTTGCGCATTATATGCGGGCGTACAATTATTATCATAAACAACTGCGTTTGTATTCGTAGCATCATAAATAACAATTGAAGATGAAGTTAAATCACCGTATACAATGGATAGCAACTGTTCTTCGATAGAAGCGTTAATAAAGACTTCTGTACGTGATCCTGTATTGTTTCCAGGTTTCTTTTTGAGAGTAATCTCATGTTCTTCTGCAAGGACTTGGAGTGAAATCATTGCTGCAAAAAGCAAAATCAAATTCTTTTTTAACATAATTAATTTTTTAATGGTTTTTGCCAAAATTACATCAAGCAATTAAACTGCATAAAAAAATAGTGTCCAAATAATGTCCAAATCAGTATTAGTGTGTCCAAAAAAAGTTCTTCAATGATTGTATGCTCTTAATTATCAATACTTAAATGGAGTATTGCAAAATATTTCGTTATATAGATTAATATCAATTCTTTCTTTGATTCTAGCCTTAAATTTCCTACTGCCTGAGTATGAGATGTTATAAAAAAGATGAAAATCCTTTTGTTTGAAACCAATTATTGAAAAGATGCAGAAATCGATTTCCATACTGGTTAATTTAGGTGATGTAGAGATAATATAATTACGCACTTCTGATAATGATTCTTGCAAGCTATATTCTATCTCTTTACGTTCTTTAGCGGTGAGTTCCTTCTTTTGATGAATTATATTGACCATTTTATAAAACAACTCACTATTTTTAAATGCTTCAAAATCTGGTGCATAATCAGCTAAACTTCGTAACTCTTCATGTGTTTTCTTATTGTATTTTAAAGATATTCCAATAACTAGAATAATTAAAGTTATGAGAATGATGATTATGAAATGATTATGCTTATTAATAGTAATGTTGCTGTATTGTGGATTATTCATTAATGCTCTGAGAATAATCTCTGAATTTGAAGAGGAGACAATAGTGTCCATCCATGCATTTGCTTTTTTTGCGTAATATGTAGCGGAATCTACATTCGCTTTCAGTGAATGAATTTCAGATAGGCGACGATATGTGTCACACCTCGTATATGGGTCATGATTGTCATTAAGAGATAAGGTATAATATAAATATGCCGAATCTATCTTGTCAAGATTATATAAGGCATCTGCTTTTATAGAATATGCTGTACAATTGGAAATACTATTACAATTTTTACTAATAAACATATCTGTATATTTAATGGCATCACTATAGTTCTTGTTTATTAGATTAATTTTTGAGAGTTGAAGTAATGGCATATCTTTAGTGTCATACGACAACCATTTATTGTCTATAAGATTATGAAACAATATGCCGGCTGTTCTATAATCATTACTATAAAGGTAGTAGGTTGCTATGTTATAATCACAAAATGCAATAGCAGCGGAGTCGTTTAATCTTATAGCATTATTTCGGCATGCTCTAATTAGCGGAATTGCTTCTGAATACAAACCATGGTTTAGATATATATAGCTTAAATTCTGCTCTGCTAACGCATAATAACGTTCTAAAGTGTCTGGAAATAGACGGATCGCTGTTAAGTATGCATCTGCAGCCGTACTATCAAGACCTGCTTCTGCAGATATACATCCCAAACTATACCAAGCCATAGCTGCATAATAATTTTTATTTAAATCACCATAGTAATCTGTAGCTATTCGTATAATACTATCATTGGGTATATGGCGGTATTGTTTGTAATCAATCTGAGTCTTATATATTGCATATATTGCACGATTATGTTTTGCTTTAGGTTCTTCCATCGCGTTTACTAAAGAATCCGCAATATTTATATCACTCTCTACCATACGTTCTATCAGCGCTAATTTGTTTCGAGTGCATCCGACCATTACGATGCTTAACACCGCAAGTTGTAAAACAAATTTTATAGATTTGATTTTTCTTCTTAACCCTATATGTCTTTTTCTCAATTCTATAAAAATCATAGTAATTCTGTTCAATGTATCTTTATAGCGCAAATATAATATGATTTCTTATCTGAATATAAAAAGGGGCGAAAAAACATACAAAAAATAACTTCTTCTTTTTAATCGTTACGCAGTAACGACGCATTAGCGAGATAAGTTTTCGTTAGAAAACTGAATAAAATAAGGTCGCGAAATTATCGCGTACAAAAAACAGAGGTTCGTTTGAACCTCTGTTTTTTGTACGCGATTAGGGACTCGAACCCTAGACCCATTGATTAAGAGTCAATTGCTCTACCAACTGAGCTAATCGCGCAACTCTTTCTTTCAAAAGCGATGCAAAAGTACTCTTTTTAATTCTATCTACCAACTTTTAAGCACTTTTTTTTAATAATAAAGCCCCATTTCTAAAAAGAAAGGGGCTTTGTAGCTGTATATCAGTCTGAATTTACTTTAAAAGTTAAAATAGTTCTTAGCGTTGTAGTAAGAAATATCTGCAACCATCTGCTCTATGCGCGATATTTCTGATGCAGGAATCTCGCCTTTTTCTACATCGGCAGCAATAAGGTTACACATAATTCTGCGGAAATATTCATGGCGAGCATACGACACAAACGAACGACTATCGGTAAGCATACCAACAAATCGGCTTAGCAATCCCTGTAGGCTTAGTGCATTCATCTGCTGTTCCATTCCATCTTTCTGATCTAAGAACCACCAACCGGCTCCAAACTGCATTTTTCCGGGTACAGAACCGTCCTGGAAATTGCCAATCATAGTGGCAAGCATAGTGTTATCGCTTGGATTCAGGTTGTAAATTATGGTCTTGGTTAGTTTGTCCATACTGTTCAGAGTATCGAAATACTTAACCATGTTTTTAGCGGTTATTACCTGTGAAATGGAATCGAAACCGGTATCAGGACCTATAGCCTTAAACATTTTGGTGTTGTTGTTTCTTATAACTCCATAGTGGAACTGTTGTGTCCATCCTGTATCGGCATCCATCTTTCCAAATTCTACAAGCATAGCACTCTTGAACTTCTTGATTTCAGCTTCATTCAGTTCTGTACCACCATATACTTTGCTGAATATTGCCTCTATTTCTGCTTCGGTATAGTCTTCTGCATAGAACTCTTCCATACCGTGGTCACTCAGTCGACAACCTAATTCTTCAAAATACTTATGGCGAATAAGCAGTGCTTCAATGATCTCTTTGAATGAATTGATTTTAATGCCACTAACATTGCTCAATGTGTCAATGTAAGTTTTGAACGCTGATGCAGATTCTACTGCCATAGCTTTATCAGGACGCCATGTAGGAAGTACCTTAATTTCAAATCCGCTCTCTTTTATCTGCTTATGATATTCAAGAGAATCAATAGGATCGTCTGTGGTACATACTACTTCTACTTTATATCTGCGCATAAGATTCTTTGCAGAATATTCAGGTAGTTGTAGTTTTGCATTACATTCGTCAAAAATCTCTTTTGCTGTATCAGGATTCAGAACTTTGTCTATTCCAAAACAAGTTTTAAGTTCCAAATGTGTCCAATGATATAGCGGATTACGCATTGCGTATGGAATGGTTTCTGCCCATTTTTCAAATTTTTCCCAATCGGAAGCATCACCGGTGATATATCTTTCCGGAACACCATTAGCGCGCAAAGCACGCCATTTGTAATGGTCACCACCCAACCATAGCTCAGTTATTGAACTGAACTGATGGTCTTCTGCAACCATCTTTGGGTCTAAGTGGCAGTGATAATCAATAATTGGTAAACTCTTTGCAAAATTGTGATACAGATGTTTTGCTGTCTCTGATTGCAAAAGGAAATCTTCATGTATAAATGGTTTCATATCTGCTTAATTTGGTTAATCTTCAAGTAATCTTACTATATGTCTGGAGTAGATATTGTTACATACTTGTGCTCCAACTATATCTTTGTTGCGTTTTAGCGCAGCGTAATATTCTTCTCCGTATTCTGCTGCAATCTTGTAGCTTACGTGAATAGCCTGTCTGAAATCCGGGTTGAATTTTGGGTCTGACTGTTCGTGTCTTAAAGCTCTGGCAAACTGTTCGCCGGTCCAATTTGCAATGATTTCTGCTGTAGGCAGGTTGTTACGATTAATATCTATGACAGTGGCGTATGGAGCGCATAGTTCGTCCAAACGGTCTAACGATTCTATGGCAATTTTTTTTGCAAGTGCCAATGCTTCTTTGTCAGAAAGCGCAAGGCCTATCATCTCTTCAAGCCAGGTGGTGCCGGCTGTCTTGATATGAATTCCTTTATCATATTTTCTCAATAAACGTCCCATGACCGGGTAAATAGAGAATTTATCGCTACCTGAATGGATACTTAGTTTAAGCTCTTTGGGTAGTCCAAACTCTTTAACTGCGTAATCTATTACTAATAAATCCTGTTCAAATTCTTTGGTGAACAGATCTACATTGCCTACATAATCTACACCTTTGTTAAAGCGGCCTGAAAATTTTGGAGCAATGGTCTGCGCTGGAATTCCTTCCATGGCTAACGCACTGAGTATAAAGAATATCTCAATTGGAGTCTGCGGATAATCTACTTCGTCCATAGATACTTCTGTTACAAAGTTGTCTGCTCCTTTTTTGCTTGCTATATATCTGTAAATACGACCGGCCTCTTGAATAGCATAAAGATATTTGTCTGCTATTCCCGTTACTACATCAATTCCGGTTTGGAATGGTGTATCTATTTTTGGTACGGAAAGTTCGCCTATATACTTCTTATTAGCTTCTATAAAGCTATCTATATCGGCTTGCTCTGCCTTTTTGCCAATATAGTCGGCAACATCGATAGTAAAAAAGTTTGAAGCATCCAGAAACTTATCAACATTGTTCATGTTTATGTGGTCGGCATCTACAAAGTATGGATTTTTAAAACCTAACGATTTAACTGCTGTATCGGCTTCCTTCTTTGTGTCTTCCGGTGTGGAGCCAACAATCTGATGCTCTCTGTTTGATTTATTCCAAACAGGTGTGAAATCTACCGACAAACTTTTCTTGGCTTTTATAAGAGCTTCTAACCCAAAACCGCCTTGGTGAGAAAATCTATCACCAATACCAAATGAATATTTTCCTAACGTTAACATAGTGTATAGTTAATTCTTGTGTGTAAATATAGTACATTTATTTGAGTAATTAACTTTTTGGCTTAAATTTGCAGAAAAGACTAACCAAAAATAACTATTTTATAATATGAAATATTCATTTGAAGATTTAAAGGGAAAGAATTGTGTTATCACAGGTGGCTTTGGTGTAATAGGTATGGCACTTACACGCGGATTGGCTGAAACAGGTGTAAATCTTGCGGTTATTGGTAGAAATCCTGCTACACCTGATAAAGCAAAGGCTATTGCTGATGAATTTGGAATTAAATGTATTGGAATCTCTGCAAGTGTAACAGATAAGCAGCAGTTGGAAGCTGCACGTGAACAGATACACACAGAAATTGGAAAAATTGATATGCTGATAAATTGTGCAGGTGGTAATTCACCTAAAGCTACTTGCAGTGTGGAACAGATGACAAAGGATGATGCTCTTGCTGATACTTTCTATGGTTTGAGTATGGAAGGTTTCCAGGATGTGTTTGATTTGAACTTTATAGGTACTCTTCTGCCTACAATGGTTTTTACAACCGATATGATTGAGGCAGGTAAAGGCAATGTACTAAATATCTCTTCA
>JAFYMP010000089.1 GCA_017556585.1 Bacteroidaceae bacterium
AACACATTATGACCATACTATAAACACCGATGGTTGGCCTTTAGGTGTTTGCCATCTTGTGTTATATAGCGGAGCAGGTAATATATTGTCATCACGTAACCTGTTCCATTACAATATGTCATTTACTCCACCAAGCATAACGGTAGATACTCTGCGTACAGACTTTTCACCCTTTAGCAAAGTGCAAATGTCATTAAAACTTCAAGATAGAAATGGTGTGCCATTTCGTGACAGAATAGCTCTTTCTGTTCGCGACAGTAAAGAATACGGCACAATCTATTCCGATAATCTTATGACCAACCTTCTGCTTTCATCAGACTTAAAAGGTTTTATCTATCATCCGGAATATTATTTTGAATCTGACGATTCCGTTCATCGTCGCCATACAGATTTGTTAATGCTTGTTCAAGGTTGGGAACGTTACAACTGGCAATATATGAGTGGGGCCGAAACATTTAATGAAACTAGACGTATGGAAAAAACATTGGGTATGAATGGTTGGATATTAAAGAATACTTTTACTACCAGAGAACGTAATGTGTTTCTTTCTGATGTTGATGTTTATACAACGATTGCTCCTGCAGACAGAAATGTGTTTGTAGAGTATGGTAAAACCTCAACAGACAGTACCGGTTATTTTGGTTTTGATACGAAAGATTTTTATGGAGTAGCAGATCTTACCATAAATTTGGTATATAAAAAGCGTCAAGAACAAAAACGAAATTTAGATTACAAGGCAAAGATTCGTTTGGAAAGGGCATATACACCAAGCTTACGACCTATTTTTGGTGTAGAAACACTATTAGGTGAAGGTAGCTCTAGAATGACAATTTTGGAAAGAGAAGAAAAGGATTCTTTGCCTACTTATGTTAAGAAAGACAAAAGCATTCTTCTTCCTACTGTAGAAATATCAGCAGAAAAGAAGTATGTAAGCTACAATACATTTCAGGCATTTAATGTGAGAAAAGATGTTGAGAAAATGCTTGATTTGGGAGAATATCCGCCAAGTGTATATGAATATTTGCTAGATAAAGGATATAAAGTGAGTTATCAAAAAGAAGGTCGGTTGACAATTAATGGTTTTCCTGTTTTTTTATATATACATAACCAATCAGAAATGGTAGAAACCAACGATACTATTTATTTAGAGGATGTGAGAAGATTGGTTAGCATTAATGTGTCTGAAAATACAATCCCAATGTATGCTATACTAGATGAAATTCCACTATTTTATAAAAGCAGAGCATATCTTTATGACCCTACAACGGTACACAGAATGCGTTCCGATAATTCCAGATATTATCTTTTAGATATTTTAGTAAAAGAGGAGCATGAGTTTATGACTAGGAAAGAGGCAGATAATTTAGGCAAACGTGTCACTACTCTTGCGGGTTATTTTCCACCAGAAGAGTTCTACGCTCCGGAGTACCCAGATGGTCCTATCCCCGGTGATGTTGATTACCGCCGCACACTATACTGGAATCCTAATTTGGTAACAGACAGTGTGGGTCGTGCTCAGGTAGAATTCTATAACAATTCATATTCCACAGGTTTTAGCATTAGCGGAACGGGAATGACTGCCAGCGGAACACCCTACATAATAGACGAAACCTACACCAAACCCGAAGATTAAAAATAAGACAAAGTATGTTAGGGCTGTAAGTGAATTTAGAGTATTTTTGTAACAAATGAAAAATAGGATAACAGTACTGATAGTAGTTGCTACAATTTTGCTTTCTGCAGGTTGTAGCGGTGACAGACGTGAATATAGCCGTTTAGTGGAACTGGAGCAGGTTCTTGAACAGAATCCTGATTCTGTGCGCAGTGTGTTGTATGCAATGCCTACACCTAAGAAAGAGCGTAGTAAGGCGCTATATACAGTTCTTAAAACGCAGGCAGACTATAAGTGCTATGAACCATTGGAGTCAGATTCCTTAATGTTAGAAGCTACAGCATACTATGGCACCGGGAAGAAAGATTATTACGCAGCATTGGCATATTATACATTAGGTTGTGTATATACAGATACCGAAAACCATTTAGCGGCCATAGAAGCTTATCTGAAAGCAAAAGATCTGTTCCCCGATACTTTAATTCGTTATTATGCGCTGACGGAATGTTTGTTGGGCTTGAAATATGTTAATAGTAGTGCCTATGATTATGCTGAAAACCATTTGTTATGTGCCATGAATAATGCTGATCGTTTAAATGACGTTCATACGTATTGTATATCGCGGTTTAATTATGCATTGTGTTTATTGTATAGAAGGGATTTTGAAACAGCAGAGCAATATTTTTTAGAATTTCTCGATAACGAAGCCTATTCTGAATATTATAGAATCAATCCGTTGTTACAATTAGCTAAGATTTATTATCTTCATTACAAAGACTACGATAAATCTCTTTTATATGTAAATAGGTTTCTTAATTTGAGCAAATCTAATAATGAAGCCGGTTTGGCTGTCAAGGCAAACAATTTTTATTATATGGCAGTTTATGATTCTGCTTATCATTATTACTTAAAATCGTTAAAAACAGCAACAGAATTGAATACCATTGGTTTGTGCTATGATAAGCTGACTGAATTATCTTTAATTGATCCAAAATATTCAGATTCAATTTTCTTTTCAAAATATAAGGATGTAATTGACACTTTGTTTGATGGAAGAAACTTGAATAAAATTAATAATTTGCACTACATCCATAGTGTGGAGTTGGCTGAACATGAATTGCGTCATAAGCAAAAAATATTAGTATGTTGCTCTGTGTTTATTCCGGTGTGTCTGTCGCTGTTGACTATGTTTATGATTACTGCATTAAAAAAGCGAAAGAAAGAAAAATTGTGGCAGAAAAAAGATAATATATCCAGAATAGAGTGTGAAATATACAATAATCAGTTGGAAAATAGAGAATGTAATGAAAGTGCAAATACAGTGTCGGAAAATGATTTAGATATTTTTAGTAAATTACTTGCAGAGTGTAAGGAACTGTTTCTGCTATCAGATGCTAATACAATACTAATTTCTCATACCGCAGTGGTAAGAGAGGAATATACAGAAGCAGAAATAGAGCACGTTAAAAAGAATGTTTTAGAGATATTCCGTCCTGCTATTGTGCTCTTGTCTAATCAATGTAAAACCATTGATAACAGAGGTGTTTTAATTTGTGTTTTGTCATATTTAGGTTATAACAGTGCTGAAATATCGTTATTCTTAAACGTGTCGGCCGAGAGTGTACGTCAGCGTAAAAAGAGAATGAAAGAGAGTTTAGGTACTGAATTATACAAATGTATTTTTATGAAAAGTATAACGAATAACGTATAATTGCAGAATTATTCAAAAAAAAATAGGGGTTCGGTATGCAAAATTTTGTATGTTTTTGCACATCGAACCGTTTTTTATACTATTTTTGCAACGCAAACGAGAATATTTATGCAATTATGAAGAATAAGAACAACAGGTTGGAAGCCATACGTCAAGTAATATCCGAACAGGATATAAAGAATCAGGACCAGCTATTGCAGGTGTTGACTTCTATGGGTTATAATGTAACGCAGGCTACTCTGTCTCGCGATTTGAAGAAGATGAAAATTTCAAAAGTTGCAAACACATACGGAGATTACCTATATGTTCTTCCTAATAGAGCCTTGGTGCAGAAAAAGGCTGCTGCCGAAAGTGTACCGGTTGTTAACCAGCCCAGATATGGTTTTGTCTCGTTAAATTTTTCAGGGAATATGGCCGTAATTAAAACCAGGCCGGGTTATGCAAGCAGTTTAGCGTACGACATAGATAACCATAATCTGCCAAATGTACTTGGTACTATTGCGGGCGACGACACATTGCTTATGGTATTGTCGGAAGATGCAAACAGAACAGAAATTAAACATCTATTGGAACCTATTATTATATCTATTTAATCAGATAAAGATTATAATGGAAAACGAGATTGAGATAATGGTTGCGGATGAATCGCACGAAAAATATGTGGATGTCATCCTGAAAACTATTGAAGATGCAGCAAAAGTGCGTGGTACAGGTATTGCCAAACGAACCCACGAATATGTTGCTGAAAAGATGAAAGAGGGCAAAGCAATTATAGCCCTTTGTGGTGGCGACTTTGCAGGTTTTTGCTATATAGAAACCTGGAGTGATAAGCATTATGTGGCAAATTCAGGTCTTATAGTTGTGCCATCATACAGAAACAAAGGTTTGGCAAAAAGAATTAAGCAGTTTGCATTTAATCTGTCGCGAGAGAGGTGGCCAAATGCAAAGCTTTTCGGTCTTACCAGTGGTGGTGCGGTAATGAAGATAAATACTGAACTTGGCTATGTGCCGGTTCCGTTTTCTGAACTGACCGATGATGAGGCTTTTTGGCGCGGTTGTCAGGGCTGTTGCAACCACGATGTATTGGAGCGTACAGAGCGTAGATATTGTATTTGTACAGGTATGCTGTACGATCCTGCAAAACATAAAGATAAGGAATAAACTGTAATTATAATATGGCAAAGAAAAAAGTGGTGGTAGCATTTTCAGGTGGTTTGGATACCAGCTATAATGTTATGTACCTTACTAAAGAGATGGGCTACGAAGTGTATGCAGCTTGTGCAAACACCGGTGGTTTTAGCCCGGAACAATTAAAGACAAATGAAGAGAACGCCTATAAATTGGGCGCAGTTAAATATGTGACTCTTGATGTAACTAAGGAATATTACGAAAAGTCTTTAAAGTATATGGTTTATGGTAATGTGTTGCGTAACAACTGTTACCCTATATCTGTATCTTCTGAACGTATATTCCAAGCATTGGCTATAGCACGTTATGCAAATGAAATAGGTGCAGATGCTATTGCTCACGGTTCTACAGGTGCAGGTAATGACCAGATTCGTTTTGATATGACATTCCTGGTGAAGGCTCCGGGAGTGGAAATTATTACTCTTACTCGCGATAAGAACTTAAGCCGTAAAGAGGAGATAGATTATCTTAATGCAAATGGTTTCAGCGCCGATTTCACTAAGCTGAAATATTCATATAATGTAGGTATCTGGGGTACATCTATTTGTGGCGGTGAAATACTTGATTCAACACAGGGATTGCCGGAATCGGCTTATCTGAAGCATCCTGAAAAACAGGGTTCAGAGATTCTCTCTTTAGGTTTTGAAAAGGGAGAACTGAAGAGTGTAAACGGTGTTGATTTTGAAGATAAGATTGCAGCTATACAAGAGGTGGAAAAGATAGGTGCTGCATACGCAATAGGTCGTGATTGCCACGTAGGTGACACTATTATAGGTATTAAAGGACGTGTAGGTTTTGAAGCTGCTGCTCCTATGCTTATTATTACGGCACACAGATTCCTGGAAAAATATACATTGTCTAAATGGCAACAGTACTGGAAAGATCAGGTGTCAAACTGGTATGGAATGTTCCTGCATGAATCACAGTATCTGGAACCTGTAATGCCCGACATTGAGGCTATGCTGGAAAGTTCACAGCGTAATGTAAATGGTGTTGTAACTCTGGAATTGCGTCCATATAGCTTCCAGACAGTGGGTTGTGATACTCCCGATGATTTGGTTCACAACAAGTTGGGTGAATATGGCGAAGGTGCAAAGGCCTGGACTGCAGACGATGCCAAAGGCTTTATAAAGATTACCTCTACTCCTTTGCGTGCATACTATAGTGTGCATCCGGATGAAGAGCGTTAAGATGGTGCAATAGATTGATTTTAACTTTTAATATTACAATTATGTCAGAAAAAAAATTATTTCGTTCATCAGCAAACAAGAAACTTTGCGGTGTATGTGGAGGTTTGGCAGAATACTTAGGTATGGATGCAACAGTTATGCGTATTCTTTGGGTATTGTTCGCTCTTTTAGGCGGATGTGGCCTTTTGGCTTACCTGATTTGCGCATTGATTATGCCTGTTAAAGAATAAATATGATAAAAATCGGAATAATTGGCGGTGCTGGATATACAGCAGGTGAACTGATTAGATTGCTTCTGAATCATCCTGATGCTGAACTTGTATTTGTAAACAGTACAAGTAATGCAGGCAATAAGTTGAGTTCAGTACATAGCGGTCTGATAGGTGAAACAGATATGGTTTTCACAGATCAGATGCCGTTTGATGAAATTGATGTATTGTTCTTCTGTACAGCTCATGGTGATACCAGGAAGTTTATGGAATCTCATAATCTGCCTGAGCATCTTAAGGTTATCGACCTCTCTATGGATTACCGTCTGGAATCGGAAGATAATCCGTTCATATATGGCCTGCCTGAATTGAATCGCAGACAGATATGCAAGAGTAAGTATGTGGCCAATCCGGGTTGTTTTGCCACTGCTATTCAGTTGGCACTATTGCCATTGGCACGTAACTTGATGCTCAATGACGATGTATATGTAAATGCTATAACCGGTAGTACGGGCGCAGGTGTTAAACCATCATCTACAACTCATTTTAGTTGGAGAAACGATAATATTAGCATCTATAAACCGTTTACACATCAGCATTTGCCGGAAATTCTTCAATCTGTAAAGCATCTGCAGAGCAGTTTCGATTCAGACATCACATTTATTCCGTATAGAGGCGACTTTGCAAGAGGTATATTCGTAACGGTAGTTGTAAAAAACGCGGTTGCCATAGACGAAATGTACAGAATATACCGTGAATATTATAAGGAAGATTCTTTTGTGCATGTTGTGGAAGAGCCTATAGATTTGAAACAGGTGGTAAATACCAACAAGTGTTTGCTTCATCTTGAAAAGCATGAAGACCGTCTGTTGGTGGTATCATGTATAGATAATCTGTTGAAAGGTGCCAGCGGTACTGCAGTGCACAATATGAACCTATTGTTTAATTTAAAAGAGACGACCGGACTTATGCTGAAACCGTCCGGTTTCTAAAGGTCTGTTTTTATAGGTATGAATCTATATGATGTATATGCGCTCTTCCCTGTCAATATTGTCAGGGGAGAGAGCTTTTATGTATGGGATGATGAGGGAAACAAATATCTTGACCTTTATGGTGGACACGCAGTTATAAGCATTGGTCATTCTCATCCTCATTATGTGGAGAAAGTTGGCAAACAGCTTTCTACGCTTGGTTTTTATTCAAATTCAGTAATTAACCGTATTCAGGAAGAACTTGCCGAACGTGTAGGCAATATATCGGGTTATCCTGATTATAGTTTCTTTATGGTTAACAGCGGTGCCGAAGCAAACGAAAATGCGCTGAAACTGGCATCGTTTCATACCGGACGCAGTCGTGTTATATCTTTCTGTAAGGCGTTTCACGGAAGAACATCGCTTGCAGTTGAAGCAACCGATAATCCTTCAATTATAGCACCTATAAATGCTAATGGACACGTTACATACGTTCCCTTGAATGATATTGAAACGGTGAAAACAGAACTGTTAAAAGGCGATGTCGCTGCAGTTATTATAGAGGGTATTCAAGGTGTAGGCGGTATTCGTATTCCGAATGTCGATTTTATGCACCAATTGCGCGATATATGTACCGAAACGGGAACTGTGCTGATTCTTGATGAAATTCAGAGCGGTTATGGACGTAGCGGTAAATTCTTTGCGCATCAGTATTATGGCATTAAACCTGATATAATTACAGTTGCAAAAGGTATAGCAAACGGTTTCCCTTGCGGTGGTGTGCTTATAAGCCCTATGTTCAATCCTGTAAAAGGTCAGTTAGGTACTACTTTTGGTGGTAATCATCTGGCTTGTGCAGCAGCACTTGCTGTGATAGATGTGATGGAACAGGAAAATCTGGTGGATAATGCTGCTAAGGTGGGCGAATATCTGTTGTCTGAACTCAGAAAGATGCCTTTTGTAAAAGAGGTGCGCGGTAATGGTCTTATGATAGGCATAGAAATGGAAGAACCTATTAAGGAGATACGCCGTAAATTGCTCTTTGAAAAGCGTATATTTACGGGTGTGAGCGGTCAGAATGTAATTCGTCTGTTGCCTCCTTTGTGCATAGGTAAGGAACAGGCTGATGAATTTTTAGAGGCGTTTAGTTCTCTCTGTTGTCAGCTCCCCACATCATCTTGTCACGTAGAGTAGAGAAAAAACCATAACCTTCAGGCTTCATGACATTTATATGGAATGGAGCCTTTTTTATTTCTATATCTGTTCCTTCTGGGCAGCTGAAACTGTTTCCGTCTATTGATACCAGGAAATTGTGGCTTCTGCTGGTTACTGACAGACTGATAGTTTGGTCATTGTTTAGTACTAATGGTCTCATGGTGAGACTGTGCGGAGCAACCGGAGTAAGGGTTATGATGTTTGTTTCCGGAAAGACTATAGGACCACCTACGCTTAATGAATAGGCTGTAGATCCGGTTGGTGTGGCTATAACCAGTCCGTCTGCCATATAGGTTACAAGAGGTTCGTTGTTTACAGATGCCTTTATGCTTATCATAGAAGAAACATCGTGTTTAAGAATTGCAATATCGTTTAGAGCATAGCGTGAACAATTGGCGGGAATGTTGTTCATGACAATTTCAAGCATGGATCTTTTTTGTATGGTATATTTACCGTCGTGAATAAGTTGCAATGCTTGTTTGGTGTTGTCTATGTTTATATCTGCCATAAATCCCAAACGTCCGGTGTTTATACCTATCATTGGGATTCCTTTGTCTGCAGTTCTGGATGCGGTGCGCAGGAATGTACCATCGCCTCCTATGCTTATTATGGCATCGGCTTCAAAATTATTATCTTTGAAGACGGATACACAATTTACATTGCATTCTAATACTTTTGTAAGATAGTCGTAATAATCGCTTTCTATACAAATAGTATCGCCCATTGAATGAATGAATTCAAAGAGATTGTGCTCTGCCAAATTGGCTTTTGCTGCCGATGGATTGCCAAAAATTGCAAACTGCATAATAATTGTATTAAAAAGTGACAAATTTTTCTCCTTTTGAAAAAGATAGTTGTATCTTTGTATAAGATACTTGCGCTCGCTGAGTGAAATATCAAAGTAAACTTTGTATTTCCCGCTCGCTTAATCGTATCTTTGTAAAAGGCATTTCTTTGCAAAAGTAGTGTTTGCCGGTTTTAAAGACAAATTTCAATAGATGAAAGTGTAAAAAAGAGTCAATTATATGACAAAATTAAGTGTGAATGTAAATAAGATAGCCACTTTACGTAATGCGAGGGGAGGCGATAATCCAAATGTTGTAAAAGTAGCATTGGATTGCGTAAGGTTTGGCGCTGACGGTATAACAGTTCATCCGCGACCGGACGAAAGACATATACGACCTGCCGATGTGTATCTGTTAAAGAATTATTTGAAAACAGAATTTAATATAGAGGGTTATCCGTCCAGAGATTTTATGACTTTGGTGTCTGAAGTTAAACCTACACAGGTTACGCTTGTGCCGGATTCACCGGATCAGCTTACATCAAATCACGGTTGGAATGTAGAGGAGAACTTTTCATTCCTGAAAGACATACTTGAGGAGCTAAAATCAAATGGAATAAGGTCTTCAATCTTTGTGGATGCCGATAGCGCAATGGTGGAATGGGCTGCAAAAGTGGGAACTGACAGAGTGGAATTATATACAGAACCATACGCTTCTTACTACGATATGGGTAAGGAGGCTGCCATAAAGCCGTTTATAAAGGCTGCCAAAACTGCAAAACAGTGCGGTTTGGGACTTAATGCAGGACACGATTTGAGTTTGGAGAATTTGGCATATCTTAAACAGAATATCCCATGGATTGACGAAGTCTCTATAGGACATGCTTTGGTATGCGATGCACTGTATATGGGTTTGGAGAATACTATCAAAGAATATAAAAGATGTTTACTATAAATATGTTTTTACAAGCAACAATTACACAGATGTTGGGCGATTCTTTAGCCCAGAGCCAGGTGGTAGCTCCACTTGTGGAAAGCGAAGTAGATAAAATGAACTTGTTGGATTTGGCCGTAAAAGGTGGTTGGATAATGATTGTCCTTTTGCTGTTGTCGTTTGTATGTATCTACATTTTTGTGAACAGAATTCTGGTGTTCAAGAAGGCAGAAAACAAAGATCCTAACTTTATGGCACGTATATCAGACTATGTAAAGAATGGTGAAACAAAATCGGCCATTATATATTGTCAGGCATCGGCTACTCCGTTTAGCCGTATAGTGGAGAAAGGTCTCTGTTTTCTTGGAAAATCCAGGAATGATATTCACTCCAGTATGGAGAATGCCGCCAATGTGGAGATTGCACGTTTGGAAAAGGGTTTGTCTGGTATGTCAACCATAGCAAGTGCTGCTCCTATGATTGGTTTCTTGGGAACTGTTATAGGTATGGTAAAGGCATTCTGGGAGATGGCAAATGCCGGAAATAATATTGATATTTCTCTGTTGTCTGGAGGTATATACGAAGCTATGATTACCACAGTAGGTGGTCTGATAGTAGGTATTATAGCTCTGTTTGGATACAACTATTTGGTAACCAGAGTAGATAAGATTGCTAACGAAATGGAATCTTTCATTCAGGAATTTACAGTATCTGTAGATGAATAAGTTATGCTGAAACGTAAGAATAAAATATCTCCACAGTTCAGTATGTCATCAATGACTGACGTAATTTTCCTGTTGTTGATTTTCTTTATGATTACATCAACAATGGTCAGTCCTAATGCTATCAAGGTGTTGCTGCCGCAAAGTTCACAACAGACATCGGCAAAACCTTTGGCTCGCGTTATCATAGACAAGAATCTGAACTATTACACAGCATTTGGCAATGATGACGAAATGCCGATAATGTATGAAGAATTAACGGCATTCTTAATAGACTGTGCTACTAAAGAACCGGAAATGTATGTGGCTCTTTATGCAGATGAGACAGTGCCATATAAAGAGATTGTAAAGGTGCTGAATATTGCAAACGAGAATCAGTTTAAGGTGGTTTTGGCTACCAGACGTCCGGACAGACAATAAGTGATGATGAAGAAGATAGATTGGATATCAGGCGGAATTACCCTGTTGCTACATCTGCTACTGGGGCTTTTGTTGTGGTTAATAGTTATGCCGCAGCACGAAGCTCAGTTTGAGAGTGGTGTACCCGTTATGTTGGGTAATATGGGTAATCTTGATACCGATTATGAATTTACAGAAGTGGAATCTATGCCCGTTCCTTCATCGCCTGTTACGCCTGCGCCTGCTGTAGAACAGGCAGAACCGGTTATTACTCAGACCGTTGAAGAGACAGTTGCTATAGAATCCGGCGAAGAAGAGGTTATAAAGACAGAAGAGGTGTATCAGCCTACCGAAGCTGAATTAAGAGCGGAAGCTGAACGAAAGGCGCAAGAAGAGGCCGACAGACTGTTGGCAAATATGTTCTCACAGGGTGGAGGTATGTCGTCAACTACAGAACAGATTACAGAAAATGTTCAGGGTGTTCCAGGTTCTGTGCAAGGAAACTCTTCTACAGGTGCAGTTACAGGTTCGCCATCGTATGGTACCTGGGATTTGTCCGGTCGTGACATGGTTGGTGAATTGCCACGTCCTACTTACGATGATGTTCAGGCAGAAGGCAGGGTGGTTGTTACCATACAGGTAAGTCCGGAAGGTGATGTGGTTTCGGTTTCTATAAACCAGCGTACTAATACTGTTAATCAGAAACTGCAACAGGCTGCATTAACCGCTGCAGCAAAGACAAAATTTAATGCAATAGGTGGTCTGAATAACCAAACAGGTACTATTACCTATTATTTCAAGCAGAGATAATCAAATATAAAACAGAGATTGCTATGGTATATATATTTATGGCCCAAGGTTTTGAGGCAATAGAGTTTACAACTCCTTTGGATATGCTTATACGTGCAGGTATTCCTGTACAAACAGTATCGGTAACAGGTGAATTACTGGTTAAGAGTTCTCAAAATATTCCTATTATGGCAGATGCTCTGTTTGAAGATGTAGATTTTGCAGATGCCGATATGTTGATACTTCCGGGTGGACAGCCGGGTGCAACCAATCTGGCAAATCATAAGGGTGTGGAACTATTGTTGCGTCAGTTTATGGATGCCGATAAACCTGTTGCTGCTATTTGTGCAGCTCCTATGGTGTTGGGAGGTCACGGGTTGATAGATGGCAGAAAAGTTACTACATATCCGGGTTGCGAACCGGGTTTGGGTAAAGCATTATGTACCGGCGCATTGGTGGAACAGGACGCCAATCTTATAACAGGTAAAGGTCCTGCGGCAGCAGTGGAATTTGCCAATGCAATAATCAGATTGTTGCGCAGCGAAGAACTGCAAAAGGAGGTGTGCAGTAAAATGATGTTCTGAAAGGGCTGTCAGGATGCTTGACTTATCTGTTCGTGATGTTAAGTATCTGCCCGGTGTAGGTCCTGCAAGGGCAGAATTGCTGTCAAAAGAGCTTGGAATAAAGTCTCTTGCAGATTTAATACACTATTATCCCTACAAATACATAGATAGAAGCCGACTTTTTCAGATAAAGGAGGTTAATGGAACTATGCCCTATATTCAATTAAAGGGCAGAATTTTGAGTTTCGAAGAGATAGGAGCAGGACGTGGTAAACGTTTGGTTGCTCACTTTACAGATGGTACAAGTGTAGCAGATCTGGTTTGGTTTCAAGGTATAAAATTTGCTCTATCCAAATATAGACCCAATACGGAATATGTGGTGTTTGGAAAACCTACCATATATGGCGGCAGGGTAAATATAGCCCACCCCGAAATAGATATTGACGCCAATATTAACCTGTCAGAGATGGGAATGCAACCCCATTACAATACAACCGAAAAGATGAAGAAATCCGGCTTGAATTCGGCTGCAATAAGGAAACTGATAAACAATCTGCTGGAACTTATTGTAGAACCACTTCCGGAGACACTTCCTAATTGGTTGATAAACAGAGAGAACCTTATGTCACTTACCGACGCTCTCACTGTTATCCATTCTCCAAAAACGGCAGATAGTTTAAGACAGGCACAGCATCGTCTTAAATTTGAAGAACTCTTTTATGTACAGTTGAATATATGCAGATATTCGGCAGCCAGAAATAAGC
Source organism: Bacteroidaceae bacterium (assembly GCA_017556585.1). Classification (GTDB taxonomy): domain Bacteria; phylum Bacteroidota; class Bacteroidia; order Bacteroidales; family Bacteroidaceae; genus Colenecus. The sequence goes on from JAFYMP010000089.1 coordinate 13,052, forward strand.
GGTTTAAGGGGTTGATGTTCAGTAAGGTAGGCAATTCGTTTAATAGATTTTATAGCGAATGTTTGCCATTTGCACTAACCGAAGCTCAGAAAAGAGTAGTACGCGAGATACGCAGAGATACCTGTTCCGGTGTACAGATGAACAGACTTTTGCAAGGCGATGTAGGTAGCGGAAAAACAATGGTGGCACTTATGTCTATGCTTTTAGCCATTGATAATGGTTTTCAGGCTTGTATAATGGCACCTACGGAGATTCTGGCAGAACAACATTTCGCAAACATCAGCCGTTATCTGAATTCAATAGGTTTGAATGTAGAACTGCTTACCGGAAGTATAAAAGGAAAACGCAGAGAGGCAATTCTGAATGGTTTGGTGGGCGGTAATGTAAATATATTGGTGGCTACACATGCCGTTTTGGAAGATACGGTTATGTTTGCCAGATTAGGACTGGTAGTTATAGATGAACAACATAGATTCGGTGTGGCTCAGCGTGCAAAACTGTGGTCAAAAAACAGCAATCCTCCTCACGTATTGGTAATGACGGCAACGCCTATACCCCGTACATTGGCAATGACTCTGTACGGAGATCTCGATGTCTCCATAATAGACGAATTGCCGCCTGGCAGAAAACCTATAAAGACAGTACATAAATTTGATAATACCCACGTTGATATATATGCTTTTCTGGACGAAGAACTAAAGAAAGGCAGGCAGGTGTATGTGGTATATCCTTTGATAGAAGAGAGTGAAAAGATTGATTTGAAGAATCTGGAAGATGGATACAAAATAATTTGTGACCGTTTTCAGGGTTACGATGTGAGCAAGGTGCATGGTAAGATGAAACCGGCAGAAAAAGATGCTGAAATGCAACGTTTCAAGCGTGGAGAAACCCGTATTATGGTATCTACTACAGTGATTGAAGTGGGCGTGGATGTTCCCAATGCAAGTGTAATGGTTATAGAAAATGCAGAACGTTTCGGGTTGTCGCAGTTACATCAGCTACGAGGTAGAGTGGGGCGCGGTGCAGATCAATCTTTCTGTATATTGGTGACAGGCTACAAACTATCGGAAGATACTCGTAAACGTATTGATATTATGGTAGATAGCAACGATGGTTTTGAAATAGCCGAAGCCGATTTAAAGTTGCGTGGTCCGGGTGATATAGAGGGAACCCAGCAGAGCGGAATAGCATTTGATTTGAAACTTGCAAATCTGGCTCGCGATGGAATGTTGATAGAACAGGTTAGAAATATAGCCAAAGAGATAATAGCAAAAGATGCCGATTTGGTACAGCCTGAAAACCAACTTTTGGCACGCGAATTGCGCCGCCTTAAAAAAAGCCCGTTTGACTGGTCATCTATTTCATAAGAAATAGTTAATTTTGCAAGATATTTGGAGTAATGTTGAAAAATTTAGGATATAGACTTATAGCAATGGTGGCAGGGGTACTGTTCGCGGCAGTTTCTTATGCCGGTGAACCGGTATCTTCGCAAGTTATTCCATTGACAGCTATGCCTACAGTGGAATGTCCCGCGCATCTCTCTGTTGGAATAGCCTATAATTTGGATAATCCTGCATCGTTCTTATATCCCGAATGGAGTAACCAGTATGTTCATAAATTTGATGATGTTCCGTTCCCCGATTCTTTGGTAATAATGATGAAGGATTTCTGTATGCCAACTGACAGCACCAGAATTACAGACAAGTATGGTTACAGACCACGCAGAACCAGAGTGCATTATGGCCTTGATGTAAAGGTTCTTACAGGCGATACTATAAGATCTGCTTTTGACGGTAAGGTAAGAATTTCGCGATACGAAAGACGCGGTTATGGTCATTACTTAGTTATCAGACATCCAAACGGATTAGAAACCGTCTATGCGCATCTTTCAAAGAAACTGGTAAAAGAGAATCAGATTGTGCGTGCAGGTGAACCTATCGGTCTGGGTGGTAATACAGGACGTTCAACAGGTTCGCATCTGCATTTTGAGACCAGAATTTTGGGAAAACCAATAAATCCGGCGTTTATGTTTAATTTTCCGGAGCAGTGTGCAGAAACAGATGTTTATGTATATCGTAAAGCAGATAACAAAGAGGTTTATTACAAAGTTCGCAGTGGTGATACACTTACACGTATAGCAGCTAAGAACGAGACATCGGTATCTGCAATATGTAAATTGAATGGTATCTCCAGAAATACAATACTTAGAGTAGGACAAACCCTTAGGGTGAATTAATATATTGATTATGTGTGAAATGTGTAACAATAAGGCTGAAAGGCCAAATACAGACAAACAGTTTGAAGAGATAATAGCTCTGTGTCGTGCACTGTTTGTTAAGAAGATGCAGGATTATGGTCCATCGTGGAGAATTATGCGTCCGCAGTCTTTGACAGACCAGATTTTTATAAAAGCAAAACGTATTCGCGGAATAGAGACTACTGAATTCACCATGATTGATGAAGACATTCGTTCAGAACTTATAGGCATTGTCAATTACGGAATCATTGCGCTTATTCAGTTGGAACATGGTTATTCCGATGTGGTTGACAAGAGCAAAGAGTGGGCATTGTCTGAATACGACAAGTATGCGCAATCTACCCTGGAACTGATGAAAAAGAAGAATCACGATTATCAGGAAGCATGGCGTGATATGCGCACTACATCTTATACGGATTTTATTCTTACCAAGATAAACCGTACCAAAGAGATAGAAGATAACGACGGCAAGACCATAGCATCGGAAGGTATAGATGCAAACTATATGGATATGATAAACTATGCTGTGTTTGGATTGATAAAAATCAAGTTTGGAAAATAAATAAAGAGCCGATATGTCCGGAAGAGTGCGTTTTGAAAAGATAATGACAACGGTATGCAGAATACTGTTGGGCTCTGTCTTTGTCTTTTCCGGAATAGTAAAAGCCATTGATCCTGTAGGTACACAGATTAAATTCATAGATTATCTGTTGGCTTTTGGTTGGGATGGTATCTTTATGGACAGCACTCTGCTTATTTTTGCAGCACTGCTGGCAGGATTTGAATTTCTGTTGGGTGTATATATGCTTATGGGCGTATTCACTAAGGGAACTACCTTCCTGTTACTCTGCATGATGTTAGTGCTAACTCCATTTACTCTGTACACTGCATTGAAAAATCCTGTTGAAGATTGTGGCTGTTTTGGAGATGCTCTTATTCTTACCAATTGGCAGACCTTTGAAAAGAATCTGTTGCTATTGCTAATGGCGTTTTTCCTGTTCTTCAAAAAGCGATACATCACTCCGTTGGTAAGTGAACGAAGGCAGTGGCTGGTAACTGTTGTGACGGTTTTACTGCTTACCAGATTTACCATAAGCAACATTAACGGATTGCCGGCTTTGGATTTCCGTTCGTATAAAATAGGAACAGATTTGCGTAGTGAGATATTTGAAAATGCAAATCCAAAGATGGCAGATTTCTTTATTCTGGATAAAGATTTGAACGATGTCACTCCTATGATACTGGAAAATAGGGGTTATACATTCCTGTTGGTGGCAGATCATCTGGAGAAGGCCGATGAAAGCCATCTGGATATGGTAGATGATTTGTATGATTACAGTCATAAGTACGGCTATGGTTTTTATGGTTTGACAGCTTCAGGAACCGATATTGTGCAGAAGTGGATAGAAAATAATGGTGCAGAATATTCGTTTTTCTATGCCGATGAGATTCCGTTGCAAACTATGCTACGTGCCAATCCGGGTTTGATATTGCTAAAAGATGGTGTAATAGTAAACAAATGGAGCGGTCATAATATTCCATCGGAAGAATTTTTAGATGTACCGTTGGAACAGAGTTTTTTAGGTGTTCAGCCTACACAGAATAGAACTATGGTAATACTGTCAATATTTTTGTTGTTTGTAATTCCATTGGCACTTATAATACTTATAGATAAATTGAAAAGTAAAGTTTCATAACAATAAATTTTAAAAGAAATGAGAAAAAAGATTGTAGCAGGTAACTGGAAGATGAACAAGAATCTTCAGGAAGGTATTGAGTTGGTAAAAGAGATCAATGCTATGTTGGTAGCTGAAAAACCAAATTGCGATGTAGTGGTATGTACTCCATTCATACATTTGGCTTCTGTTACTCCATTAGTTGACCAGAATTTGGTTGGCATAGGTGCAGAAAACTGTGCAGATAAGGCTTCAGGTGCTTATACAGGTGAAATTTCTGCTTCTATGATTGCTTCAACCGGTGCAAAATATTGTATCCTTGGTCACTCAGAGCGCAGAGCTTACTATGGCGAAACTGACGAAATCCTGAAAGAGAAAGTTCAGCTTGCTCTTGAAAACGGTCTTACTCCTATTTTCTGTGTAGGTGAAGTTAAGGAAGAACGTGTATCTGGCATTCAGAATCAGGTAGTTAAAGGTCAGTTGGAAGGTGGCTTGTTCAACCTTTCTGCAGAAGACTTTGGTAAGATTGTAATTGCTTACGAACCGGTTTGGGCTATTGGTACAGGTCTTACAGCTACAGCAGAACAGGCAGAAGAGATGCACGCATTTATCCGTTCAGAGATTGTTGCAAAGTATGGCCAGCAGGTTGCTGACGATTGCTCTATCCTTTACGGTGGTAGCTGCAAGGCTTCTAATGCAAAAGAGTTGTTCGCAAATCCTAACGTAGATGGTGGTCTGATAGGTGGTGCATCATTGAATGCAGCCGATTTCAAGGGTATCATCGATGCTTGGAATTAATATAGAAATGATGAAAAAGACAGGATTATTATTTGTCCTGCTTCTCTTAACAGTGACGGCCGGTGCTCAACAGACACTGGTCGATCACTTGGAGAGAGAGGTTTCAGGCAAAGGTATTATTAAGGTGGATAGAGATGCCAGACTTGACAGTCTCATAGGTACTACTATGAACTATCAGGCAGGTACATTGGTGAAAGCTACAGGATACCGTATTCAGGTATATGCAGGTAATAATACTCGCCATGCCAAAGAACAGGCACAGGAGACAGAAAAGTTTATCCGTATGAACTATCCGCAATTGCCTGTCTATACGCTTTTTAAATCACCTCGCTGGCTATGTACGGTGGGCGATTTCCTCTATTATGAAGAGGCTTACGAAGTAATGCGTAAACTTAAAAGAGAGACTCCTTATAAAGGGCTTATCATTTTAAGAAACCAAGAAATTAACGTTTATTTATGAGTAGTTTGATTCCTTTTTCAGACGAAGAATCACAAGATTTTCAGGCTCTTAAAAAACATTACGAAGAGATATTAAGGATTATTGAGCCTAATCCTGACAGAGAGGGTTTGGAACGTACACCGTTGAGAGTTGCCAAAACCTTGATGGATTTTACCAGTGGTTATACCATAGATCCGTCGGCAGTACTGAAATCGGCTATGTTCAAAGAAGATTATAGCCAGATGGTTATTGTTAAGGATATAGATTTCTATTCTCTCTGTGAGCATCATCTTCTGCCTTTCTATGGCAAGGTTCACATAGCTTATATCCCTAATGGTTATATTACCGGTCTAAGCAAGATAGCTCGTGTGGTAGATGTGTTTGCCAGAAGACTTCAGGTGCAGGAACGAATGACATACCAAATCAAGGAGTGTATTCAGCAAACTTTGCAACCGTTAGGTGTTATGGTGGTTATTGAAGCGAGTCACATGTGTATGCAGATGCGCGGTGTGGAGAAGCAGAATTCCATAACAACAACATCCGATTTTACGGGTGCTTTTAATCAGGCTAAGACACGTGAAGAGTTTATGAACCTGATAGGGCGTAAGTAAACGCATGGAATTTATAGGTGAACCACTCGGTCACCTAATTTTTTTGCCAGTTCATTACGGGCATTCAAAAGAGTCTTGTACCTGTTTTGTGCAGATATGAATAATTCTGGATTTTCTATAGTTGCAGGGTTCTGAATCTCTTTTAGTACCTTATCTATTTCAAAACGTACTATCTCATATTGATAGTCTGTCATTATGTGAGTAGTAAGTTCGAACAGTTTTTCTTCTACAGGTGCACTGTTCTTTGAGAAAATCTGGCTTAACTGATATGGCTCTTCAATCAAACTTGCGGCAGTAAGACTGACAAACTCTTCCGGATGAGATATAAAGAATCTTTCACTTACAAAATCAGGATTGTTTGCATTCTCCCTATATAGCTCCAAAATGCGTTTATAGATAGGATGTACCAATTCAAGATTGTCATTTTCAAGAGATTGTGATATGTATTCACCTACAGTAATGCTTTGCTCTTCTTCTTCCAGATAGCAAAATTCTTTATCGGCAAATCGCACTAAATATTGTGCTATCAGTCTCTCTTTCTTCATTATAAGTTCATATCCGGCACGTTTCAATGCGCGAATATCGCTCTTTAACTTCTCTATGCTGTTTTCTACCGGCTGTTCAACAGCAGTACTCTTTGTTGTTTCCGTTTCTGAACTATTCTCTTGTAGCTCTGCATTATCTGCCTCTGTTCTGTGGGCAGGTTTGGCAGGTACAGGTGTTGCAGAATACTTTTCACGCTGTCTTTTGTTGACATCGTTTATAAGTAGCTGTTCATCTACACGCAGAATTTGCGAACATTCAGTTATATAGACAGAACGAACAATAGGATCGTCTATTACAGATATGCTTTGGGTAATCTCTTTTATTAGGTTTGAACGCGATATGGGGTCGTCCGACGCATCTTCTAAAAGCAAATTAACTTTAAATCTTATGAAGTCAACCTGATTTTTGTCAATATAATCCTGGAAGGACGATGCCGAATGTTTCTGTGAAAAGCTATCGGGGTCTTCGCCATCGGGAAGAAGCAGAACTTTTACGTTCATTCCTTCTGCCAATAACATATCTATACCACGTAGTGATGCCTTTATGCCAGCCTTATCGCCGTCGTAAAGCACAGTGATGTTGTTGGTAAAACGGTGTATCAGCCTGATTTGTCCATTGGTAAGAGATGTTCCGCTGGAAGCTACCACGTTCTCTATACCTGATTGTACCATAGATATTACATCGGCGTATCCCTCCACCAGAAAACAGCGATCTTTGCGTGTTATGGCCTGTTTTGCAAAATAGAGACCGTAAAGTTCGTTGCTCTTTGAATAGATTATGGATTCCGGTGAATTTACATATTTTGCAGCTTTGGGGTCTGATTTCATAATGCGTCCGCCAAAAGCGACAACCTTTCCCGACAGAGAATGAACCGGGAATATTACTCTACCCCAGAAACGGTCGCGTAGGGAGCCGTCTTCTTTTTGGTAGCACAGGCCGGTTTTAACAAGCAGTTCTTTATTGAAACCCTTAGCTGTAGCGGCATCGGCAGTGGAATGTCCATTGTCAGGGCAATAGCCCAACTGGAACTTCTTAATTATATCGTCCCGGAATTTACGATTCTTCAAATAGTTTAATCCAATAGCTCTGCCCCTGTCTGTATAAAGATTTTCAGCAAAAAAATCGGCAGCAAACTGATTGACTATAAACATTGATTCGCGTTCTTTATGTAACGCTTTCTCTTTGTCTGTAAATTCTCTTTTCTGGAACGGAATGCCATACTTTTTTGCTAACCATTCGGCAGCTTGTGAAAATGACATCTGTTCGTGTTCCATAAGAAAGTGTATGGCATTGCCTCCCTTTCCGCAGCTAAAACATTTGCAAATACCTTTAGACGGAGAGACATAAAATGAAGGTGTCTTCTCATCGTGAAACGGACATAGCCCTACGTAGTTTACACCTCTTCTGTGAAGTGTAACAAAGTCTGAAACCACATCAACAATGTTGGCTGTGTCTATTATTCGTTGTATAGTAAGACTGTCCATTTTCTGTTGTTCGTTTGCAAAATGCAGATGGAACGCAAAAGTAGTAATTTTAACCGAATTTTCGCCTTTTAGCTACTAATGATGTTTTTTTTTATCCTTTTGCAATTTTTATGGTTTAAAAGGGCCTGTTTTTAAGAAATAATCATTTATTTTGTAGTGTTTTACAAATGGAAAACTATGAACGATAAAAACAGACCTTACAAGTTAAGAGAGAAGGTGGAAAAAGAAGCTGGCTACAGAAGCATGATTAGATTGGAATTAGCCGATGAATTGTATGATAAGATTCTAACCATTATTGTTGCTGAAAAGAAGTACAGAGATCCTGAATATTCAGCGAAACAACTAGCCAAGGATTTACATACTAATCCACGATATCTTTCTGCTGTGATTAACTCAAGATTTGGAATGAATTATTCCAGTTTGGTGAACGAATTCCGAGTACGCGATGCTCAGAATATGTTAGTAGATAAACGCTATGTGGATAAGACTATGGAAGAGATTGGCCTTATGGTGGGCTTTGCTAACAGACAGTCTTTCTACGCAGCATTTTATAAAGAGAAAGGGGAAGCCCCTCATCAATATCAGAAGAGGCATTCTCGTTCTTGAATAGCCGGATCAGACCGGCTTTGATATGATGGATATTGAAGGACAGGTCCGACAGATAAAACAGAAACTGCGCCTTGCGATGAACGGTGTAGCATCAAAAGGTATGCGCGACAGCGGAATCAGTTACAAACTGAATTTCGGTGTCGAATTGCCACGTATAAAGGAGATTGCTGCCTCTTTTGAAAAAGATGAAGCTCTCTCTTTGAGACTCTGGAAAGAGAATATAAGAGAGTGTAAAATGTTGGCAGCTTTGCTTTATCCTACAGAACTATTTAAAACAGATATGGCCAATCTATGGTTAGATGAAATTCTTTTTGTAGATTTGGCAGAAATATGCTCTATGTACCTTTTCAGTAAGATGGAAGGGGCAGCAGTTGTTGCGTTTAAGTGGATAGCCGATAGTAGGGAGATGTATCAGTATTGCGGATTCCTTACCTTGGCTCATCTGTTTAGAAACAGGCTTGAAATGAATGAAAGATATGTTCTGGAGTTTCAAGATCAGGCCAAAGCGGCTATTTCGGGGAAAGATATTCTTCCAGCAAGTGCTGCAAGAATAGCATTAGAGAGTTTTAGAAGCAATTATGGAGACGGAGAGTCAGTATAAGGTATTTAAGGATAAGTTTGCAGACTTTCTAAAGTACAAGGCGTTGAGAAATACGCCTGAACGATTTGCCATTCTGGAAGCGATATACAAAACCGAAGGGCATTTCACTCCGGAAACTCTTTTGGAAAGTATTGTAAACAAACAGAATTTCCGATTGAGCAGAGCTACGGTCTATAACAATTTGGAATTGATACTGGAAGCCGGATTGATAAAGAAACATCTCTTTACAGACGGCGTAAGGTATGAAAAGTGTGTAGAGCCGGAAATGCATCATCATCTTATATGTACCGTGTGCGGTAAGGTGGTGGAAAGTAAAGATGAAAAGGTGAAGACCGAAATAGAGAATATGAGAATTAAAAAGTTCACTATGACCGGTTATGCCTTATATATTTATGGTTTATGCAGTAAATGTGCGGCTGCACAAAAGAGAAGACAGAAGAAATTAATGAATAAAACAAAATAAGATGAAAGAGAAGATTGATGTTCTATTAGGCCTACAGTGGGGCGACGAAGGAAAGGGAAAAGTTGTAGATGTATTAACCCCAAGGTATGATGTTGTGGCACGCTTTCAGGGTGGACCAAATGCCGGTCATACACTGATTTTTGATGGTAAGCATTTTGTTCTCAAATCTATACCTTCAGGAGTATTCCAGGGTGACAAACAGAATATTATAGGTAACGGTATGGTTATTGATGCTGCCCTGTTTAAGGCAGAGGCAGAAGCATTGGAGAATGCCGGTATCAATCTAAAAGATAGACTTCTTATATCTAAAAAAGCTCATCTTATATTGCCTACACACAGATTGCTGGATAGTGCAATAGAGGCATCAAAAGGTAAGAGTAAGGTGGGAACAACCGGACGCGGAATAGGTCCTACATATACTGATAAGGTGGCAAGAACAGGTGTGAGAATAGGTGATTTGCTACGTCCTGATTTCCAGCAGAGATATGAAGAGACTAAAGCTGCTCATGAACGTACATTGAAGAGTCTGAATTTTGAATACGATCTGGCTCCAATAGAAGAAGCTTGGAAAGAGGGTATTGAATATATCAAGCAGTTTACTTTTGTTGATAGCGAACATTTTGTGAATAATCTGCTTAGAGAAGGCAAGAGTCTTTTGTGCGAAGGTGCGCAGGGTACTATGCTGGATATAGATTTTGGTTCATATCCTTTTGTTACATCATCAAACACTGTTTGTGCAGGTGCTTGTACCGGTTTAGGTATTGCTCCTAATAGAATAGGTAAAGTTTATGGTATAATGAAAGCATACTGTACACGTGTAGGTAGCGGACCATTCCCAACAGAATTGTTCGATGCAGATGGTGAATTGATGTCCGATCGTGGTCACGAATTTGGTGCAGTAACAGGTCGTCGTCGTCGTTGCGGTTGGGTTGACTTGGTTGCTTTGCGTTATGCTGTTCGTATAAACGGTGTTACAGACCTGATTCTGATGAAGAGCGACGTTCTTGACACAATGCCTACAATCAAGGCTTGCGTAGCTTATAAATTACAGGATGGAACTATTACCGACGAATTCCCATTCGATTGTGAAGGTGTAGAGCCACAATACGAAGAGTTGCCGGGTTGGCAGACCGATTTGACACAGGTGAAGAGTGAAGATGAATTCCCTGAAGAATTCAATAACTACATTGCATTCCTGGAAGAGTATCTGGAAGCACCTATATCTATTGTATCTGTTGGTCCGGATAGAAATCAAACAATTGTAAGAGAGAAATAATAATGGAAATAAGTTATTTTGGGCTGTTTATTTTTATTGCTGTAATAAGTTTTGTTGTTCAAAACAACCTGCAGCGTAAATTTAGTAAATATTCCCGCATAGCTACAAATGGTAATGTTAGCGGTGCAGAAGTTGCACGTCTTATGCTACAGCAGTATGGCATTAAAGATGTTACTGTTACTTGCGTAGATGGTCAACTGACAGACCACTATAATCCTGAAAACAAAACGGTTAATCTTAGCCGCGATGTTTATAACGGTAGGAATATAGCTGCGGCAGCGGTTGCTGCTCACGAATGCGGTCACGCTGTTCAGCATGCCGTAGCGTACGCTCCGTTAAAGATGCGTTCAGCATTGGTTCCGGTGGTTACTTTTGCTTCTCAATGGGTTACTTGGGTTATATTGATAGGTATATTGGTTATCAATGTATTTCCGGGACTTATCTGGATAGGTATTCTGCTGTTTGCATCTACCACCGTATTCAGTTTTATAACATTGCCTGTAGAGGTAGATGCCAGCCGTAGAGCGTTGTCCTGGTTGTCACAATCAAACATAACAACTGCGCAGACATCAAATCAGGCATCCGACGCTTTGCGTTCTGCTGCATATACATACGTGGTGGGAGCAATATCGTCATTAGGCACACTTTTATATTATATTTCAATAGCAAGAAGAGATTAAACAATGAAGCCTTCAATACCAAAGGGTACAAGAGACTTTTCGCCAATTGAAATGGCGAGAAGAAACTATATATTTGATACAATAAGAGAGGTTTTTGGCCTGTTCGGCTATCGTCAGATAGAGACTCCTGCCATGGAGAACTTATCTACTCTGATGGGTAAGTATGGCGAAGAGGGCGATAAACTATTGTTCAAAATTCAAAATTCGGGAGACTATTTCAAGTCATTGACCGATGAAGAATTGCTAAGCCGTAATGCTACAAAATTGGCATCGAAATTCTGTGAAAAGGGTTTGAGATATGACCTTACAGTACCATTTGCTCGTTTTGTGGTAATGCATAGAGAGGAGTTGCAATTCCCATTCAAACGTTATCAGATTCAGCCGGTATGGCGTGCCGATCGTCCGCAAAAAGGCAGATACAGAGAGTTTTACCAGTGCGATGCCGATGTGGTGGGTAGCGATTCTCTTTTGAACGAAGTTGAACTTATTCAGATGATAGATACCGTATTTACCAAATTTGGTGTAAGGGTAGCTATCAAGATGAATAACCGAAAAATTTTGGCAGGTATTGCTGAAATTATAGGTCAGGCAGATAAGATAGTAGATATAACTGTTGCCATAGACAAGTTAGATAAGATAGGTCTGGATAATGTGAATGCCGAACTTTTGGAGAAAGGATTGCCACAGGATGCAGTAGAGAAATTGCAACCTATCCTGGCTCTTTCCGGTACAAACAGCGAAAAACTGGCTACTATAGAAAAGGTATTGGCAGGAAGTGAGACCGGTTTGAAAGGTGTAGAGGAGTGTCGATTTATTTTAGAAACAGCATCGTCACTTGGATTGAACAATGCTTTAGATTTAGATCTTACTCTGGCTCGTGGTTTGAATTACTACACTGGTGCTATTTTTGAAGTAAAGGCTTTAGATGTAGAGATAGGCAGCATAAGCGGAGGCGGTCGTTACGATAATCTTACCGGTATATTCGGAATGCCGGGTGTAAGCGGTGTAGGTATCTCTTTTGGTGCAGATAGAATATACGATGTACTTAATCAGTTGAATCTCTATCCGGAAAATGCGGTGTCGGGTACAAAGATACTCTTCCTGAACTTTGGCGCTCAGGAATCGGCTTTCTGTATATCTGTAATAGCAAAATTGCGTGCTAAAGGTGTATCGGCAGAGATCTATCCGGATGCTGTAAAAATGAAAAAACAGATGTCGTATGCCAACGCATTGAACATTCCGTATGTGGCAATAGTTGGCAGTGATGAACTTGTCTCCGGTAAGATTACACTGAAAGATATGGTTTCAGGAAGTCAGGAACAGCTTGACGCAGAAGCTTTGATAAACAGAATATCGTAGATATGATTAAGATAGAAAAATTTGTGGCTGAAACAGTTGGTATAGAACTATCTGCTGTTTTGGCCACACTTAATTTACTTGATGGTGGTGCTACCATTCCATTTATAAGCCGTTACAGAAAAGAGGCTACAGGCGGGCTTGACGAAGTAAAGATAGCAGAAATAGCAAATGCTGCAGCCAAGTTTCAGGAACTGTCTAAACGCAAAGAGACTATCTTGAAAAGTATAGCCGATCAGGACAAACTGACTCCCGAACTGAAAGAACGTATAGAGGAGTGTTTCGATTCCACCACTTTAGAGGATATTTATCTGCCATATAAACCCAAAAGAAAGACTCGTGCCGATGTTGCCCGCGAAAAAGGGTTGGAACCATTGGCAAAGATTATTATGAGCCAACAATATGGAGATGTGGAGGATAAGTCCGCACGTTTTGTAAAAGGTGATGTAAAATCTGTGGATGATGCATTACAAGGGGCTCGAGACATAATAGCAGAATGGATTAACGAAGATGAATGGGTGAGAAACAGTGTTCGTAAAGTGTTCCAATACGACGCAATACTTACTTCAAAAGTTGTAAAAGGAAAAGAGACCGAAGGCGATAAGTATCGCGACTATTTTGATTGGAGCGGTCCGCTGTCCAGATGCTCTTCTCACAGACTATTGGCTATAAGACGTGGTGAAAAGGAGGGTTTTTTGAAATGCTCTATACAACCGGCCGATGATGGCAGGGTGTATGAAAAATTAGATAGAAGATACTTAAAGAATGATTCTGAATCGTCTGAACAGGTAGAGATAGCTATACGAGATTCTTATAAACGATTGCTTAAACCATCTATAGAATCGGAATTTGCAGCATTGTCAAAAGAGAAAGCCGATGCAGAGGCCATCAGAGTGTTTGCACAGAACCTGAAACAACTGCTTATGGCGCCTCCATTGGGACAAAAGCGTGTGCTCGCCATAGATCCGGGTTTCAGAACGGGTTGTAAGGTGGTATGTTTAGATGCTCAGGGTAATCTGCTTCATAATGAAACTATCTATCCGCATCCGCCTAAAAATGAACGCCATATAGCGGAACGCAAGCTACAGAAACTGGTAGAACAATATAAGATAGAGGCTATATCAATAGGTAACGGAACAGCAGGACGTGAAACGGAAGCTTTGGTTACAAATATCCGTTATGACCGTAAGATTCAGATTTTTATGGTAAGCGAAGATGGTGCTTCAATATATTCTGCTTCTAAAATTGCTCGCGATGAATTCCCCGATTACGATGTTACGGTGCGCGGATCTGTATCTATAGGACGTCGTTTGATGGATCCGTTGGCGGAACTTGTAAAGATAGATCCCAAATCTATTGGTGTGGGACAGTATCAGTATGATGTAAATCAGACTGAACTGAAAGAGTCACTTGACAGGACGGTGGTTAGTTGTGTGAATCAGGTAGGTGTAAATCTGAATACAGCAAGCCAATATCTGCTTACATACGTTTCCGGTTTGTCTTCTACATTGGCTAAGAACATAGTAGATTATCGCGTTGAAAACGGAGCTTTTGCAAATCGTAAGGAACTGATGAAAGTGCCCAGAATGGGAGCAAAATCTTTTGAACAGTCTGCCGGTTTCTTGCGTATTCCGGGAGCAAAGAATCCGCTTGATAATTCTGCTGTACACCCTGAAAGTTACCACATAGTGGAACGTATGGCAAAAGATGTGGGCTGTACTGTGCAGGAACTAATCTCAAGTAAGGAAAAAAGAGATAACATTCAGTTGGACAAATATGTTTCTCAAGAGGTTGGTATGCCTACTCTGCGCGATATTATGGCAGAACTTGAAAAGCCGGGCAGAGACCCGAGAAGCAATATAGAGGTATTCAGTTTTGACGATACAATTCGTACAATAGATGATTTGAAACCAGGAATGGTGTTACCGGGAATAGTAACAAACATTACCAACTTTGGCTGTTTTGTAGATATAGGTATAAAGGAGAACGGATTGATTCATGTATCTGAAATGTCGGATAGTTATGTATCAGACCCCACTACAGTGGTATCTATTCATCAACAGCTAAAGGTGAAAGTAAAATCTGTGGATATAGAACGCAAGCGAATAGCATTGAGCCTAAAGGATATTGGTTAGATTAGTAGAAATTTGTACCTTTGACTTCGTCCAAGGTACGCCCGTTCGGCAAAATGCAAATAAACTTGCTTATGCCCTCACTTATTTGTACCTTTGCTAACGATGGAAGATTTTGATATAAGACAGCAGCGTTACAATGGTTCCGATAAGGAACTGGATAATGCTTTGCGCCCGTTATCGTTTGACGATTTTACGGGGCAGGATAAGATTGTGGAAAATCTGAAGGTCTTTGTCGAGGCTGCCAATCGTAGAGGAGAGTCGTTAGATCATACGTTGTTACATGGTCCTCCGGGATTGGGAAAAACCACTCTGAGTAATATCATTGCTAATGAACTTGGAGTAGGGTTTAAGATTACTTCCGGTCCTGTTTTGGATAAACCCGGAGATTTGGCAGGTATCCTTACATCGTTGCAACCAAAGGATGTTCTCTTTATAGATGAAATACATCGTCTGTCTCCGGTTGTAGAGGAGTATCTCTATTCTGCAATGGAAGATTATCGTATTGATATTATGATAGATAAGGGGCCATCTGCAAGAAGTGTTCAGATAGGTCTGTCACCATTCACTCTGATTGGTGCAACTACCCGCAGCGGTCTGCTTACAGCACCATTAAGAGCTCGTTTCGGTATAAATATGCATCTGGAATATTATGGTGCAGATACGCTGAAGAATATCATTCTGCGTTCGGCAGGTATATTGGGTGTGCCATGTAATACTGATGCAGCATCTGAGATAGCACGTCGCAGTCGCGGTACGCCACGAATAGCTAATGCGTTGTTGCGCAGAGTGCGTGATTTTGCTCAGGTGAAAGGTTCTGGACGCATCACTTTAGATATAGCAAAAATAGCATTAGAAGCTCTGAATATAGATAAATTCGGTCTTGATGAGATTGATAATAAGATTCTCTGTACTATTATTGATAAGTTTGGTGGTGGTCCTGTAGGATTGGGCACCATCGCTACAGCACTTGGCGAAGATCCTGGTACGTTAGAAGAGGTGTATGAGCCATTCCTTATTCAGGAAGGTTTTATAAAACGTACGCCAAGAGGACGAGAGGTGACCGATCTGGCTTATCGCCATTTGGGTCGTTCCAAATATCCATCTACACCAGATCTTTTCTCATAAAAATACATGTATATGACTACGCAACCGGTTGAAAAGTATCTCTTTTTACATCTCGGTTTCCATCTCTCACCGGGTAGTGTTTGTGATGGAACACTGGAATATTATGGAATAGAGAAGGTGTATTATAAGGTGGTATCTGTGGAAGGCGAACTGTCATATTACGGAGCAGAGATGTTACAGTTCCTGAATGGATTGCCGGTAGAGGTGGCTTGGGAACAGGAATTAGAACCATGTAAAGATGATGTAGCCAAAACTCAGTTCTTTGTACCGCCGTTGAAATCGGGTAAATACTACATTCTTGCTTCAGATTCTCCGCAATTTGAAGATGGTAGTTATATATCGTATTTATATACTCCTTGTAACAGATTGGCCTTTCTGGGTAAGGTCTTCTCAGGTAGTAACTTTACGGGGGTGGTTATTGATAATATAGAGGGATATCCAATACCCGATTGCAGATTTACCTTGATACGTATAGATAAAGCGCTGTATGAAGAGAGACATAGAGTTATCAAAGAGGGATATTCTAATAAAGATGGTGTGTTAACCGTTATAGGTATATCAAATGGAGACTATCAGTTAAATCTCTATTATGATGATAACTCATATACAGCAACATTTACGCTCCCGTATCAGAGTGATATGCCTATGCCTAACATAGCAAAGGTATTGACAGACAAGAATAATTATTGTCCGGGTGAGAAGATACGTTATTCAGCAGTGGTATATGTGAGTGATGGTTATAATGTGGCAAAGTTATGCACTGACTATCCGCTTACAGTCACCCTGTTTGACAGTGATTGGAAACGTCTGTCTGTAAAAGAGATGGAGACCGACGAAGATGGTTTGGTTTCCGGAACAATAACAATACCCAGAAACGTTTCTCCCGGTCGTTACACTTTACAAATTAGCGACGAAGACGATTTGGTAAATACCAAAAGGCCTATTTATGTTTTAACTGATATCTCTAAATCTACACCATGCGCATCGGAAGAAATAGTATTTAGGGATGACAATATAGACACTGAAGCCATTCAGATAGAGGCCGAAAAGACTGTTTACAATGTAGGCGATACAGCAATTATCAAACTTAAAAATAGTTCTGCACCGCGTACTCAATTTGCGGCAGAAACTCGTTTCGGATTCTATAGAGCAGGAACCATAGAGGGTGAAACTACTCTTGAAATACCTATAGATAAAGAAATGGTAGGTGGAGTGTTTATTGCATTTTATTCTATATATAAACGTAGGGTACATAGAAAATCACTTACTATAAATGTACCATTTACTGAGAAAAAACTAAACGTAAATATAACAAAAAAACGTGCCACAAAAAAGAGCGATATATTTGAGCTTCAGATAACAGACTATCAGGGAAACCCGGTTAAGGCTACAATAATGTTGTCTGTAAGTAAACAAACAGATTTGATATCAACAGACAATAGTTGGCATATATCTCCCTGGAGTAAATTGGTTGTAAACTATGTATCAAGAATAAAAGAAGAGAGTATGTACTCTTCTTCTTATAAACTTTATAATTCTAACGAAGTTTGTATAGAGCAGGCTCCGGAAATTCCTGCACTTCAATACGATAACTACTGCGCAGGAGAAATAAATCTGAACGAAGAGAAAAGACGTCCGGAGAAGAAAGAGGTTCAGCAAATTGAGGTTGAAGCATCTCCATCACCATTGTTTATTCGTAAAATAAAAACCGATGATGAAGGAAGAGCGGAATTCTTAATGGGTGTTTTAAAGAATCCTGAAGATTATATATTCAGACTTTCTGCCTATTCTGCAAAGTTGCAAACCTGTTCGTTACAGATAAAATTGAGCGATATATAACGTATCTCAGAAACCTATTTTTATTCCGCTCATTACAGTTGTTCCCGGCATAGGATATCCGGAAAGAGTTTCGTATTTGCTATTCAATAGGTTTTCACCTTTTATATATAGTGAGATATTCTTGTTAATGATAAAACTATATCTTGCATTCCACAATACATATTGCTCTTGTTGAATGTTTCCCGGTGTAATATCGGTGTACAAACCTGCTACATATTGAACTCCTGTTGTAAACCTGCTCCTGTTTTTCAGCCAGTCTAATTCTGCATATAGTTTATGTTCCGGAGCAGACAAAACAGGATTTTTCATATTCAGATAGCTGTAGTTTGCACTTGCAGAAAGATGGTCGGTAATACGGTATCTGCTCTCTAATTCTATTCCGCTGTTTTTTAACTCTCCACTATTCATATTGCGCTTTTTGCCATCTACCATCTCTATGGTTATAATGTTATTTGCATCTATGTAAAACAGACTGATGTCAAACGAAAGTTTACTGTCCAAATACAAACCGCTATATGAAATTTCGTAATTGGTAAGTTCTTCCGGTTTCAAATCCGGGTTCTGAGGTGGAAACAGGAACATATCTTTCATTGTGGGGTTTCTGTAACCCTCCGATACAACCAGTTTGAAATTATGGTTTGAATTTGGGGTGTATGTAATACCTGTTTGAGGAATCCATTTGTTTCCTATAATACTATGATGATTAAAGCGCAAACCTACATTAAAAGTAAATTTGTCAAGCAATTTCTGATTTACATTTATATAGCCTGCCACTTCATTACTTTTCTCTTCTACTGCCGGCAGTGCTTTGCTCCAAGGCGATGAAATGGTACCATCATCGTGTGCAAACCAACCTTTTCCATAAACATTAAAATAGTCGAATCCAACGGTAGTTTTGTTACCATTTACTATATGGAAAGTCTCATAAAAACTTATTCCGGAAAGTGCATCTTTTGAACGGAAACTGTAGGTAAGCGGAGTAGCTCCAATGGCATTACCATCATCTATTGTATGGTTCCCAAAGTTTGAAAATAGCATAACAGCACCCGATGCCTTGTTGAAACTATTGGAAAACGATGCAGAAACATTGCCTCTTATAATGTCTGCTTTATTGTTTACCAGTGGTGATAGTACAGTTCCGGGATTTTCGCTGTAAATCTCTGCAATATTACTTTGTACTGAAACAGAGTAACTGTCGGAAATTCGGTAAGATACACCTAAATTGCCCTGCAATTGGTTGTAGTGCATATTTTCGCGGTGCCCATTGCTTTGGTTGTATATAATAGAAGCGTGCGCTTTCAATTTCTCTTTGGAATACGATGTTGCTATATTGGACTGCAAAGAGTTAAATGAACCGTATGCCACTGTAGCAGAACCATTAAAACCGTGGTATGCCGGACTGCCTGTTATTATGTTCATTGTACCACCCATGGCATTTGAACCATATAAAACAGATGACGGACCGCGTACTATCTCTATTCTTTTGGCCATGGTTGCCTGATACAGATCAGCAATGGGGTGTCCCATCAAACCTGCGTACTGCGGATGTCCGTCTATAAGTACCAACATTTGTGCTGAATTTGTTCCTCCTATGCCACGTATGTTTATACCACCTGCTGCTCCTGTAGATATTCCGTAGCCCATTACGCTGCGTGAAGTGCTGAAAAATCCGGGGACCTGTTCGTTCAGAATAGTAAGCAGTGATGGTTCAAATCTGGATTCAATATCTTCACTGTCAACAATTGAAACTGTTGATGGAATTTCTGAAACGGGAGATTGTTCTCTACTTCCGGTAATAACAATCTCGTTCAAATCTACTCCTGCCATTGCATCTTGATTGTTATTTGCCGATAAGGTGCAAGCAAAGGTTAATGCAAATAGTATTATGCTAAAATGTTTTTTCATTGAATATCCCATTGAGGTTAGTATCTATTCTTTTCGTTGCAAAAATAATGGTTTTATTCATTTATTCAATACGCAATAAGGTCATTTTGAAAAGTATAGTTAAATTTGCAGATAAGAATATTTGTTTAGGACTATATGGTATTGAATTGGATTTGGGTGGCTTTTTTTCTAATAGCGTTTGTGGTGGCGCTGTTACATCTGATATTTGCAGGCGATGCAAGTATATTTGAATCGATAATAAATTCTACTTTCGATTCAGCAAAGACAGGTTTTGAAATATCATTGGGTCTTACAGGTGTGCTATCTTTGTGGTTAGGTATAATGAAGATAGGCGAAAAGGGTGGCGTGGTAGATGTCTTTGCCAAAATGCTAAGTCCGGTATTTTCACGCTTGTTTCCATCGCTTCCAAAAAATGATCCGGCATACGGTTCCATCTTTATGAATATTGCCGCCAATATGTTGGGCTTAGACAATGCAGCAACACCTATGGGGCTGAAAGCAATGGAGCGAATGCAGGAACTTAACAAAGAGAAAGATACTGCTTCCGATGCCATGATAATGTTCCTTGTACTGAATACATCCGGTCTGACTATTATTCCGGTAAGCGTAATGGTCTATAGGGCGCAATTGGGTGCAGCGCAACCTGCTGATGTTTTTCTACCTATTCTGCTTGCTACATTCTTTTCCACTATGGTGGGCTTGATAGCTACCTGTTTAATTCAGAAAATCAAATTCGATAAAGTGCTGTTTGCTTTCTTTGGCGGTTTAAGCCTTTTGGTGGCATTGATAATATGGGGTTTCAGCTCTTTGCCGGCAGTTAAGATAGGTTCATTATCCACATCAATCGCAAACATTATTCTGGTGTTGGTCATAGTGGGCTTTATGGTGGCTGGAATTATAAAGAAGGTAAATGTGTATGAAGCCTTTGTTGAGGGCGCAAAAGAGGGATTTACCACAGCAGTAAGAATTATACCGTATCTGGTGGCAATACTTGTTGGTATAGGTGTATTCCGTGCTTCGGGTGCAATGGATTTTATAGTGGATGGTGTGGCCTGGTGCGTAGAAAAATGCGGAATCAACAGTGATTTTGTGGCTGCTCTGCCTACAGCTTTGATGAAACCTTTAAGCGGGAGCGGTGCACGTGGCCTTATGATTGATGCAATGACCACATACGGTGCCGATTCGTTTGCAGGACGTATGGCATGCCTGTTCCAGGGTTCTACCGATACCACGTTCTATATACTTGCTGTCTATTTTGGCAGTGTAGGTATTAAGAAGACAAAGTATGCCGTGCAGTGCGGTCTGTTGGCCGATTTTGCAGGTATTCTGGCTGCTATTGCAATGGGATATATATTTTTTGGATAACATAAAATTATAATAGAGTGTCTAAGATTTCATTTTACACAGAAAACATAAAGATGCCCGCTATCAACAAAAGCAGGGTAAAGGAGTGGCTTAAAGAGGTTGCAGCTTTCTATAACAAGGAGATAGGTGCATTAAATTACATTTTTTGTGGTGATGACAGGATTATAGAGGTAAATAATCAATTTTTAGGTCATAATTACTATACCGATATAATTACGTTCGATTACTCTGATAATAAGGTAGTTAGCGGTGATATGTACATCAGTGTAGATACTATATGTAGCAATTCTTTGAAATATAAAACATCTTTTGACACTGAATTGCATAGAGTTATAGTACATGGTTTATTACATTTGTGCGGAATTAACGATAAAGGTCCCGGCGAAAGGAAGATTATGGAGGCTGCCGAAGATAGAGCTTTATCACTTTTAAACAGATAAGAATATGAAGAAAAGATTATATACCTTAGCTACATTGGCGTTATTGCCTCTGTTGTTGTTTGCACAACCGCAATTACAGTTGGAGAGTGCAGATGGATTCCTGAAAGAGGGAAGAAGACTGTTTAATCAGAACGATTATCAGGCTGCCGAAACATATCTGGAAAAGTGGCAGGATTTAACTAAACAGCAGAATGGCACAGAAGCCAGAGATGAAGAGGTGGAATATATGCTTTTGGTTATAGATGCCGAAGCAGATTTATCTGCAGCTGCTGGTGCAGTATCGGAATATATGATGCGCTATCCACGTTCTATATACACAAACAGACTGAATTCATTGATGGCTGCATCTTATTATGCGCAAGGTGAATTTGAGAATGCTGTTATGTGGTACCAGAAGACTAATATTGAGAAACTTACTATGAAGGATGTAGTACGTGCAACCTACTACTATATGGTCTCTTCTCTAAAAACAGGCGATTTAGAGACGGCAAAACAACAGATGGCAATACTGAAGATTATAGACAAGGATACTTATTCAGACGAAATAGTCTTCTACGATGCCTATATGGACTACCTTCAGTCAGATTACGAAAAAGCTAAAGAGGGTTTCTCTATTAGCCGTGGATTATCAGGTTTTGCAAATGAATCAAATCTGTATCTTGCAGAAATAGCTCTGATGCAGGGCGATTATACAACTGCTGCAGATGTAGCTGCATTGCTTTTGGAGAGCGATGCATCAGAATCGGTTCTGTTGGAATCTGAAAGAATAATGGGTGAATCTATGTTTATGCTTGAACAGTATGAAGATGCATTCCAGTTTCTATCCAGCTACGTAATGAGCAGTGATGCGGTGGAGCCTCAGGATTTATACTATTTAGGTGTAGCTGCTTATATGTCAAAAGATTATGATGCAGCAGTGGAATATCTTCCACAGGTTACAGGTGGTCAGGATGTAATGTCGCAAAATGCTCTGCTATACGAAGGTATGGCTTATCTTAAAAAGAACGATAAGGTAAAAGCAAGATTGGCTTTTGAACAGGCCTCTTCCATGCCCGGTAATGACAAGATACGTGAACAGGCACTATATAATTACGCTTTGATTATTCACGAAACATCTTATTCTCCGTTTGCAGAATCGGTAACGGTATTTGAACGTTTCCTTAATGAATATCCAAAATCAAGATATGCGGATAATGTAAACAGCTATTTGTTAGATGTATATATGAATACAACCAGCTATGATGCTGCTTTGGCATCTATAGCAAAAATTAATAATCCCGGTCGCTCTATTTTAGAGGCTAAACAGCAACTGCTGTATAAAAAGGCTATGGATTTATATGCTAATGCCCAATATGCCGATGCTGCTACAATGTTTGGTTCTGCCATAGAGTATATGGATTTAAACAGATCATTGGCTACCGATGCCTATTTCTGGAGAGCTGAATCGTACTACCGTAGTGGTAATGTAAGTAAGGCAGAATCTGATTACAGCAGGTACATATCGTTAGCTCCGGGAAAGAATACACGTAATTATGTACTCTCCCGCTATGGATTGGGTTACATCAATTACAATCAGGAGAAATATGCAAATGCTTTAGATAACTTTACAGAGATGCTCAACAGAGTATCTGTAGTAAAGATGCCTGATAATTTAGTCGCAGATGCTTGTATAAGAGTTGCCGATTGCCATTTCTACATGCGCTCCTTGGATAAGGCAACCGATTATTATAATGCAGCCATCAATATGAACTCTGCAATGAGTGATTATGTACTTTACCAAAAGGGATTGGTTAGCGGATTACAGCACAATTACAATGAAAAAGTGAACTCTATGGAACGTCTTGTTGCTGATTATCCTACATCTACATACGTTCCTTTGGCACTGTATGAAGCCGGCAGAGCATACAGACAGATGGACAATACGACCAATGCAATCAAGGTATTTAATAAGATTGTATCGGATTATCCACAAAGCGATTTGGCAAGAGTAGCTTCTACAGAGATAGCGCAGATATACTATCAGGTAGAAGATTATTCTAAAGCTATTTCGGCTTATAAACATGTTGTTGATAGATTCCCGGGTAGTGATGAAGCGCGTCTTGCCATGCGTGATCTGCGTTCTATCTATGTGGAGCAGGGCGATGTGAACAGTTTTCTGAGATATTCGGAAAGTGTGCAGGGGGTTGCTCCTATAGAGATGGGCGAACGCGATTCATTATCTTATGCGTCGGCAGAACTTATGTACAGTCGTGCTGACTATAAGAATGCCTTGAATCTGTTCAGACAATATCTGGAAGAGTTCCCCCAGGGTGCGTATGCTGTGAATGCCTGGTATTATCAGGCGGTTATTTATCAGAACGACAATGATTACGAGAATGCACTTGATTGTTACGAAAAGTGTGCATCGTATGAAAACAGCCGATTCTGTGAAGAGTCGCTTAATCAGGCAGCATCAATGGCATTTACCATAGGCGATTACAAGTCGGCTCTGAATAACTACAAACGTCTGGCTGATAGAACTGTTGACATAAATAAGAGAAGAAGCAGTTATATTGGTGTGGTAAAGAGTGCTATGCAGGTTGCTGACTATAATACGCTTCTGGCTTATGTTGACAAAGCTGTTGATTTGGCACAGACTGATACGGAACGTAATGAGTTACTATGTCGCAAAGCAAAAGCGTTACTGCTTGTTGACAGACAGGATGAGGCTTTGAAACTGTACGAACAGTTGTCGGCCGATCCAAGAACAGCATACGGTGCAGAATCTGATTATATGGTCAGTCTGATATTGTATAACAAAGGTGAACTGGCAGCAGCAGAAAAGAATATTATGGAGCTTATTCAGACAGGTACATCACACTCGTTCTGGTTGGCAAACAGCTTTATAGTTCTTGCTGATATCTATATGGCTCAGGGCAAGACAATAGAGGCTCGTCAGTATCTGCTCTCATTGCAGCGTAATTACACCGTCAAGGGTGATGACATTCCGGAGAGAATAGAAGAAAGATTAAGTAAAATTGAAGAGTGATTATGAAAAAAAGATATTTTTTGTTTGCATTGTCCGCATTAGTGCTAACAATGCCTATGTGGGGACAGAATGAGAATCTGCTTCCTTCACGAACAATGACTATAGAAGGAACGTATAATCCTACCTTGCAAAAAGGAGAAAAGGTTTCAGTTGCTTCTGAACAGATTGATACAGAGCGTCAAACTGCCAATGTTCAGTATGTTACAGAAGAACAACAAGTTGTTGAGTATGGTCGTTCACCTATGCAGGTGTTGGAGACCGATTTTGAAATAGAAGAGGTGGATATTTTTTCGGGGCTTGTAAGTGTAGGTTACGGCCTTAGAAACAATTTAGATGCTTTAATGGATTTTGAGATGGCTACATCAAAAGGTTCTGTATTAGGGCTTGATGGTTATATGGAGGGTTGGAATACTGAACTTGATGATGACTGGCGTTCAAAGATGTTCAATTCAAATGCCGCTCTGTCATTTATGCATAGTTTTGAAAAAGTGGCACTTGCCTTTAATGCCGATTATGGTTATCGCAGATACAATTTAAGAAAAGGTAAACAATTTGACTATTACGCAAATGGTCTCAATAGGTTTAACAGAATAATAAACGAAGGGTCGTTTTATACATCGATATTCTCTACCGGTGCTTCTCAACTGGATTATAATCTGCAAGTAGGCTACCAGGGACTGAAAGCCGACAGACTTATTCTAAACGATAGGAATCAGGACTATAAGGAGAATATATTAAGAGTTTATGGCAATTTAACATTGCCTCTTAAATCGGGTGTCTTAGGTGTAGATTATAATCAGAAGAGTGTAATTAACGACAAATATTCCACTATGACGCTTACGCCTACCTGGAATTGGAGTAACGAAAAGGTGTATCTTTCATTAGGTGCAAATGTGGATTTAAGAACCTCTAAAGAGGATAGAATTTTAGCATCGCCTATGATTGTTATCAATCAGAATCTGAAAACTACAAAAAATGCAGATTTTATGTTACTTACAGAGATAACCGGCGGAGTGATGGATAATAACATGCGTTCGTTGTGGAGTGTATCGCCTTATTGGACTAGTAAGAACAAAATAAAAGATGGATATACTTTGATAGATTTCTATTCGGGAGTATCAATGTCACTGACAGATAAGGTTACTTTTGTTATAGGTAACGGCTATAGCTACACAAAGAATGCAATATTCCAGACGTTATCGGATTCTATCATAGTTAGTTCCATGCTTGAACAACATAATTCGGGACTTTTCTACAACAAACTAACCGTGGATGTGGAGATGTCATCATTGTTGAATATGCGTTTTGCTGCAACCCATTACGATTGGACCAACAAGGATTTGGGAAAGGCATTGGCATATAAACCGGTATGGGATCTTACGCTCGATTCAAGATTGATAATTACAGAAGCTCTGGATTTGGTGGTGTCATACAATTTCAGTAACTTCCACAAATATGAAGGTAAGGCTATTAACAGTGTGAACAATCTTTCGGTGGGTGCCGATTACAGATTCAGGAACAATTTCTCACTTTTTGCAGATTTGAACAACATTTTTAATAGTAGTCACTACTATTATGCGGGATATATGGCACAAAAGTTCAATTTTGTATTAGGTGGAGCATATAGATTCTAAAATTTTTGTTCTACTTTTGCCCCCGATTTTTTCGGAGCCAAACTAAAAACGAAGAGTAATGCAGAAAAATTTAGTGATAGTTGAGTCACCGGCTAAGGCCAAGACTATAGAGAAATTCCTTGGAAAAGACTTTAAGGTTTTGTCCAGTTACGGACATATATGTGACCTAAAGAAGAAAGACTTAAGTATAGATACAGATACCTTTGAACCAATATACGAGATTCCTCAGGATAAGAAAAGAGTTGTTTCAGACCTGAAAGAGGCTGCTGCCAATGCTGAGATGGTATGGTTAGCATCCGATGAGGACCGCGAAGGAGAGGCTATAAGCTGGCATCTGTATGATACTTTAGGATTAGAGCCGGGAAAGACAAAACGTATAGTATTTCACGAAATCACAAAGAATGCAATATTGCAGGCTATTGAGAATCCGCGCGATATAGATCGTAATTTGGTACTTGCACAGCAGGCCAGACGCGTTCTTGACAGAATTGTGGGCTTCAAGCTTTCACCGGTATTGTGGCGTAAGATTAAGCCATCGCTATCGGCTGGTCGTGTTCAGTCTGTAGCAGTGCGTCTGAT
The DNA here is from genome assembly GCA_017556585.1 of Bacteroidaceae bacterium. Taxonomy (GTDB): domain Bacteria; phylum Bacteroidota; class Bacteroidia; order Bacteroidales; family Bacteroidaceae; genus Colenecus. Next base: position 39,898 of record JAFYMP010000089.1, read on the forward strand.
TGTAGAGCGTGAACGTGAAATAAAGGCTTTCAAACCGGAAGCTTCGTACAAAGTAGTGGCTATTTTCAACTATCAGACTGCAGAAGGAAATGTGGTGAATGTTAAGGCCGATTACAGCGAGCGTTTCAAGACAAAAGAAGATGCTACCAAATTCCTGGAAAGTTGTATAGGAAAGGATTTTAAGGTAAAAGACATCTCTGTGAAACCGCTGGTTAAAACGCCAGCTCCTCCTTTCACTACATCTACTCTTCAACAGGAGGCTGCCAGAAAATATGGATTCACAGTTATTCAGACAATGATGCTGGCTCAGCGTCTATATGAATCGGGACGTATTACCTATATGCGTACAGACTCTGTGAACCTGTCATCGCTCTGTATCAATTCAAGCCGTAAGGTTATTGAAGATACTATGGGTACAGAGTATGTAAAGAGCAGACAGTATAATGTAAAGGCAAAAGGTGCTCAAGAGGCTCACGAAGCTATTCGTCCTACATATATGGAGTATTCTACAATTGATGCTCCGGCTCCTGAAAAGAGAATCTATGAACTTATATGGAAGCGTACCATAGCTTCGCAAATGGCCGATGCGCAGATAGAAAAGACTGTTGTGTCAATTCAGGCTGATGGTATTCAGGGAGAATTTGTACTTACCGGCGAGGTTACTAAATTTGATGGTTTCCTAAAGGTTTACAGAGAATCAAGAGACGACGATCAGGATAATTCAGCGCTAAACGAAATGCCTTCCGGTATTCCTGCATTTACTGTGGGCGATACTCTGGGAGTAGAATATATAGATGCTGTAGAACGTCTTACACAGCGTCCACAGCGATATAACGAAGCTGCATTGGTACATAAGATGGAAGAACTGGGTATAGGTCGTCCTTCTACTTACGCACCAACTATCAGTACCATTCAGCAACGTGAGTATGTGCTGCGCGAAGATATTGCTGGAAGCATTGTGAACTACAAGCAGGTACGTTTACAGAACGGAGAAATAACAGAGCAGGTGTTGAGCGAAAATCATGGTTCAGAAAAATCGAAACTTGTTCCTACAGATATAGGTCTGGTGGTTAACGATTTCCTATTGGAGAGTTTCCCGGATATTATGAGCTATAACTTTACTGCAATGGTAGAGAAAGAATTTGACGAAATAGCAGATGGCGAAAAGCCTTGGGATGCAGTAATTCGTGAATTCTATTCAGATTTTGCTCCGGCAGTAGATTCTGCAATGACACAGAAGAACGAATACAAGGTGGGTGAACGTGTATTGGGTATGGATCCTGTATCGGGCAAACCTGTTACTGTAAAGATAGGTCGATATGGCCCTATAGTTCAGATAGGTAGTGCCGAAGACGAAGATAAACCTCGTTTCGCGCAGATGAAAAAGGGACAGACTCTTGAAAATATCACCTTTGAACAGGCTATGGAGTTGTTCAAACTACCTAGAAAACTTGACGATTATAATGGAGAATCGGTTACTATAGGTACAGGTAAGTTTGGCCCATATATTCGTTATGGAAGTACATACGTTTCTATACCAAAGAGTTACGATCCGCTAACAATATCTTTTGATCAGGTGGTAGGTCTGATAAAGGATAAAGAACAGGAAGAAGCCAACAAGGTGATTAAGAAATTTGACGAAGTTCCCGATTTGGAAATCCTTAATGGCCGATATGGTCCATACATTTCGAAAGCAGGAAAGAACTATAAGATTCCTAAGAATGTCAATCCCGCAGAACTGACAATAGAACTGTGTGACGAAATTATAAGCGAACAAGATACAAAGGGTACTACAGCCAAGCGTCGTACAGCAAAACGCAAGTGAAGATGATTCGAATCTTTCTGATAGGGTTTATGGGTGCTGGGAAGACCACATTGGGACGTTACCTGGCATCGGAACTTGGAGTGTCGTTTTGTGATTTGGATATATTCATAGAACAGCGATTCAGAAAGAGCGTATCGGATATATTTGCTCAACACGGTGAAGCAGGATTTCGCGAAATAGAGCGAAATATGTTGCACGAAGTGGGTGAATTTGAAGACGTGGTAATAGCTTGTGGCGGATCTACTCCTCTGTTTTTTGACAATATGGACTATATGTTGAAGCAGGGCAGTACCATCTATCTGAGAGCTACAAACGAAACACTTATCAGACGTCTTAAAGAGGCACGTTCAAAACGTCCGCTCATAGCGCGTAAAAATGACGAAGAATTGGCGGTTTTTGTAGAGAACGAGATTAAAAGAAGAGAACCCGGTTATCTGCGTTCAGAATATATCTGTGAAGCAGACTATTTAGAAAGCATAGAACAGATAGCAGATGCTGTAAAAGAGGTAAAAAGAGTTTTGAAAATAGAATAACCATATTTTAGTTGTTATGAAAGAATCATTGGTAATAGTTAAGGTGGGTGGAAAAATAGTTGAAGAACCGGAAACATTGCAGCGTTTGTTGCAGGACTTTTCATCTATTCCCGGAAAGAAACTGTTGGTTCACGGTGGTGGTCGTTCTGCTACAGCTATGGCAGCTAAATTGGGTATAGAGAGCAAAATGGTTGATGGCCGCCGCATTACCGATGCAGAAACCTTAAAGGTGGTTACAATGGTTTATGGTGGTCTTGTAAATAAGAATATAGTTGCAGGATTACAAGCTAAAGGTGTAAATGCAATAGGTCTGACAGGTACAGATTGTAACGTAATACGTTCAGAAAAACGTCCGGTAAAGGAGATTGATTACGGTTTTGTAGGCGATGTCAAGGCTGTAAATGCTCAGTTCCTAGCCAATCTGTTAGATAAAGATATAGTACCGGTACTTGCTCCGCTTACACACGATGGTAATGGTAATATATTGAATACAAATGCCGATACTATAGCCGGTGAAACAGCTAAAGCATTGGCATCTATGTTCAAAGTAACACTTATCTTCTGCTTTGAAAAACCTGGAGTTCTAATGAATCCTGACGACGACAATACAGTTATCCCGTATATATCATACTACGATTTCCCATTGTTGGTAGAAAACGGAACTATCAGCGGAGGTATGATACCAAAGATACAGAATGCTTTTACTGCACTTACAGCGGGCGTGGCATCGGTGCTTATAACATCGGCTTCATCTTTGGATAACCTGACAGGAACAACTATTGCATTATAATTGTTCTTCCACAGTTTTCCTGTTTGAGTAGAATTTTACCGTATAGTAAATAAGTGCTGCAGATGCTATAGTGAATGCTATGGCAGTGGCTATCATTTTGGGGTCTGACAGAGAGAGCTCTTCGCTACCACTGCCTGTCCATTCGTATTTCATATCCAGGAATGCAAATGAATTGTTTACTATATGACCTACTATAGATGGCAACATACTGCCTGTCTGAACATACATCCAGCCAAAGAAAATTCCTGCTGCAAAGGCAAATGGTATTTGAGCCGGATTCATGTGTACAAGTCCGAACAGTAAGGCTGAAATTAGTATTGCAAGCCATGTACGTTTGGTTGATTGTGTGAATTCATCAATCATTACACGGCGGAAGATAACCTCTTCCAAAACAGGACCTAATATGGCTATTGCTACAAATCCCCAAATGCTATCTGTCATAGATTTAAACTGTTCTGCCATAATATCAGGTAGTTGCATTGTTGCGTTTAAGATGTTCAGCACCATCATTACGCAATAAACCATAGGGATAGATATCAGCAGTATCTTTCCGGGAACTTTTTTTACCAATTCTGCAGGCTTTACATATTTTAGAGCCCATAGAATTAGGAAAGTTATAACAGAACTGAGTATAAGCCCCCATATTACTATGTTTGTCATTTCATCTGTGTATAGTGCCTTAATGTTCTCTACGCTAAGAGATTCTAATTGTGATAGTTTTGGCATTACTACAAACAATATTGCTAATCCGCTACCTACTAATTGCATTACAATGAATAGCAGGAATGAAATGATTGATTTCTTCATAATTCTATTTTTGATTTGATAATTTCTCTTGCAGTCTCTTTATCTTTTGCCAATTGTAGGGCAAGTTCTGAAGGCGAACAGAATCTTTTCTCAGCGCGGATATAACTAACAAACTGGAGTGTAAGCGGTTGGAAGTATATATCTTTTGAAAAGTCTATAATGTGAGCCTCTATTGTACGATTTCCTTCTCCGTTAAATGTAGGCCTGAATCCAATATTTAGCATTGCAGGGTAACTTTTACCTTCTACCGTAGCTATAGCGGCATATACACCATTGGCAGGTATCTGCATTAAATCACAGTAAGGACCAAGATTTGCAGTAGGGAAACCCATCTTTCTGCCATTTTGCAGTCCGTGAACAACTGTGCCGCTTATAGAATATTGATAGCCCAACATTTCGTTGGCTTTTTCTATACTGCCATTAGCAAGTGCACGGCGAATGCGGGAACTGCTTATAGGGCTGGAATCATATAGAAGAGCTGTGGCGCCTATCACCTCCATGCCTATTTCATTGCCAATAACCTTATAGTCTTCAATATTGGTACCCTTCTCGCATCCAAAATGGTGGTCATGGCCCACTAAAAGTGTCTTTACTCCTAATCTTTTTTGTAGAAAGGACTCCATAAATGTGCGTGCATTCATCTGTGATAGTTTCTGTGTGAAATGCAGTGGAAAACAGATGTCTGCTACTGTATGTTCCAATTTCTCAATTTTATCTTCCGGAGTAGATAACAGAAGAGGCTTGTAATCTGTCTGAAGTACTTGTCTGGGGTGTTCTGGAAAGGTAACAACCATGCTCTTTAAATTGCGTTCATCTGCAATTTTTGCTAACTGCTCTATTAGGTTTAAATGACCTAAGTGGACTCCGTCAAAGAAACCCACTGTTGCAGCTATGCCGTTACCTATACTCTGAATACTCTCTATAGTCATTGCTCTTTATATTGTTGTGCAAAATTAAGCATACATATTTATTTATAGGTGAATGAGCAAAAATATTTTTGAAAATTTGTCAGTTTGAACTACTTGCCTTATCTTTGCACTCGAAAACGGAATCAAACTTGTTTGAAGATGTTTCACGGGCTTTTAGCTCAGTCGGTTAGAGCAACAGACTCATAATCTGGAGGTCCTAGGTTCAAGTCCTAGATGGCCCACAAGAGAATCGCTAACGCGGTTCTCTTTTTTTTGTACTAGGACTTTCACCTTCGGTTATCTCCTTCGTTTACTGTTTGCACCGGCTTCGCCGACAGCAAACACGAAGTCGATGGGTCTCTTCGAGACAAATCTCAAGTCCTAGATGGCCCACTTAAGGAAACTGTTTCGGCAGTTTCCTTTTTTTTATGTTCTAGGACTTTCACCTACGGTTATCTCCTTCGTTTATTGTTTGCACCGGCTTCGCCGACAGCAAACACGAAGTCGATGGGTCTCTTCGAGACAAATCGGCTCAGTAGCAAAAAGGTGTGGTAAATTTGTTCAAAATTGTATCTTTGTAGTTATGAAAACAAAGATATTGGAACAATTAGCTCGTATAGTACTTCCTAGTGAGATATTGGAGCGTTTTGA
>JAFYMP010000090.1 GCA_017556585.1 Bacteroidaceae bacterium
CATGAACAGCTTGCTGAGTGCATGAAGGAGGAGTATATGTTTACTGCTCATCCTGATATGGCTTACGTATGGAAGTACTATATAGCATTGCAGAAACGTTTGCCTGGTCAAAAGTTCCACAATCTGGAAATGGCCGATACAGCAGGTGTTATGCATAGCCTTTCAGAGTATGTTGGTAATGGTAATTATGTCCTGATAGACTTCTGGGCTTCATGGTGCGGTCCATGTATAGCTTCCATGCCTGCTTTGAAGGAGATTTACAATACATATTCAAGCAAGGGTCTGCAGATTGTTGGTCTCTCTTTTGACAACAAGCATGAAAACTGGGTAGATGCTATTAATCGTCTGGAGTTGCCATGGATTCACCTTTCAGATTTAAAGGGTTGGGAATCTATTGCTTCTGAAATTTATGGTGTAAGGGCTATTCCAGAAATGATTTTGATTTCGCCTAAGGGTGAAATAGTTGCTATAGGTCTTCACGGTGATGAACTGGAAGCTACTATTGCAGAAGTTTTTGCTGACAAGTAATTCTACCTCCAAGCAGAAGGATTAAGGTGAATCCTGTAATAAGACAAGACAGAGGAAATGTTGTAGAAAACTTTCCCCTGTCTTGTTTGTATTACTTTATATAAACTACTTTCTGTTTTATTTGTATGCTTGTGCTCTATAGCTACTTGTTGTACGACTCATTTGTCATTATAATGACCATAAGCAGTTAGTACGAGCACAATTACTTCTGTGTCTCGAATCTCATAAACTAACCTATGTTTCTTGCTGATTCGACGACTCCATTGTCCACTGCGATTGTTAGAAAGTGGCTCTGGTTTTCCTGTGCCGGTACGCGGATGCTCATAAAGCTCTGCAATCAGTTTTATGGCTTTATTATAAGATGCAGGCTCGTTTTTTAAAAGTCTTTTCAGATCGAGTTTTGCGGTCTCTTTTAAAACAACCTTGTAGGTATTCATAAATTTCTAATGTATTTGTCAAGTTCTTCAACACTTGCAAACTCTGTTGATGTTTCTTCACTGGCTTTGTCAACACGAGCAAAAAACTCGTCTTTTGTAAAAAGAGTTGAGTCTTCCTTCTCTGCAGCAAGTTTGCGCAAGTATTTTGCGGCTCGCCTCATCAAATGTTCATCTTCTGCAATAATACTCATATTACGAAGAATTTCGGCATTCATTTGTACTGCTGTCATAACTAATGTTTTTTAATTGATAAAACAAAATTAGAAACTAATTCTGAAATGAAAAAATAATATCGAAGAATTAACTCTTCTCTTTAATGAACTAGCTAATGATATTTTAAGTCGTTATAGTATAATTAGAAATAGTTTTGGACTGAATCCCGTTTTAAAACAGTTGGTGGATAAGGTCTGAACGTCCCATACGTTTCAGTTCTGCTATTATTTTGGAGCGTTGTGCCGGTTCGTACCAGAAGAAGAACTGCCTCTGTGCAAGTTTCTCTTTTTGGGTACGTGCGGTATATACAGGTTTCATGGTGTATGGGTTTATGCCTGTGTAGAATATTTCGGTACTTAATGTCATTGGAGTAGGGGTGAAGTCCTGTATCTGCTCCAAATGAAAATTCAGTTTTTTTGTCTTTACGGCAAGTTCTGCCATATCTTCCGGCGTGCACTGCGGATGGCTGCTTATAAAGTATGGTATAAGCTGCTGATTCAGATTCTGCTCTTTGTTTATCTTGTCGAATGTTCGTTTAAACTCTTCGAAAGAACGGAACGATGGCTTGCGCATAAGGTTTAGTACTGAATCTGAAGTATGTTCCGGAGCTACCTTTAAGCGTCCGCTTACGTGTTTGGTTATCAGCTCTTTGGTGTATGCTGTATGTGACTGGTTTATCTTGTCATCAGCATCACGATATTGCAGAATGTCATATCGTATTCCGCTTCCTATACAGCATTTTTTTACACCCTGTATGGCACTTACTGCCTGATAAATATCTATCAGCGGATTTAAATCGGTGTTCAGGTTTGGGCATACTTTAGGGTGCAGGCAAGTAGGGCGCTTGCATTTGCGGCACAACTCTTTATCTCTGCCGGAGAGTCTGTACATATTTGCTGACGGACCGCCCAAATCGGAAATGTATCCTTTGAAATCGTCCATACGAACTACCTGCTTGGCCTCTTTCAGTATGCTGGCTTTGCTACGGCTGGCTATCTGCTTGCCCTGGTGAGCCGATATGGTGCAGAAGGCACATCCTCCAAAACAACCTCTGTGCAGAGTGATGGAGTGGCGTATCATCTCGTATGCCGGAATGCGTTTGTTCTTGTATTTTGGATGGGGCAGGCGTGTGTATGGCAAATCATAAACTTTGTCCAGTTCTTCTGTTGTCATAGGCGGGTAAGGTGGATTGACAACAGTAAAATTATTGCCTGTTTTCTGTATTATTCTGCTTGCCTCTATCTTGTTCGATTCCTCTTCTATCACTTTGAAATTGGCTGCCTGTTTGTATCTGTCTGCCAGACATTCTGAGTGAGGATATAGTAGCTTGTCTTTACCGGAAATACCATTTGGTATGTTGCTTTCAGCAGTTAAAAAAGCTATCTGAGGCTGGTTGATAATAGTGCTGTGGGCATTTTTCGGAGTATTTTCCATTAATGCGTGGGCTATGGCTGTTATGGGTTTTTCGCCCATTCCGTAAACCAAATAATCTGCACCGCTTTCTACAAGTATGCTTGGCAAAAGTTTATCCTGCCAATAGTCATAATGTGTCAGTCTGCGCATGGATGCTTCTATGCCTCCTATAACTACAGGGATATCCGGGAATAGCTTTTTCAATATCTGTGTATAGACTATGGTGGGGTATTCCGGACGTCCGGAATGACGACCATCTGGTGTGTAGGCATCTTCTGAACGTAGCCTTTTGCCGGCTGTGTATCGGTTTACCATAGAATCCATGCAGCCTGCAGTTACTCCGAAAAAGAGTTTTGGAGTGCCTAATTTTTTGAAATCGCGCAAATCGTCCTGCCAGTTGGGTTGTGGAACTATTGCTACGCGCAGTCCTTCGGCTTCCAATACTCTGCCTATAACTGCTGTTCCAAACGATGGGTGGTCAACATACGCATCGCCACTGAATAGAATTACATCAAGTTCGTCCCAACCTAACTGTTCGCACTCTTTCTTTGTGGTTGGCAACCATTCGCTTATATTTCTGTAGCTCTGCATATCAACTTATTTTTCCACCGCAAAAGTACAAAATCTATTTATTTTATGGTAATTTCTCGTTTATATGGATCGTTTTTCTATCTCTGCATTTGAAAAATCATCAAAATTTCAAAGGTGAATGACTAATAGATATTCTACAGATGAGTGAATTATATCTACAAATGCAACCAGTGTTCTATACCGCATTCGTTTGATACTATTGAATTTTAAATTAGCACTTCATTTTCAGTGTCGGGTAATATGGCTTGCGCCCATTCAGGCACATCTTTTACATACATTTTACCCATAACACCATTTACTAAACGGAATTGTATTTTTGCATCTTCTCCATCCACGGAGTTGTCATAAACATAAAGACGGTCAACGATGGAAGATACAGTTTTACAATTCTCTATAGCCTTGTAATACCTTGAAATAATTTTGGAGATAGGAACATCGTGTCCTCCTTTCATCACCCTGTCGGCAATTCGCGAGGCATTTATTTTCGGATTTTCTGTTGAGATGAAGAACAATCGAATGAAGAAACCTGCATTTTTGGCCTTGATGATGAATTGAATTTTATCTTCAGCAGACATAACAGTTTCAATGACAAAGCTTTTTCTTTCAATCAAACATTTCTCTCTCCATTCTGCACAATAATTAGCTGCATTCAGAACTGCATCTCTTGAGTTCCAATCTCCAAACATTTCGTTGGCAACCTCATCTGGATTGATATAGATGGTTCCCTCTGCCCATTCATGATGAATAAATCTTTTAGTCACAGAAGTCTTGCCCGACCCATTAGGCCCGGCTATGATAATCAATTCAGGTTTAAGCGTATCCTTAGACATTTACCGCTTGATTGATTTGTTTAGCCCATTTTTCGCGTTTGATAGCAATGTTTCTGCGCATTTGCTCGAAATGAGCAGCAGCTACTCTTTTACTGCTTTCGCGTGCTTCTTGGGCAACTTCTTTCATAACCTGCTCCAGCATTTCATCAGTAGGTTCCTGGCCTGTGCCGAATCTGTATGAATTCATTTCCTTCTCTGACATAACGGCTCCTTTTTCTATTCTTTCTGCAAAAATAACAATTTTCTTTTGTTAGTAAATGTTTTTGGGGACCTTAAATTCTCTTTTCATTTTCAATGATTCTACAAGTTGTATCGGGTGAATAGTGCTTGAAAATCTGCTCAAAGTTATCTATCACATTGTCATTGGCTGCTGAAGCATCACGCATAACAAAGTAGATAGGTTGTAATTTTTTAGGGTAAATCCTGTAGGATGGGGATTTTTCCTACTTTATCTTTGTACGAGAATTATAAAACCTTATGCAAATATGTGGGTTGCAATAGGATTTTTGCAGAAGGAAATAGAATTTGAAATTACAGAACATAAAATATGGGAATTATGAAAAAGGTAGCAATGTTATTAGGATTGATTCTGGCGGTGCAGATGGTTGGAGCGCAGACAGCGTACAGTAATGATTTGCAGATGGAAAAACTGGACCGCGGAGTAGTGGCTTTCAGAACGTCAGAAGACAGTGTAATGGTTAGCTGGCGTTTTATGGAGGGCGATACTCCGGAAACAGCATTCCACGTATATAAAAACGGCAAACGAATAACCAAAGAACCCATAACAAAATCTACCACCTTTATGGATGCCAATAGGGCGGAACAGGAGACTGTTTATCAAGTGAAAAAGGTTAAGTCTTTCAAAAATAGAAGAACATCCAATGGCAGTTGGGTGCTTAAAGCCGATGCTCCTATTGGTTATTTGGAGATACCGTTGCAGCGTCCTGCCGATTCAGAAAACATAAGGGGCGAAGAGTACACATATACGGCTAACGATGCTTCTGTGGCCGATCTTGATGGCGATGGTCAGTATGAGATTATACTGAAATGGGACCCCTCAAATTCAAAAGATAATTCACACAGTGGTTTTACAGGCAATACCTACATAGATGCTTACAAACTGGACGGAACCTTTATGTGGCGCATAGATTTGGGTAAAAACATTCGTGCAGGTGCCCACTATTCTCCGTTTATAGTATATGATTTGGATGGCGATGGTTGTGCTGAACTTGTGGTAAAGAGTGCCGATGGTACTGTGGATGCTACAGGAACAGTTATAGGCGATGCTACAAAAGACCATCGTTACGGTTTAAATGCTGATGGTTCTGTTAATTGGGATATTGAAGGCCATTACGGATACATAGCATACGGACCGGAATATCTTACACTGTTTGAAGGTGCTACAGGTAAAGCATTGACCACCATAGATTATACTCCGCAGCGTGGCGATTTGCGTTCATGGGGCGATAACTATGCAAACCGCAGCGAGCGCTATCTGGCTGCCGTGGGCTATTTGGATGGCAAAAATGCCAGTGTGATAATGTGCCGTGGATATTATACCCGTGCAGTGTTGGCCGCTTACGATTGGGATGGCAAAGAACTGAAACAGCGCTGGGTATTCGATACCAATACTCCGGGAAACGAAAAGTATCGTGGACAGGGCAATCATAATCTGCGTGTAGGCGATGTGGATGGTGATGGTTGCGATGAAATAGTCTATGGTGCTTGCTGCATAGATAACGATGGTACTGGGCTATACTCAACAGGGTTGGGACACGGCGATGCAATGCACCTGACCGCATTCTTCCCGAATAACGATGCACTGCAGGTTTGGAGTTGTCATGAAAATAAGAAAGATGGTTCTGTACTTAGAGATGCTGCAACCGGAGAGATAATATTCCAAATACCATCAGGCAAAGATGTTGGCAGATGTATGGCTGCCGATATAGATGATGAAAACCCGGGTTTGGAGATGTGGTCATCGGCTTCCGATGGAATAAGAACTGTTACAGGTTCGCAGTTTACCACATCTACTGTAGGAATACCGGTAAATATGGCTGTTTGGTGGGATGGAGATCTGTTGCGCGAAATGCAGGACAATACACAAGTGTCAAAGTATCATAAAGTACTTAAGATGGCTGCAACCATACAGCGTTTTGATAATTGCGTTTCAAATAATGGGACCAAGAGTAATCCATCGCTTCAGGGCGATATTATTGGCGATTGGCGTGAAGAGGTGTTACTGCGTAGTTTCGATAATAACTCTCTGCGTCTTTACATATCGCCTGAAAGGACCAAATATAGATTCCACACATTCTTGGAAGATCCTGTATATCGTATAAGTATAGCCACCCAGAATGTAGGCTATAATCAGCCTACACAGGTGGGTTTCTATTTTGGTGCAGAACTGGAAGGGAGCGGCAAACTATTCCGCGGCTACCAATTCTAATCTCTACTTGCTAAGGTATTTGATAAAGGCCTGCATAGTTTTGTAGCGGTCTTTTTCGTTGGTGATGCTTTCAAACGGGAAGCCTACTACTATGCAGTTATAGTCTTTACCATTGTAACCTATGGCTGCACTGTATCTCTGCTTTTTGTAGGTCATAATGGCTGTGGCTTTGCCGTTTGGTTCCAATATCTCGGGACGGGGCAGAGCATAAAACTCTCTGTTAGGTTTTCTGTTGATATTGATGTTGCTCTTTATTCCGGTAACCACATCTTCTTCTATGTCTGTAACAGCTCCGCGATAGTTCAGATGAAGCTTCTCTTCCAGGAACTTTTCACCCTGTACTGTGCTGCACATATCGCTGCCTAAATATGAACCGGTAATAAGCAGATTGCCTCCACCGTCCAGATATGAACTTAGCGCATCTTGTATAGCAGGTGACAGGGTAGAGTAGTCTTTATCATAAATGGTATCCTGTGCAGTATGTTTTTGCAGACCTAATATGTAATCTACAATCTCATAATCTGCCAGATCTATTTCACCATTCTCTACTGCATTACGACTGCATGACACAAATGAATAGCTGGAACTCTCTGCAATTGCTTTTCCATGTATAAACGGATAGTTGAAAGAGTTACCGGCAAGTACATCGCCATTATACAGGTCGTTGCTGAATCCTATGGCTAAAGAGTCTTCCAAATCCATATTGGCTTTGCTGAATACCAGTTGCTCGCCACAGAATACAGGCGATGCTATGTACGATACACCCGGATCTCTGGCAATATTGAATCCCAGTTCTGTATCGGTCTCTATAGTTTCAGGACCGCTAAGCCTCTGGAAACCGTTTACTATCAATATATATCCTTTATTGTTTTCCGATATGAATGCAGATAGTGTTTCAGATGGGAAACTTTCACCTCCGTCATTCAGAGCGGTTACCTTGAAACGGTAGATATGTCCTCTTTTGGGCGAAAAGACATAGCTGTTGCTGTTTATGCAGATACCGTTGTCAAAGCCTTCGTCATCCATAGCTGTATATACCACATAACCTGTTGGTATGGCTGTTGGTTCCAATGGGTCGGTTGTGGGCTGCCAGGATAGGGTTATGCTGTTGTTCTTACGGTCCTCTTGAATCTTAAAGCTGTTTACAGGCAATGGTTGTATAACCGCAGGGTGTGAATGCATAAAGTTTACCCATTTGGTTATGGATTTGTAGATGGAACGCGATGCTATGAAACGGAAATTTGGGTTAAGTGCAAATTTCAAATCGTAGAAATTCTGATGTGAAAGCAGTTCCAGTATCATAGATGGAACGGCAGGTTCTCTGCTTTCGCAGTAGTCTTTGTCCCATATTCCACGTTCTACCCAGTCTCTTCCCGTTAAAGCGGTAATGTCGTTCTTTAAATCGTAAAGAATCATATCGGCAAAATCGCGAGAGACATCGCGTGTATGTCCGTTACCCAATACCCCATCGTTATGACGGGTGGTATGTATTCCCAATGAACCGGTAAGTGTGTCGCCATAGAAATATCCGGCATCGGTATGTAGTGCAAATGCTAACTCTATAGGAACGCCCAGACCTTTTTCTGCTGTATTGAAGATAGAACTGCCTGACAGCCAATTGGTCATATAAGGACGTGTCCAGATATCTTCGCGATATTCATCGGCACCACTGTATTTGCTGAATACGGAATCGGGTGCGCCTGCAAATTCAGCATAATATTTAGCTCCTTCTAAATATCGGGCTATTCCGGATGGCTGATTCTCTCTGATTGCTGTACTGAAACCACCGCCAAAACGCACTGCATCGGCACAAACCATACCGCTGGTGCTGTTGCTGTTGTCAAGAGTGACCATAGCCTGTGCGCTCTGTCCCTTCTTAAAGTGGAATGTTCCCAAATATACCCATGTGCCGCCACCTATCTGCTGATTAACACTGAATTCGGTTGTACCGCCGGAATGGAAGACCATATATTTGGCATCGGTTACACTGTTTGGGTAAGATTGATATGTTACATAGACGGCATAATCGCCATCGGATGGGATATTTGGAATCCACATGGCTACAGCATTGTCGGTAGCTTTGCCGCTATTGGTGTTTATGGTGTGTACGGTAGATTTATTGCCCGATAGACAGATTTTAGTGGAATCGGGGTTATAGCCAAATCCCATTCTCTTCTGCCAGTTTCTCTTTTTGGGCGATGTAAGTTTAAAACTCAGTTTGTCATCGCTGTTATCTACTATAACACATTCGGTCTGCCAATCTCTTTCGCGGGAAGAATATACTATGGCACCGGCATTTTCAAGCATCGGTATCAAGTAGGGATATACAAACGACTGCGAAAGCAGGTCTTCGCGCGTAGTATATAAAGGTGGACGCTGCCACTCCCATCGTCTCTCTTTGCTGCTGTCAAAATGATAACCATGGCTGGGGGTGATAGAGAGATGTATATTATCCAGACCTTTGTCTATACTGAACGATTTGGATATGTTTCTAACCCAGGCAGCTCCGTTATATGCAGTGCTGTTCCAAAGCTGTTTAACGTCCTTTGTCTCTCTGGCAAAATTTGGAACCAAATCTTCTATGCGTCTGTCGTTGCTGTATATGTTTATGGTGTATTTGCGAACATCTTTTGGCAAGTCGTTACGTAGATTGTAATAGATGGAATCAATAGTTTTCGGACGAAACAGTTGATACGCAAAGTTTTGGTTCAGATAGATCTCAATCTTTTTATTGTCATGGCTTATCACACTGCGACTTACACGGACATTTTTCAAATCCATACTATTGCAGTGATATTGTGCAAAATGCTGAGCTATTGAGTTACGAATAGCCCCATAAGAGCTTTGTGCAGATACGGGGCTAATGGTCAATAGGGTCAGCAACATCAAGGTTGTCAGACGTCTATTCATATTTTAGAGAATTACTTTTTCAGATTGTTGAATCTATCTATTACTGCATTTATACGATTGTCGAAATCGGCATAAAAAGCTCTGTAATATTTCTTTGCATTTCCCGGTTCTGTGTGGCTTATGCGAGCTATAAACTCTTCATCTATATCCAAAAGTTCCAACATTAAATCGCTTACCTCTTTTTCATCAACACCCGGAACGTAGTTTGCATAGATTATACACTCTGACAAAATATCACCAATGATGTCACTGATAACTTTCTTTAAATTTCTTCTACTTGCCATAATATTCAAAGTTTTAATTTAGCTATGAGTCAAAGGTAGTTGAATTTTTATATCTTTGCAAAGAACTAACCAATTATTAATTGAAGAAATGAAAAAAATCTTATTGTTTGCCGTTGTATGGCTTTTTTCTTTTGGTGTGAATGCACAAGGATTTAAGTTGAATAACAAAGGTTATTTCCAAAACGAAGGAGTGAGTGTTATGGTTTTTGACGATGTCTATCCCGAAGGACATCAGAGTGGTGTTTGTTTAATAATGAACGGAAATCGTATAGCCACAAACGGTGACTTGCGTTTAGAGGCTACTCCGGGACAGTGGCAACCGCTACCAAAACAGTTAAAGAGAACAGTTGCAGGAAATTCCATTACTACATCGTTAGTTTATCCCGATTCAAGTAAGCACGAAACCGGCTTTAACCCAATTATCTATCCCGATTTGCATCTCAGCTATTCGGTAAAAGTAGAGGCCGATGGTGACGATATTATTGTAACTCTGGATTTAGATCAGCCTGTTCCTGAAGAATTTTTAGGTAAAGTGGGCTTTAATTTTGAGTTCTTCCCCGGTTCGCTGTTTGGCAAACCCTGGATAATGGACCAAAAGAGCGGTATATATCCACAGCAACCAAATGCACCATTGGAATTTGCAAAGAGCAATATGGAGCATATAGGCGATTTTCATCGTGCAGGACGTTCCAGAGTAGATTTGGAACATCTGTTGGGTAAGGATGGAGAATACAATCCTATTATAGCAGACGATATTATTGCAGCTCCGTACGCAGTTGGTAATAAATTTACATCGCGTCCTGACGATGCATTAAACAGAGTGACTATTGAAACTATAACAGATACACCTCTAAAATTATATGATGGCAGAATGAATCACAACAATGGTTGGTTTGTGTTGCGTAGCGAGGTGCCGGCAGGAAAAACAAAAGGTGCTGTTAAGTGGCGTATATCTCCAACTATATCGCCGGATTGGATCTACAAACCGGTAGTACAGACATCGCAGGTGGGTTATCTGCCTTTACAGCCAAAGACTGCACTTGTGGAACTCGATTCACGAGATACTCCGTTATCAGAAGCAAAACTTGTTAAGATGACTGCCAACGGGGATAGTCTGGTAAGAGTAATCAAACCAGAACCATGGGGCGATTTCCTGCGCTACAAGTATCTTGAGATTGATTTTTCTGATGTTAAGGCAGAGGGTATGTATCAGGTAATATATGGAGATAGCAAATCTCCAATCTTTGGCATATCAAGCGATATCTATTCTCGTGGTGTATGGCAACCTGTTTTGGAATACTTCTTACCTGTGCAGATGTGTCACATGAGAGTTACAGAAAAATATCGCGTTTGGCACGATGCTTGTCACATGGACGATGCAGCTATGGCTCCGGCTTATAACCATATAGATGGATACGACCAGAAACCGGGTCTTTCAAAATATGAAGCCGGAGAAATAGTCGAGGGTGTAAACATAGGCGGCTGGCACGATGCCGGTGACTTTGACCTGCGTATTGAATCGCAATCGGGAGAATGTTATATTCTTGCTTTGGCATACGAAGCATTCAAACCGGAACTTGATGTTACATCTATAGATCAGCATACAAGAGTGTGTGAAATTCATCAGCCGGACGGAAAGAATGACCTTTTGCAGCAGGTGGAAAATGGTGCGTTGAGTATTGTAAACAGCTATATTGCTCTTGGCAGACTTTACAGAGGTATTATCTGTAGAGATTTAAGACAATATGTGCATTTAGGCGATGCCGCTTCTATGACCGATGGTATTATAGGCAATGACGATGATCGTTGGATATTTACAGAAAATAATCCCGGACGTGAAATGTCAACTGCTACCAATTTAGCAGCTACTGCACGTGTACTGCGTGGCTTTAACGATACATTGAGTGTTCACTGTCTGAATATAGCAGAGACAATCTTTGCAAGCGCTAATGAAAGAACAGATAAGACACAGGCTGCTGCGGAACTGTATTTGGCTACTGGAAAAGATGTATATATGAATTATCTGCTTGATAATCAAGAAAACATAATGAAGAGAATATCTGGTAATGCCTGGTATTTGGCCAGAATTGAGAAGAAATTCTCTGAAATGAAGAAAAACAAGAAAGCAAAGGCTTGGAGTAAAGCATTTATGGAAGCAGTACCATCTATAAATGAAGGTTTGGCTAAACAGATTGCAGAAACTCCATACGGAGTGCCATATTCACCTGCAGTATGGGGCGAAGGTTGGGATATTCAGAGTTTTGGCTATCGTCATTACTTCCTGGCATCGGCTTATCCTGAAATATTCAGCCCGGAACCTGTTGCCAATGCGCTGAACTTTGTTCTTGGAGCACATCCGGGGCTGAATCAGGCATCGTATGCATCGGGTGTAGGTGCTACATCGGCAACTGTGGGCTACGGATTGAACCGTGCAGACTGGAGCTATATACCGGGTGGTGTAATATCGGGAACAGGCTTAATACGTCCTGATTTCCCAGAACTGCTTACATTCCCGTTCTTGTGGCAGCAGACTGAATATGTATTAGGTGGTGGCTCATCGCACTATATGTTTATAGTATTGGCAACCAATCAACTTTACAACAAGTAACTTGAATATTAATCAATGTTGAAAAAATATTAAATAACAGAGGTTGTCTTTTTAACTTATGCTTATTTTTATTATAGTAGGTATAGAGGTAGATAATTGTAAAACTTAAATAATAGTACATTATGAAGAAAATTATGATGGCTGTGGCAATGCTTGCAATGGTAAGTTTGTCAGTAAGTGCTAAAAAAGAAAAGAAAGCAGAACCTGAAATCCTTTACGGAATCAAGTCTGGTATTATCACAATGGCTCCTCAGGATATGAGCAGCTTTGGTGGCGGTATGGGCTTTGGCGGCGCTATGGGTGGCGCAATGGGTGGTCGTCAGGGAGGATTCGATTTCTCTTCAATGAGTCAGAAAATCTATTTTGACGATTATGGCCGTAAAACTGCTACTGTATCTGGTAATGCAGAAAGAAGTACACGTTCAATAGTTGTTGGCGAAGAGACTTTGATGATTAACGATGCTGAGAACACAGCTACAAAAATGCCTTCATTCGGTGGCCGTGGTGGTGCTATGATGGGCGGCATGGGCATGGGGATGGGCATGTCTTCAAACAAACCTATCGACTGGTTGAACTTAGATGCCAAGACCATCAAAAAGAATAAGATTAAAGAACTTGGAGAAGAAGAGATAGCAGGTGTAATGTGCAAAAAGTATTCATATCGCGTAAATATGATGGGTACTTTTGTAGAACAGCTTGTTTGGATTTACCAGGGTATTACTATGAAATCTGAATCTGAAACAGATTTTGGTACAATGGGACAGACTGTTGCTACTCTTGAAGAGAATGTAGAGATTCCTGCATCAATGTTTGAAGTTCCAGAAGGTTGCGAAATCAGCGAACCACAGATGGGCGGCTTCGGCGGCGGCATGGGCGGCTTTGGTGGCGGTATGGGCGACTTTGGCGGCATGGGCGGCTTCGGCGGCGGCATGGGTGGCTTTGGTGGCTTCTAATTCAAAACCCGAAAGATATAATGAGTCCTTGTTGAAATGCTCAACAAGGACTTTTTTTGTATAAATACCATTTTATACATCTGTTATCTAAAAATATTTCTATTTTTGCAAAAGAACTACTTATAGGTGCATTATTAACTAAATAACCAAAATATGAAAAGAAAAATTGCAAACTTATTAGCATTGCTGGTAACATCGGTAGCAATAGCACAGAATCCAATTGTGCAGACTTGCTATACCACAGATCCGGCTCCTCTTGTTCATGATGGAAGAATGTATGTATATACCGGCCACGACGAAGCCGGTGCTGATTTCTTCTGGATGCAGGAGTGGCGTGTTTATTCAACAGACGACATGGTTAACTGGGTGGATCATGGATCACCTCTTGCTTTGGAATCGTTCTCATGGGCAGATGATCGCGCGTGGGCAGGTCAGGCTATAGAACGTAATGGCAAGTTCTATTGGTATATCTGTGCACATTCAAAGATTTCAGGTGGAATGGCTATAGGTGTAGCTGTTAGTGATACTCCTGTAGGTCCTTTCCGCGATGCAATTGGCAAACCTCTATTTGAAAATGGTTCATGGGACCATATAGATCCAAGTGTATTTATTGATGATGACGGACAGGCTTGGGTGTGTTGGGGTAATCCTCAGCTTTATTATCTGAAGTTAAACGAAGATATGATCTCATACGAAGGAGATGTTATTCTTGCCGACATGACAGAAGAAGCTTTTGGTTCTCCAAAGAACAGAGAACGTGGAAAACAGTATAAAGACAGTTATACTGAGGGACCTTGGCTTACCAAACGTGGTGATACATATCAGTTGATTTATGCAGCAGGCGGAATACCTGAACATATTTCGTACAGCACAGCAACAAATCCATTAGGACCTTGGACTTACGCAGGTCAGATTATGCCTCAGGCAAATACAGGTTCATTTACAAACCATGCAGGTGTAGCAGACTACAAAGGTCATAGCTATTTCTTCTATCATACAGGAAAATTGCCGGGTGGCGGTGGCTACGGACGTAGTGTGGCTGTAGAAGAATTTAAGTATAACGAAGATGGTTCATTCCCAACAATTATGCCTACCGAAGAGGGTGTAGAACCTGTAGGTACATTCAATCCTTATCGTAAGGTAGAGGCTGAAACTATGGCATATTCTCGTGGCTTATCAACAGAACAGAATAGTAAGATAGGTGTATATGTAACCGATATTCACAATGGCGATTATATTAAATTGCGTAATGTAGATTTTGGTCGTATGTTCCCGCGTACATTTACAGCACGTGTGTCAAGTGGATTGCGTGGCGGTACTATTGAAGTTCGTCTTGATAGCATAAAGGGTCAGGTAATGGCTACTGTGAATGTTCCTGCAACAGGTGGTTGGGAAGAGTGGCAGACTATAGTTGTAGATGTTAAGGCTAAAGTTGCCGGTATTCACGACCTGTATTTCTGCTTTACAGGACGTAAAGGACCAAAGTTGATGTATTTTGACTGGTGGGAAATGCGTGGTGTAGAGCAGTGCAATATGCCATTTACTCAGACCAAATTTACTGCCGACCCATCTCCATTGGTAGTTGGTGATACACTCTTCCTGTATGTTTCTCACGATTCTTCTCCGGAAGATATTGCCGATGAAAATGAGCGTAGTTCAGCCGGTTTCTTTATGTACGATTGGTTGCTATATTCTACAACCGATATGGTTAACTGGACAGAACATGGTGCTGTAGCTTCATTGAAAGACTTTGAATGGCGTAGTCGTGATAATGGTGCGTGGGCTATTCAGACAGTAGAACGCAATGGAAAGTTCTATCTGTATGCTCCTCTTCACGGTCACGGTATAGGTGTATTGGTGGCCGATTCTCCATACGGTCCGTTTAAAGATCCACTTGGTGAACCATTGGTATGGCAACGCGAACATTGGGAAGATATAGATCCTACAGTCTTTATAGATGACGATGGACAGGCATATATGTACTGGGGTAATCCTAATACCTATTATGTAAAATTGGGTGAAGATATGATTTCCACAGTAGGCGATATTGTTAAGCTTCCACGTATTCCTGATTATCAGGAGGGTCCTTGGTGCTACAAACGTGGCGATTTCTACTATATGGCATTTGCTTCAACATGTTGTCCTGAAGGTATTGGCTATGCAATGAGTAAGTCTCCTACAGGTCCATGGGAACATAAAGGTCATATAATGGATCATACTCCTAGAAACAGAGGTAACCACCCGGGTATTGCCGACTATAAGGGACATACATATCTGTTTGGACAGAACTACGACATAAAGAACATAGACATATTGCGTCATTACGAACGTCGTTCTGTATCATTCACAGAGATGAAGTACAATGCCGATGGTACTATTCAGGAACTGCCATTATGGTTGGATCAGGAACAGAATGTCCAGCTTGAACTGTTCAACCCATACCGTCGTGTAGAGGCTGAAACAATGAACTGGGGTTATGGTCTTAAATCTGCAAAGATTGGTTTCGATAATACCGGTATTGTAGAAAAGATGCCATATTCAGAAGGCAAACGTGAAATGTATATCTATCATCTGGATAAAGATGAATATATCCGTCTGCGTGGTGTTGATTTTGGTGCAGGTGCTAAAAACTACACTATATCTGCAGCAGGTACAGGTAGCGCAAAACTGACTATCCGTTTGGATTCTCCTGATGGCGAAGTTGTAGGAACTGTGAATATCAAATCTACAGGAAAGGTAGAAAAGTATCGTCAGTTCTCAACAAAGATAAACGGTGCATCGGGTGTTCACGACCTATATATCTGTATAGATGAAGCAGAAGGCGATGTTCGTTTGGACTGGTGGCGCTTTAAATAATTCAAAAAAAATAGACAAAACTATAAAGGTCTTCACTCTTTAATGCAGTGAAGACCTTTTTTGTATTACTAAAATAGCATATCTTTGCTGATGTATAAAAAAAACCAACCATTATGAGGAAAAGATTGATATGTCTGACAGTGATTCTGTCATTGTTTGTGATTTTTACAAGAACATCTTATGCAGCTGAGTTGCGTCGTCCTATATCACCGGAGCAACCTATGTGGCTCATTCATATAGATACCTGGAATTATCCGGATCCTGAACGAATTATAGAACTGATTCCGGATGATATATTGCCCTATTGCGTCTTCAATATATCATTATCGGCATCGGACAATGTCTGTATAAGTGGTCCGAATGTCTGCGATTCATGGCTTAAGGCCTGTGCAGCAAAAAATGTTTGGTGTACGGTACAGTGCGCATCGGGTGGACATAGTCGTTTTTCCGATTTTGATCTTACTTACTACGAAAGATATTTCAATGAATACCCAAACTTTATTGGCTGGAACTTTGCAGAGCAATTCTGGGGATTTGGTGAAGACGGTACTCCTACCTTTCCGGAACGTCTTGCTCTGTTTGGGGAAATTCTAAAGATTTGCAACCGTTATGGCGGTTATCTGATAGTAAGCTTTACACAGGCTGAATATTCTGCCGATATGATGCCTATTGCATATATGAAACGTAACGCTATAGTAAATGAACAGCTTACAAATCATCCTGAGAACTTTATCTGTTGTGAAAAATATACTATGAAACGTGGCTTCTTTGAAATTGAGAGTAACTGTTTGGGAGCATACTTGGGCGGATATGCAGGTCAGTATGGAATACGTTTTGACCAGTGTGGTTGGGCTACATCCGACGAAGATGCTGAACCATTTGTAACAGCATCGGGAGCAATTCCAATTATGGAGCACGTAATGCTGACAGGCGAAACTGTTATAGACGGACCGGAATTGATATGGCAGCAAGATACAAAAGAGACAAACCGTATAAATACCACCGATGGTTATTCGCGCAGAAACTGGGATTTCTTTTCACAGTTTGTAAATATAAATATTGACGAATTCCGTAAAATATTGGATGGTACTGTTAGAATCCTATCACGTGAAGAGGTTATAGACCGTACAAAGATTTGCGTTATAAACGATCTGAATAGTGGGAATTTTGACGATTATACATCGCCTGCATCAATGTTTCATGGATTGTACCGTCAGGATTACGATGGTTCAGTAGATAATCCTATTGCGACAAATATATGGTGGATGAAGAAGACCGGACGTTATCCTACTTTCCCACAGGTATATGGCCTGCTTGATGAAACAGCACAGAAACTTATTGGGGTAAAGAAATCGGAATATAGCAAACGTTGGCCAACGGTAGATGCAAAGGTGGCAGAATTCAATAAACTGTTTCCACAAGAATATACAGGCGATATCTATGCCGCTCATGCTGAAAATACCTGGATGACATATAATCCGTATCAGTATGAACATACAAATGGAACAGTACATACATCTGCTAAAAGAGCAAAAGGTAATATACCTTTCCTGTATAATACATCGGAAAGTATCTCTTTTGATTATGCTCCGTATTCAATGGCTGTGATGAAAGAATTCACTGATAGCATATTACTATACATGACCAATTATCGTACAACGTCGAATGGTGGTGAATATGCTCGTCAGACCGATACCGTTTATATTTACGGTGCATCAGAAATCCCAGAACTTACCTGGAAAGACAGGGCTAAACATACGGCAAGTAAGGTAGCAAGCCAGTACGAAAATGGAGTGTTTAAGATAGCTGTAACTCATAACGGACCGGTTGAATTGTATATAAAAAGTAGCGGTAATGCAGAAAATCGTCTTACAGAATGGACTCCTGCAAATATCCAGGTTCCGGCAGCTCCACCGGTATATACCGGTACACGTCAGTACGAAGGTGAATTCTTCGATTACAAAGGTGGCGCGTCAATAACCACAAATGGCTATTATGGTTCATATAAGAATTACTACGGACAGGGATATATGGCTATGGGAACCAATTCATCGGCAATGGTTCGCGATACTATTTGCGTAGATAAAGCCGGAACTTATAGCATTGGATTGCGTTATATGGCACCAAATAACAAAGTAACTGTAAAGACTACAATAGGTGCAACATCTGTAAATATGGCATTAGCTCGTACATATAGTACTACTACATGGAAATGGAGTTATGCAGATTTTGAATTGAAAGAGGGTGTAAATGTTGTTACCATAGGTTTTGCGGGTTCACCTAACCAAGTATTGCTGGATTGCATCTCTGTAGCTAATGCCGATGCTAAAGCACCTAAGTGGGTATCTTTATCACTATCGTCGTTAACAGCTCCTTCTGTGCAACAGGGTGCTGAATCTGAATATGCTACAATAAAGGTACTTAAGTCTGGAATAGACAGCGCTGTTACAGCCACTATAGATAATGCTGCATTTATTGTTGATGTAAGAAGTGCTAAATCGGAAACTACTTCTGTAGATGTGAAACTTGATGCCTCAATGCCTATTGGCGATTACGAAGGAGTTCTGACAATAGTAGCAGATACAATAGTACGTGAAATTCCTGTGGTAGGTTCCATTACCCCGGGAGTATGTTCAATTCATTACGATTTTGAAGCTGACGCTGCCAGAACAACAGCAAAAACTCCGCCGGCTACAGGTGTAAAAGTGGGTTATCTGAACGGTGCAACAGCAGGTGTGGTTAATTACACTGACAATAGCGGTCATAAGAGTAAAATGTTGAAGATATACTCTGCTAATTCAAGCAAACACGCTACCGGTGTGCTCAATTTGAGCAATTTTACAAGTCAGGCAACAGATTATAGTGTAACATGGCGACAGGTGATTACCGCTTCAAATATAGCGCATAAGAATGGTGTGTTGTTAAGAGGAAATACCAAAGTTACCGGTAATTCATCAAAAGGTTATACACAGGGTATCTATGCCGGTTATTACATCAGTGTATATAATCACGGAACGGCAACAGATATAAGAATGTATAAATCGACATCTGCTACTAACCTGAGTATGATGACTCAGAACGGAATAGATTTGTCTGTCTCAGTAGGCCAAAGTGTTTGGTATAGAGCTTCAGTAAGTGGTAGTACAAAGGTTACTCTTAAATTAGAGTACTCGTTGGATGGTAAGAACTGGAAGACTGCTACAACTACAACAGATGAATCGGAACCATTCCAGATGGGAGCTACGCAATTTGTTTGGGGGCTTGATTCATCGCATAACGGTTTTAATATAGACGATTTGACCTTTACCGGCGTTACATACGATGAAACTGTGACAGGTGTAGGTCCTGTAGAAGAAACAACAAATGGTGTAGTTTACGATGTTTATGGACGTGCAGTAGGTAGTGCTACCGAAATGGAATCTCTTCCATCGGGAATCTACATAATAGACGGTAAAAAGTTCTTTAAAGACTGATAATAGCAACTTATTGCATTGAGCCGATAAGCAGGAAGATGAGGCCTATTAGTACCAGGAGTAAGTCGAAAGCTTTGCTCCTTAAATTTTTCTCCTTGAACAGTATTGCTCCGCACAGGAATGATACTAGTACGCTGCTACGTCTTATCATTGAAACAATGGAAATCATTGAAGCACTCTCTGTAAGGGCGTAGAAATATGCGTAATCGGCAATGGTAAGAAAAACCGATATAAATAGTATGCTCCATTTCCAACGGAATGGGGTAGATGTTTTTCTTTTGGGAAACCATAGAGTAAACAGTACTATTGTCATTAAAACCACCTGGTAGAAGTTGCTCCACGCCTGAACAAACATGTTGTTGTGCTGCCCCATCAGATACTTATCGTATAGTCCGCTTATAGCTCCAAACAGTGTAGATAAGATAAGCAAAAAGACCCATTTGTTGTGTTTGAAATCTATTCCCTCTTTTTTACCGCTACGGCTCAACAAGTAAAATGAAATTATAGCTATAAGTACACCAATCCATTGGTAGATATTCAGTCTTTCGCCAAATATCAGCAGACCTCCCAATAGTACAATAATAGGACGGGTTGCATTGATAGGGCCCACCAAAGTAATAGGCAGATGTTTCATACCAAAATATCCGCATATCCACGAAGCAAGAACGATGCCGGCTTTTAGCACTACTTGAAGATGAACGTCCCATCCGTATGCAGGTACTTGAAAAAGGGTGTCGTTGAGTATGGGAGTGAATCTTGATAGCAACACAAATGGAAGCATAAGAATACTGCAAAGCAACGTATTCATCCAGAGTACAGGAATGACAGCATTATCTTTTACGCCATTTTTTTTGCAAACATCATAAAAACCCAAACATAGGGCTGAAAGCAGTGCTAATGTTACCCACATAATATAATCTTGTAATTTGGCTGCAAAATTACATAATTTTTGCAACCCGATAATAGCTGTCGCAGAAATTGAGTGTTATCTAAATAATAGTAGTAATTTTGCAACCCGTATGAAACAGAACAATAAATATTTTTTCCATCTTTTGGCTTTGGCTGTTGTGGCTCTTTGGGGAACAACATTCATTTCTACTAAAGTATTGCTTAATAACGGACTCACACCATCTGTTATTTTTACCATAAGGTTTATCATGGCGTACGCAGGCATTTGGTTACTCTGTCTAAAGTCAGCAACTACCAGAAAACTTATTGCCAACAATATTAAAGACGAACTGATATTTGTATTATTGGGTATAACAGGCGGTTCTATGTACTTCTATACAGAAAATACGGCACTTATGCATACTCAGGCATGTAACGTTTCGTTTATAGTATGTTGTGCACCGCTTCTGACCGTATTGCTAACCTTGATAGCAAAAAGAATGAAAAGGTTCAGTTCTACCGATGGTTTAGAAGATGTAAAACTAAACGTATGGATAGTAATAGGTACCATATTTGCCTTGACAGGAATGGCACTTATGATATTTAACGGATATAAATTCGAACTATCGCCTAAGGGAGATATATTGGCATTTTTGGCAGCGCTATGCTGGAGTATCTACAGTATGTTTCTGGTTCATCATTCCAAAAAATATGGAGTATTATTCACTACAAGAAAGGTCTTCTTCTGGGGGCTGATATCAATCATCCCGTTTGTAATAGGTGAATTGAAACAGATAGATACAAACGCATTTGCGCAGACCGAGGTTATATACAATCTACTGTTTTTGGGAATAGTGGCATCGCTTATATGCTTTGTATTATGGAATAAAGTGATGGAGAAGTTGGGTAATGTAACATCGACCAACTATGTCTATCTGAACCCTATCTTTACTTTAGTGGGCTCTATCGTTATACTTCACGAACAAATTACCCCTATAGCAGCAGTAGGTTCGGCACTGATACTGATAGGGGTAATACTCTCCGGAAGAAGATAGTAAACATTCCAAAAGATGGGTACCTGTTTTTTGTTATTTCTGTAGTACTATATTATACCATTCAAAAATGAAGATTTAACGGATAGAGAGTTTACCAACATATCAGATAGTATTAATGCCAACTTTCAGATAAAGAGTTTGAACTTTTTGTTTGGACACAACGTGTTTTTGGCGTACTAGAAGATTGGGGACCATATCGTCATCAATATCTATATATCGATGGTTATAAATATTGGACTATGGGATGTGGAATAGAAGATACAATCATTATAAATAGGGCAAAGAGTTAATAAGTCCAAATGCTAATCACAAATATCTTTTACTACATACCATGTACAGATTAAATTAAAGGCTTAGTAATTTTAGAAAATAGATGAGTGTGTTTATTGTTTTTTTAATATTTTGTCTACCTTTGCATCGGTAGGATACACGGGATAGCAAACGGACTGCACCCGTACTCGGCAATATGAGCTGTTAGTCCGAGCGCCCGTTAGAACTATCCTTACGGGCTTTTTTTATGTGATTATATGTATCAATACCAAAAAAAGTATACAATATTAGTATTGATTTTAAAATATAACAATATGGATACACACAAACATTTTTTAGAAAATGACGCTTTATTACATAGTAGTGAAAGTAATGAAAAGCACGTATTACCTACAGAGGGTGAAAAAGGAGAAATTATACTTTATCAGCCAGATGATAAGATTTGTCTTGAAGTAAGACTGGAGGAAGAAACCGTATGGCTCACGCAGGCACAGATTGCAGATCTATTCGGAGTGAAACAACCTGCCATTTCAAAGCATTTGAGTAATATTTTTAAGAGTGGTGAATTAGACGAGAAAAGAGTTTATTCCATTTTGGAATATACTGCAACTGACGGAAAAATTTACAAAACAAAGTTTTACAATTTAGATGCGATTGTATCAGTTGGTTATCGCGTCAACAGCATAAATGCAACACGTTTTCGCCAATGGGCCACAAGTGTACTTAAGCAATATATGCTTCGTGGATATGCAGTTCACCCAACCATTCAACAGGTGGAATATCATCTGTCAAAACAGATAGAAGGGCAGCGTGATAAACTATATCAACTACATCAGCAAGTTGAGCAACACCAACAGCAGATAGATTTTTTAATTCGCAGAGAGCAACCTGTTACAGAGCGGCTTTTTTCAGCCGGCTGTGTATGGGATGCTTATTCCTATGTTAGTAATCTGGTACGTACTGCAACAGAAAGACTGATACTTATAGACCCTTTTGTGGATGAACGCACATTGCTTCTTCTTGATAAACGAGCAAATGGAGTTTCTTGCACCGTTCATACTCGATACAGCCAGCAGATAGAGTTGGATTTTCAGAAGCACAATCAGCAATATATTCCTATCTGTAGAGTTCAGCTTCCGCAATCTGTTCATGATAGATATCTGATAATAGATAACGAAGTATGGCTTCTTGGAGCGTCGGTCAAGGATATGGGACGTGGTCTTACCACTGTAATCAAACTCAGCTTTACACCGGAAGATATACTGAGTAGGGTTTTAGGGGAATAGAAAAACAGCGGATCCGGAGATCCGCTGTGATTTATAAAACGCTGTGGATTTTAGCTTACTGGAGAGTCGCGGTTGTTGGGTAGGCTATCTCTTGTGCAATGTTGAAGGAAGCGGTCTGGCGAATGTCCTGTGCAGAAGCAGCAAAACTTACCTGGTAATAACCGGCTTCAGTAACCCAAGCCGCCATAGATTCGTTATAAGATGCCAAATCGTATTGCTTGAAAGTAAATTCAAGAACCTCTTCTTCACCCGGTTTCAGTTCCCTTGTCTTAGCAAAAGCCTTCAACTCCTTAACCGGCTTTTCCATTTTTGATTCAGGAGCAGTTACATAAACCTGAACAGCCTCTTTACCTGCGTACTTACCGGTGTTTTTAACAGTTACAGTAAGTTTAAATAAATCGGCTTCTGTTTTAATGGTAGGATTTGAATATTCAAAAGTGGTATAACTCAAACCGTAACCAAACGGATATGATACCAATTCAGGATATTTGTCAAAATATCTGTAACCTACATCCAAACCTTCTGCATAATCGGTGTAGTCAAAGTTCTTGATAGGTTCTCTGTTTGGATTATTTCTGTTACGACGGCTCTCAGCATTCAACTCCTGATGATTAACAGGGAAATTCTTGCCTGTAGGAATATCGTTGAAGTTATTAACGTAAGTATCTACTAACTTACCAGAAGGAGTAATACTACCTTTCAGAATATCACCAATAGCATAACCGCCTACCTGTCCCGGCAGACCAGCCAAAAGGATTGCATCCGGCTTGTTCTTCCAATTTGATGTTTCAATAGGTGCTCCAATGTTCAGAACCACAACCACCTTTTTACCTTTTGTATGGAAAGCAGTACAAACATCGTCAATCATCTTTAGTTCAACGTATGTAAGTGTGTAGTTGCCCTGATATTCGCGGTCGCTGCTTTCGCCACAACTGCGACCTATGGTTATAATAGCAATATCGTTTGCAATAGCATCAGCTCTCAGTTTGAATGGTTGTGACAGTAGTGATTCCGGCATAACAACATTTTCAAGTTGCATAAAGTTGTTTGCATTTCTTGGTTTGATGGTCTCTACGTGTTTTCTATATGGTGCAGCAATTGCAGGGTCAATTTTATAACCGGCAGCAGACAGACCATCCTCCATATTAACCACATATTCGTAGTTTACGCTACCGCTACCTGTACCAACAGCCAGAAATTTATATGAACTGATACCGTAAAGAGCAATGTTCTTAATCTCTTTGCCAAATGGTAAAACGTTATCGTCATTTTTTAGCAGAACCATACCTTCTGCAGCGCTTTGGCGTGCTATCTCTGCATGGGCTTTCATATCAGGAGTATTTGTAGGCTGATAACCGTAGAATTTAGGCGATTTCTCTACAAGTTGCAGAACGCGTTTTACGTTTCTATCTACATCGGCAATATCCAGGGTACCATTATTTACAGCATCAATAATAGCCTGTCTCTGTCTTGCATTACCCGGCATAAGCAGGTCGTTACCGGCCTTGACCATTGCAACAGCATCTTTACCACCTCCCCAGTCTGTCATTACAGTTCCATCGTACTTCCATTCTCCACGTAGAATACCTTCCAAAAGAGGGTAACTTTCTGCGGTGTGTACACCATTGATTCTGTTATATGATGTCATAATAGCCCATGGGTTGGACTCCTTTACTGCTATTTCAAAACCTTTCAGATAGATCTCTCTTGCAGTACGGTCTGACATTCTGGAATCGTTATTGTTACGGTTTGTTTCCTGGTTGTTGAATGCAAAGTGTTTAAGTGTTGCACCAACACCATTGCTCTGAATACCATTTACAAGCGCTGCAGTCACCTTACCGGAAACTACAGGATCTTCTGAAAAGTATTCAAATGTACGTCCTAACAGCGGATGTCTGTGAATATTTAGTGCCGGTGCCAAAAGAACATCGGCGCCATATTGTTTAACTTCGTCACCTATAGCTGTACCAACCTCCTCTATCAGTTCTTTGTTCCATGTGGAAGCCAGCATGGTAGCTACAGGATAGGCAGTACAATAGTAGGTCTTGTTATCGCCCTCTCTGGTAGGGTTGATTCTTAAACCGGCAGGACCGTCAGGTAACTGAATGCCTGGAATACCCAAACGTGCAATAGGTGTGGTAGTACCTGCACAACCGGGAAGAAAAGCTTTCACTTCTTGAATAGCCGGATCTATGGTATCACCCCAGAATGCGTGTGTACCTACCAACAGATCGGCTTTCTCTTCTAATGTAAGTTCTTTGATAATTCTATCTAAAGATACTTTACCAAAGACCACTTTTTTGTTGCAAGAACCTAATAAGATGGTTGTAGCAAATAACATTGCAATTTTGCAGTAGTTGAAAAATCTCATAATGTAGTTAATTGTATTTGGTTATTTAATTGGTTCTATACCCATTTTCTTTGCTTCCTCTTTTACAAAAGCTAATGCAGCATCGTGCTCATTAGGAATAATGCCCTCTAAAATAGCATCTTTGATACTGCTCTTTAACTGTCCTACGGTAGCAGTCGGACCCAGACCGAAAGTCTCCATTATCTCAATACCATCAACAGGCGGTTGGAAATTCCTTATTCTGTCTCGCTCTTCCAAATCAATAAGTTTCTTTCTAACCAGACTGAAGTTTTCAAGCAGACGCCTCTTCTTCATCTCGTTTTTAGATGTGATATCGGCTTCGCACAGAGTCATTAAATCGTCTATATCATCGCCGGCTTCAAACAGCAGACGTCTTACGGCAGAATCGGTCACAATATCATCTACTATAGCTATGGGGCGCATGTGAAGATCTACCATCTTCTGAACGTATTTCATCTTTTCGTTCTTAGGCATCTTCATCTTTGCAAAAATGTTCGGTATCATCTTCATACCCACTAAATTGTGGTTATGGAACATCCAGCCATGTGCAGCATCCCAGCGCTTGGTGCGTGGTTTGCCTATGTCGTGTAGCAAGGCTGCCCAACGCAACCATAGGTTGTCGCTTTTGCGGGCAACATTATCCAGAACCTCCAGAGTGTGGTAGAATACATCCTTATGGCCACGTCCGTTTACGGTTTCTATACCTTGCAGAGCTGAAAGTTCAGGGAATATCAGTTCCAACAATCCGCTTCTGTCTAATTCTATAAAACCCTTTGAAGGAATTGGCGATAACAGAATTTTGTTAAGCTCTTCTACAATTCGTTCCTTGCTGATAATTTTTATACGCTCTCTGTTCCTTTCCAATGATTGGAATGTGTCAAAATCTATCTGAAAGTTCAGCTGTGTGGCAAAACGTATGCAACGCAACATACGCAGCGGGTCGTCACTGAAGGTTATATCCGGATCTAACGGAGTTCTTATGATGCGGTCCTGTAGATCGTAGATTCCGTCAAACGGATCTACAAGTTCTCCAAATCTATTACCGTTAAGACAGATAGCCATTGCATTTATTGTAAAGTCGCGTCTGTTCTGGTCGTCCTCTAAAGTGCCGTCTTCTACAATTGGGTTGCGTGAATCTCTGTTGTACGATTCCTTTCGCGCACCAACAAATTCCACCTCTATGTCGCCCTTTTTAACCTGGGCTGTGCCAAAGTTCTTAAACAGACTGACGTGGGCATTACCCAATGCCTTGCCAAAAGCCTTGGCCATATCTAAACCACTGCCCACTACCACTACATCGATATCTTTGCTTGGACGTTCTAAAAACAGGTCTCTCACATATCCTCCCACAACATAACATTCCAAACCTAAACGGTCTGCTGTTTGCGAAAGTGTTCTGAAAACCTTTTTGTCAAGCAGTTGTGATAATTCCTCGTCGCTGTATAACTTCATATTGATAAAACAGATTTATTGCAAAATTAGTGCATTAACACCATTTTACTATCAAAAATAGAGTACTTTTGTGCAAGTAATTTATAAAAATGAAGACCAATATGAAGAAATATTCATTCCTGGTGATATTAGCCCTGTTATTTACAGCGTGTGGCGAGAGTGTAGAAGAACAGGCACAGCGTTATATAGATAGAGCAAATCAGGCTTTTCAGGCAGAGAAATATAGCGAAGCAAAACAGTTGACAGATAGTGTAAAGATACTTTTCCCAAAAGCTTTTGAAGCCAGAAAACAGGGCATTAAGCTGATGCTGCAAGTAGAAGAGGCAGAACAACTGCGTACAATAGAATACGAAAACAGTATGATAGCTGCCTGTAATGAGAAAATAGAGCCCTTGAAAAAGAGATTCAAATTTGAAAAAGATGAAAAGTATCAGGATTTGGGACTCTACGTAGTAGCTTCGCAGGTACCGGAAAAGAATGTAGGAGTAAACTATCTGCGTGGTCAGGTAGATGAATTGGGACGTTTGGTTATAATTTCCACATATTCGGCATCGTCTTATATGCACCATCGTTCGGTACGTGTAGTATGTGGTGATGTATATGCAGAATCGCCTGTTTCTGACGATTTCTATGAATTCAAAGATTTGGGTATCTGCTATGAAAAATGTAATCTGAAATTTGGCCAGGATGGTGGCGTGGCTGCATTTATAGCAATGAACAAGGAGAGAAATATTCAGGTCATATTGAAAGCTGCAGATGGTAAAACATACAAATACAGCATGAGACCTGCCGATAGAGATGCTATAGCTTCACTATATGAATTATCAACCCTGATAACAGAACTTGAAGATCATAAAAAGATAAAAGAAGAGGCTGTTAGACGTTTGCAGTTTACACAGTCCAAGATGAACACTCAGGAAACCGTTAGCGAGTAAGCGAGAACTTTAGCGTGATACCGCAGTCGTGTGTAGCTGTTGGGTATGACGATGTTGATACCAACGGGAAATTACTCTGGAAATCGTAGTAGAAGTTCAAAGTAAGCATCTTGCTGTAAATGTAATCGGCGCTGAACGCTAATTTTACAGCTCTGTTGCCACTGGTGGCCTGTGTAGCCATAGTCTTGATATTTCTACACAATGCATTCTGATTTCTATAGGAGAAGTCCAGATTCATGTTCAGATTATTATTCACCTTATTACGTCCTGTACCTTGCTGTGCGCCAAACAGTTTAAGGTTGCTGATACGGTAACTTGCACCTGCGGTAATATCGTCAGATGTAGTCTCTACCACCTGTACAGCCGATGTACTCAAGTTGATTACTCTGGTCTTTCTGCACTCTAATCTTGCCGATAGAGAGTTGTTAAAGGTCATATCCACACCAACCAATGGTGCGAACGATTCATTTATAGACACAGAACCTATGTTAAACATACTGTTTGGTATAGGACTGCCTGTAGTAATATCGTTTATGAAACCTAAATCGTTCATATACTCCATATAGCTCATAAAGGTGTTGTAACTACCCATTGAATATACGCTCTTATATGAATGTTTCAGATTAAAACTCTTAAAGTATTTCTGGAAGAACGGAATCTGATTAAGTCCGGAGTAGGTAACACTCCAGTTTGGCATCATAGAGAGGATAGATGGGAACAGATTCAAAGAACTCTTGTTAGCATCTTTACCTGTATATGCCGCCAGGAATGCAGGAATCAGAACATCGGCAGAGTAGGGGTTTACACCTCCGTTTTCAGGATTGTAAACAGAACCTGCCAGTGTAGTTCCTTCCGGATAGATAGCACCTACATACTGCTCTTCCACACGTCCGTGAACTCTATTTATGTTTTCTGCAAAACGTTCAAAACTCTTTGATTTATAGCCATTGTCAGGGTTATGACCTTCAAAAGCACTCCTTAGTGTAACCACAGTCATACTGAAAGTACCTGTTTGAGATTCAGGCATACCTGCATACATATACTGTATAGTACGGCTGTTGCTCTTTTCCCAACTGGAGTTGACATCTATTCTGAAATTCATAAATGGTTCCAGCATCATCTTAATCTGCAAACTCTCGCCGGCAGAAGAAGCTGCAGAATATGAAACACTGTCATTCTGCAATAACCAATTATTGTGTTGCGCTTTGTGCAGATAGCTGTTGTTTGTAAGACCAAATGCAAAATCAAGTCCCGGAGCCAACATACCGTTTCCTGAATTCTGACCAAGCATAGATGCATTTGGCAAGAATCCCGGTAAACTCATATTGTATGTGTTCCTGTATGTGAACGATGCATTTCTTATCATCATCACAGCTCTTGTGGTAAGATCCAAACCTTCCTTTAAGGTGAATCTTTCTGTCTTATAAACAGCATCAGGATCTAATACAGCTTTTACCATTACATTCAGAGTATCTTTATATTTAACCGTAATGGTGTTAGCATCTACACGTTTGTAACGCAGTTTAATAGTGGTACCATCTTTTGTGGTAAAGGTAACCTTTGGTTTTAGTGTACCTTGATTATGGGTAATGGTAAATGTAGAATCGGGCAGTAGCGTAAACTCCTTCTGGAAAGCTTTTACCTTTTTTGGAGTAGGCTTCTTTCTGTTACCCTTATCGGTATATTTATCATTTATCTCCTTTAGATATGGCACCTTATTATATAGTGTCTGGAAATTCATACGTCCGTTAGACGATATAGTTCTGTTGCTGCTGATGATATTACCAAACGATGTTCCATCTGCGTATGTAGTTCCTCTATCCCAACTGTATTGAGAATTAAAGGTAATATCGCTTGTGAACCACGATAGGACAGGCAGTTTGCTAAGAGGTATCTGATACGATGCCTGGAAGGTCTGCTGGTAATCAAGTGGTCTGCCCATACGTGACAGGCTGGCCTTTACAGAATCTTTCCAAAGCGCATATTCATCGGGATACAAATCTTTATTGACTATCATATAAGGCTCTTCAATCTCTGCTTGTGTTTTGGCTGTGAATGACATACGCAAATCGCGAAGCGGGTCCCAACGCAGAGTCATATCTCTGTCCCAATAGAACTGTTGTGAGAAAAGCGCTGGAATATCGTTACTGCCACTCATAGATTCCAGATCGCGCTCCTGTAGCTCGTGGTAATTTCTAACCAGATTGGTGTTAAAACTGAAACTCTGTGGTACAAAGTTTATGGTCATATCTTTCAAAATGGTTAGCCAGTTAGATTGGTATCTGATAAACGAGAATGGTTTCCAACCCTGTATGGTAGGAGAATATGAGTAGGTTAGGTTAGCCTTCCAACTCTTGTCATTTTCATACACTATGGTGCTGGCGCTGTTCTCCTGCACAGAACTGGAGAAACTTGCGCTAAAGTTAGCCGGATCGTAAGGCATGGGCTTTTCACCACTTATATCTATTCTTGCATTAGAAATACTAAAGTTCTTCTGTACGGTAACATCTTGTGTAATGCTACGTATGGAATCTTGTGATCTCCTGTCGGAATAAGAATCTATAACATCATCTAAAATAAGGTCAGTGTCGTAAGGACTATAGTAAGGCGATACATTCTCTTTAGTGTATGAATAGTAGATAGGCAGAGAAACTTTAGCCTGTTCAGGCAGGAAACGTCCTATGTCGAAACTTGTGGTCATAGAGTACTTGTAGAAATCTTCCATACTTCTTTGACTAATACCCTGTTCCAAACCTCCATATCCTGCAGTACTCATCTGACCTGCAAAATCTACATTACCTATGTCGGAAAGTTTCATAGACATATTGGCACGGGCCGCAGAACCTCCGCGACTCTCAAAACCTACCAGGCGCAATTCGTTAACCCACAATTCTGCCGATTTTGTGGTGAGCGAATTATTTCTGATACCAATCATTATAGCCCTTACATTTCCTATTGACGGATTACCTATAATGCTGATTTTGTTCTCCGGATTTTCAGGATCGTATTCACTATAAAGTGTGCTCTGTGAAACTTCGCTGCTACCGCTGTTCTTTAAACGGTTTCTGTTATTCTTTACGGCAGTCAGCACATCGAACGATATATCCAGCATATTCCTGTTAGGCCATACCATGCGACGGTCACCTTCGTTGTCGTTGTTATAGTAACCATGCTCTGTAATGGTAAGAGGAATTTCGTACTCATAGTAGTTTCCTGTATAGTCAGAACCCAAGCGAATGAATACAGACATATCGCCATCTTCCAACATCTGACCATCGTTAATAGGAGCTTCCAAATGTGAGAACATCTGAATACGTTGATATTTACGCAAATCCAAAGCGCTCTTCTTGTATATACCACGGGCTTCGCCGGCTTCAAGATTTGTAACCTTAATACTCATAGCCTGTTCGTTGTCTTGGATAAGCTGTGCCTGCTGTGGGTCAAGAATACGTGTTATTCCGGGGGGAACAACATAGTTTACAGGTGTACGGTCTCCATTCTCTTCTATGTTTACCGATGTAGCAGTAAACGAACCGGAAATAACAGGAGTCTTGTTGGAACTGCTTGCAATAGGCTGTTCGTAGTTTCTCCATTGGCTGGTCATCAGTTCCAGTGAGCCAAAACGTATATGAGTTTCGTCTGTAAAGTTTGTCAGATAGATACGCATAAATCTTATAGAACTGAAATCGCGTATTCCGCCTACAGCCTTTTCGTATTCATCTACAGGGATTCTGAAACAGTACCAATTTACAGTCTCCATATTTCCGTTACGCAGTTTAATTTTAACCTCGCGTTTGTCGGCTATGTAGTTACGTCCCACCTGCAAATCGGACGGACGCAGTGAAATGCGGTACTGGAAGAACTTTTCATATTCATCCAGAGTATAATCCTGGTTGGCATCTTCAATATCGGGAGTGGTACGAGAAGATTGATCAAAGCGTTCGTCTGTATCTTCTGAATTTGGAGAGTTGCCTTCTGTACCATTGTAACGCTTATATCTGTCTAAAATAGATACCTGATTATTGTCGTAATCTGTACCACGATAATGGTGGAAGTTGTCGCCGGCAGGATCTTGTTCAAATGCACTATATATATTTGCAGGCACACGTCCTTTAATCTGCTCCAAATAGGTTGCGTATGTAGAATATTTACGCTCTTCTTCTGAACTCAGACCATTCAAACCAACATCCTGTTTACGACGGCTGTCTGCATTGCTGTTATCGAAAGCATATACCAGACTTGTGGTTGTTGGCACTTTACCCCAAACTGTTTCAGAATATTGTGTGGCATCGTTATTAACAGGAATACCATTTTCAAAATACTTCTTTCCGTCTAACAGAATATCTTCCGATACTTCGCCCAGATTTATATACATATCTCCACCCATGGCATTCTGGTTGTAGATAAACGGATCCAGCATCCAGAATTCTATATATTCTATGTTGGCAGTTTCAAAATCGGTAGTGCTGAGACTGCGCATAATACCTGCCCAATTCTGAGACGGATTAGGCAGATGACCATTTCCATCCAGATTAGGATTAAGGTTATACGGACCACGTTCTTGCGGATAGTATGCCAGGTTTAATATGGATAAGGTGGTAGATTCACTGGATGTAGATTCCTTGTTAGGGTACAATTCACGTTCATACACCTCTCTTACATAGTGGTTAGACAACTGGTCCAAATCACTCTTGATATGTGAAGGAGTAAGCATGGAATTTCTTCTGGTAAAGAGCGGGTCTATAGTGAACCAGTTAATCAAAGCTCTGTTGTAACCGGCCTCTACACTGCCAGTCTTGCCATATCCCGGCATACCTGTAGGAACGGCTGCCAGCGACCAGGCAGAAGGACGGCTTATATCTATACCACTCTCTGCTGCTTCAAAATCGTCTATGTATGATGAACTGCCCTGAACTTTATCTGATACTTCCGATATAAGATGAGCCATCTCTGCAGAGAAATTAATCTGGGATGGTTGTGTGGCATTGACAAACGGAATAAGGTCTATCAAGTTTGTAAGTGCCTGGCTTTCGCGTTTGTAGTTTACGTTAAAACCAAACATTGTGTTTACCAATGGTTCGTCACCCATAGTAACCTTACTGGTTAACGGACGTTCATTCAGGTGCATCAGCGTACCGCCTATCTTAAAGTCGCGATTGAAATCGTATGCCCAATTCACACCTGCCATAGTCTTTCGCTGCATGCTGAATTCGGTGTTGCTCTCTAACTGAACATCAACCTTTGTGCCGGCATCAATAATGTTTTGGTTTATAATGGTAACAGTACCCATGCTGTAGTCCAGAATATAATCGCTATTCTCCACCAGTTCTACACCACCGGCAGTTACACGTACCGAACCACGAGGAATATTGCCAGCCCCTAAATAGATGATACTATTGGATGAACCGGAATGTTGTCCCATAAGCAGGAACTTATCCTTTTCTGCCATACGTTGTGCCACCACTTTAGTGGAATCGTATAGCTCCTGGAATACATATTTGCTTGCCAAACTACTGTTGTTGATACTCTTACGCAGATGCTCACCAAACGGTTCTACAACCGGGAAGATGATTTTTCCCGATGATGCCAATACCGTATAACCTTCAATAAAGTCAAAACGACCATTAGGATGTGCAGACTGATTGTCGTCCAAACGGTCCAGATTCATCATCTGTAGCAGATTGGTACTCTTTAACGATGCCTCCGGCAGATAGGTGATATAGCTGCCTGTGCTGTCGCTTGCGTAGTAGATGTTCAGTTTGAATTTGTTGCTGCTTACTGAACCACTACCCAATGAATAGATATTCTTCATCATCAGATCCCAGGTACCACTGCCCGGAACATTTGAATTTGATTTAAGCAACTTAACGTACAGGGCGTTGCCGGAATCTGTTATATCTGAAGAGAATTCACCTACCTGATAGCTTTTGCCTCCGTAGGTATATTCAAAGGCTACCGCCAGAACTTCGTCAGAGCTAAGAGCGTTTCTAAGCGAAATGTAACCCAAACTGCTGTTCAGAGTATATTCAGATTCAGAAAGCTTGCGGGCATTAGAAATCTTTTCGTAGTCTGTGCTACCCATTAGGAAACCACCCAACGTAGTAGCCACATTATCTATATCGCGTGCCTGCGGATAGTCGTTTGCTATACGTCGGTAAAGGTCGTTGGCATTGTTGTCTGTGGCGGGGCCTCCTGTACTGCTCCAGATGGCATTGCTAATATGTTCAGATTCTCCCAAATCTGTAAAAGCAATAATGTTTCTGGGGCTTTCATAGCTACTGCGTTTATTTGTAACCCATAGCTCAATGCGGGTAATCTTAACCCCTGAAACTATGCTGGGAAGCATTGCCATATTCTTATCGTAATTATCGCGGAAGAAGTGTCCTAAAAAGAAATGCCTGTTTTCATCGTAATCGCTTGCATTAATCTCAAAGTCGGTAAGCTGTTCTCCACCCTCTGAACTTACAGAGGTGGATGTGGAGTTCTTTTGTGACAAAACGGTTTGCAATGACAACTTGCCAAATTGAAGGTCGGCACGAATACCAAAGAGCGAT
The DNA here is from genome assembly GCA_017556585.1 of Bacteroidaceae bacterium. GTDB lineage: Bacteria > Bacteroidota > Bacteroidia > Bacteroidales > Bacteroidaceae > Colenecus. The sequence continues at coordinate 34,357 of JAFYMP010000090.1, forward strand.
GTAGCTCCCTGAATAAGTGATGAATTTGTGGGGAAGCTTACATTACCTGCTTCAAGCAGACGAATAATCTCATCCTCTTTACCTTCGTAACGCAGTTTTATCTTTCTGGTGTCAAAATCGAAAGTGGTCTCTGTGTTATAGTTCAGATCCATGTTTATTTTATCTCCCACTTTGGCATTGATACTCAGATTTATCTGTTCGTCAAAATCAAAACCACCTGTCTTTCTGTTTTGAACCGATAACGATGGATTATCCACCTTGCTCCTGTTTACACCAAACTTTATGGCAGCAGAACCATTTGTTCTTATCTGAACACCTCCCGGACCAAATATCTTTTCGGCAGGGCCAAGATCGAACTTCATATCGGTAAAATCGAACTTGTTTGTGCCGTTATTTGCAAATTCCTCTTCGTTCTTAGTGCGGAAGTAAGACTGCATAGAGCGTTGCATGCTCCATTTGTTGTATTCAGGCTGGGTCATCAGGAAAGGGGTAGTAAGATAGTTGTCGCCAAGCTTAACTCCCACTTTGTAAATGTCGGCCTCTTCATCGTATTCAGTAACATTCTGAATGTTTTCCGGTGTACGCAAATCGGCAGAATAATTTTTGTTCAGATCTTCCGATTCCTCCGGAACAGTCTTGCTAACCTTAAAGCGGGCATTCTGAATGGTGTCTTGTGGCTCTGTCTCTGAGCTTTGTCCATATAACACACCTAAGCTCCCGCATAAACAGGAGCCTAACAGTATGGTTAATATCAGAACAAATCTCTTTAATGCCATTGAATACAAATTAAGATTAGATACGTTTCAAAGCCTCTTTGATAGCGCCCTCCACAGATATGTTTGGTTGCTCTTTAACAATAGCCTGAACAACTTTTTGCGATGCAGCCTGTGGAAAGCCTAACATAACAAGTGCTGCTACCGATTCCTCTACAGTTTGTCCCGCTTGCGAATTTGTACCTATGTTCAGAATCTCTGTATTTGCTGCACCTTTTGCAACCTTGTCGTGCAAATCTACTATGATACGTTGTGCTGTTTTTGCACCAATACCTTTAACCTTCTTAAGAAGAGCATCGTTTCCGCTGCCAATAATCTCAATTAGTTCGGCAGGAGAAAAGGCCGATAATATCATAATAGCACTGTTACCGCCTATACCCGATACCGATATAAGTTGAAGGAACAGATCTCTCTCCTGTTTGTCGGCAAAACCAAAAAGGTTATAAGCATCTTCTCTTATAGCTTCGTAAACATAAAGTTTGCACTCTTTTCTCTCCTGAATGGCAGAAAAAGTGTTCAGTGATATGTTCAGCATAAAACCAATACCTGAATTGGTCTCTAAGACTGCGTAGGTAGGTGTAATTTCGGCAATAGTGCCCTTTATGTAGTTTATCATACTCTCTTTTATATAAATATAAATTAATAACGGCAGTATGGCTGCTTTATTGTATAAAGACAAAAAAAATGTAAATAGATACCAATATCGTAAAAAAATACAATCCTTTTGTATAATTTTTCATCTGCTTGTTGTAATTTCGCACTTTGAAAAACAAAAATATTAAAAGATGAATAAGATTAAGGCAGCCATAGTAGGCTATGGAAACATTGGTCAGTATGTTTTAGAGGCACTCCAGAGCGCACCCGATTTTGAGATTGTAGGTATAGTACGCAGAAACGGAGATGCCGATAAACCTGCAGAACTGAACGAATATAAAGTAGTTAAGGATATACAGGATTTGCCAAAACCGGATGTGGCAATACTTGCAGTTCCCAGCCGTAGCGCAGAAAAGTATGCAGCTCAGATATTGCCTTTAGGCATCAATACAGTAGATAGCTTTGATATTCACTCTTTGATAGTGGAGACCCGTTCCAGAATAGACAAAATAGCAAAGGAATGTGGTCAGGTGGCAGTTATATCGGCAGGATGGGATCCGGGAAGCGACTCTATAGTACGTGCTCTTATGCAGAGTATGGCCCCAAAAGGAATAAGCTATACCAATTTTGGTCCGGGTATGTCTATGGGACACACCGTAGCCGTAAAAGCTATTGATGGCGTAAAGAATGCACTTTCTATGACCATACCTGTAGGAACAGGAATACATCGCAGAATGGTTTATATAGAGCTGTTAGATGGCTATAAGTTTGAAGACGTTGCTGCAGCAATCAAAGCAGACCCATATTTTGTGAATGATGAAACTCACGTTATGCAGGTAGAGAGTGTAGATGAACTGAAAGATATGGGACATGGAGTAGAGCTAACCCGCAAAGGTGTTTCGGGCAAAACTCAAAATCAGCTCTTCTCATTTAATATGAAGATAAACAATCCTGCGCTTACTGCTCAGGTTCTGGTAAATGTAGCAAGAGCATCTATGCTTCAGAAACCGGGATGCTACACTATGATAGAGATTCCTGTCATTGATATGCTCCCCGGCAATCGCGAAGAACTCATTGCCCATTTAGTATAACTGCCATATTGTAACATATTATTGCTACGGCAGGTCTGGAGACCTATATAAATGCGTCACAAAATAGGACATCTTCATGTCGTTGGGGCGACAGCTCGGGGATTTCTGGGGGCGAAGGTAATAAAAAAGTCGCCGAGATTTCTCTCAGCGACCAAATTCTCCTTTTTATAGTGCAGCGTGAAGCGATAGTAGACATCACGGGCACTTTGCGAATGCGAAGGTAGAAATTATTTTCCAATAATTATATAATAATCATGTTAAAATGTTTCAAATCCAGAAACTTTTGCCAAGATTTCTCTAACTTTTTTGTTCTTTACTTTCTTGAGAAGCTCTTCAATTTCGGCGCACATTTCTTGATGCCTATGGATTGATATCTGCTTGATGACGTACTGGATTACTGCAATTATACCTATGATGTTAGAGTTATTCGGTTGTGTCAGATTTCCGGCTGGACCATGTGGTAATCTCTGGGGCAGTTTTGTGTCAAACAGGACATTGCCATGAGCGCACATATTTCTTGCTTTACGGATGGTTTCAAAATAGCTCTGGAAGATACCTATTTTTGCAACGCCGTAATGAAGGGCTATATCAGCTTGCACATCAGGCTTTTTGAGATTGTTGTAAAGAGACTGAATATTCCCAATTGTCATCAGCTCTATTGTCTTCCATGCTGGAGCATATCGATCCATCGGATACTTCTTGTGATGTTCTATGATGGTCGGATTGTCTTGAAATGCTTTCGTTCCGTACACAGTTGTGTAGAAACTATTTACATAACTTGGTTTCATTACAGCGTGGCTGATGAACCAACACGGCTTTGTCTTGTATAGGTTTGACACATGATATGTGATATATGTCCTGATGTTTACCTCTATGCGGGTGAGGTATTTCATCAGCAACCTTCTAAGGTCACAGTCGAAATAGTACAGATCTAATGCGTCAAGGAAGTTTGTTCCATCCTTGTAAATGTGATCTCTGTTCTTTTTGCTCGGATATTTCTTTTCAAATGGGAACAGATATGCTCCAAATCGATAGTATCCTATGTCAAGAAGCACTTCTTTAGCCTTCTTCTCATCATTGATGACCAGTCCTCTGTTTTTCAATTTTTCAACCTGCTCATCTAAAGTCGTTGCATATTTCATAGATATCTTCATTTTGTTCGAGCAAATATAGTGGTTTTGTGGCAATTTAGTTATTATTATCTTCCATAAATTGCAGGATCCAGTCGGTGAGGTCGATGTGGGCTGCTTTTTCTCTGGTGGATTTGCCTTGGGATTTGAGCTCGTGGACGTTGCGGTGGGTGGAGGTGATTCCTTTTTTTAGTTACGGCAGGTCTGGAGACCTGACGGGACAGTTAGAATTGGATGCCGATACCGGCGTAGAGACCTTCTGCTTTATTCAGACCTACTATAAGATTGTAAAAGACACTGTCAGTGAAACCTATGTTGTATCTGATAAATGTACCATAGTTCATAAATACACTGTCAAATCTGGTTTTGTAGTATCGCTTGTTGCGTTCAAAAGGACCCGATTCAGAAGCCAAACAGTTTTTGTATGCAGTGTTTATGCCTAAACCTAAATTCACGCCAAACTGAACGAAATCATCCAAAAACCACCCAAAGTTAAAAAGTACATTGTAACCATTATATACCCCCTCTGTAAACTCCTCGTCAGGAAATTCATCCCAACCAATTACTGTGGGATATTCATCGTCTTCAACAACCACCCCATCTTTTCCTCTGTAAGGATCGGTAGGTATTCCAAAAGTTCTTTTGCCTATATTGGCACTAAGGGTTACACCCCAAAACGTATATCCGTTACCTGCCGATATATCCAGTACCAACATATCTTTGCTACCTATGGATATACCCATACAGAGCACATCGTATTCGGGCACTTCGTAATAACTGTAGTCTTGAGAAGCCTGGGCGGCAGCAATAGAATCGGCCATCTCCTGGTTCTTGACTTTGCCTATGTATATGTCATTTTCAAAGTATCCTTTGTAGAGAGTAGTATCTTGTTTTGACAATAGTACACCTGCGCCATGTCGCATATCGTCTTTCCATTCACCGGCATAATAACCTCCATCTTCGTACATAAGAGTACCTACGCCATTGAACATGCCGTTTTCCCAATGTCCATTGTATTCAGCTCCATTTGCATATTTATACACACCTTCGCCGCTCATTTTGTGGTCTTTGAAAGAACCGCTATAGTAGTCGCCATCAGGGAAACGCAAGTTACCCTTGCCGTTCCACAGACCATCTTTCCATTCACCGGAATAGATAGTTCCGTCGCTATATTTCATTGTACCTTGTCCGTTGAACAGAGAATCTGCAATACCTCCTACATACCAAGAACCGTCATCGAATCTTAACGTATCCGATTCCGTGTTTTGGGCTACTGCATTGCTTATGCAGAATAACAGAACCAAAAGTATGGTAAATGTTCTCCTCATTTTTTTGTATAAATATAGTTGTTGTACAAAAGTAATGTATATAAAAATCCACTGCAAAAATAAAATTGGTAATTGCTATAAACAAGGGGAGATTTCCTACAAATATAGGGGAATATTCCTAAAAAAAGTAAAACACTGAACCCTGCAAACATGAAGAAACGGCTAAATACACCCAAAATATAGGATTATTTAACCAACAGGTGGTAGCTTTCGTTTCTTTGTTGTATCTTCGCACAAATAAATAGGAACAACGCAAATTCTTTGTTATTATGAGCGAAAATAAAGATCTGAAGTGTGTTTTTAAAGGGGAGGCTTTTGAAGCAGAGATAGTTAAAGGCAGATTAGAATCGGAGGGCATTCCTGCCATGATAATGAACAATTCAATGAGTGCAATACTTTCTACATACACCATAACATCCGGTAATGTAAGCGTGTTGGTGAATGCAGAAAATGAAGATAAAGCAAAAGAGATACTTGCAAATGAAAACGCCTAAAAGAGTAGCAGTAAAGGTAGGCAGTAATGTGTTGACACGTGCCGACGGAAGATTAGATATAGCCAGAATGGCGGCTTTGGTGGATCAGATAGCCGATTTGCATAAACGTGGAATAGAGGTAATGCTTATATCGTCCGGTGCGGTGGCATCGGGTAGAGGTGCATTGCCACATCTAAAAAACGATGATAGCGTAACAGGGCGTCAGTTGTTTGCCGCAGTAGGTCAGGCAAAGCTTATAGAACACTACTATAACTTTTTTCAAGAATACGATATTACTGTAGGTCAGATACTTACCACAAAAGAAAATTTTGTAGATCAAACACTGCAACTGAACCAGAAACGTTGTATGGGTGCAATGCTTAAAAACAGAATAGTTCCTGTAATTAATGAAAACGATACAGTATCTGTAAAAGAGCTGATGTTTACCGATAACGATGAACTTTCAGGACTGGTGGCACAGATGATGAAGGCAGAACTTTTGGTGATTCTTAGCAACGTAGATGGCGTATTCACAGGAAATCCGGAAGATCCCGAATCTGAACTGATACGCACTGTTCAGGCAGAAGAAGATTATTCACAGTGTGTAAGCAACAGCAAATCAAAATACGGTCGTGGCGGAATGATGACCAAAATGAAAACCGCAAAATCTGTGGCTAAAAACGGAATTGAGGTAAGAATAGCCAACGGCACTCGTCAAAACATATTGTTAGATGTAGTGCTGAATCCGGAAACAGCCGTTTGCACACGTTTCTTAACACCTAAAAACAGAAAAAAATGATAGACAATATATTACAGCGCATAGGCGATGCCGCATACAGACTCCCGTTGCTGCAAGAAGAGAAGATAAACGAAGCACTGTATGCAGTAGCCGATGCCATTATGACCAATGCCGATGAACTGTTGCGTGCCAATGCTCTCGATTTGGCTGCAATGGAAAAATCGAACCCAATGTATGACCGTCTGCTTCTTACCACAGAAAGACTGGAAGGCATAGCCGGCGATATGAGAAAAGTGGCAGAACTGCCACAGCCTGTAGGAGAACTGATAGATGAACGTGTGCGTCCAAACGGTATGAAACTAAAACGTGTCCGCGTGCCATTTGGAGTAATAGGAGTAATATACGAAGCACGTCCAAATGTAAGTTTCGATGTCTTCTCATTGTGCCTGAAATCTCGTAATGCCTGCGTGTTGAAGGGCGGTAGCGATGCTTACAATTCAAACAAAGCAATAGTAGAACTTATACACAGAGTGTTGAACGGCATAGGTATAAATCAGTATGTGGTAGATCTGTTGCCTGCCGGACACGAAGCAGCGCAAGAACTTATGCGTGCAGTAGGCAAAGTAGATCTGCTTATACCTCGCGGAAGCGCGCGACTAATAAAATCTGTACGCGAAAATTCTCTTGTCCCGGTTATAGAGACAGGTGCAGGTGTATGTCATACCTACTTTGATAAAGATGGCGACATAGAAAAAGGTGCAGCAATAGTCTTCAATGCAAAGACCCGCAGAGTAAGCGTATGTAATGCGTTAGACTCTTTGGTGATACATAAAGAGAGATTTCAGGATTTGCCAGCTATATGCAATAGATTGCAGGAAAAAGATGTAGTAATAGAGGCAGATGAAGCATCGTACAGCATACTGCAGGGCGCATATCCGGCACAGCTGCTTGAAAAAGCCACAGCCGATAGCTTTGGTAAAGAGTATCTGTCGCACAGAATGTCTGTAAAATGTGTAGAGTCATTTGACGAAGCACTTGAACACATCAGAAAATATACATCGCACCATAGCGAATGTATAGTAACAGAGAATAGTGCGAATGCCAAAATGTTCCAGCAGTGCATAGATGCAGCCTGCGTATATGTGAACGTTTCTACAGCATTTACTGATGGAGCGCAGTTTGGATTGGGCGCAGAGATAGGTATCAGTACACAGAAACTACACGCTCGCGGACCAATGGGACTAGCAGAGCTTACCACCTATAAATGGCTTATAGAGGGCGAAGGACAGACAAGAAATTAAACCGATAATAAAATAATGAGACACTTTACAAACGTACACGATCTTGGTGATTTGCATCTTGCCCTGCAAGAAGCACTTGAGATAAAAAAAGACAGAACAAAATATGTAGAGTTAGGCAGAAATAAAACACTGCTTATGGTATTCTTCAACTCCAGTTTGCGCACACGTTTAAGCACCCAAAAGGCCGCAATGAATCTGGGTATGAACGTAATAGTGCTGGATGTAAATCAGGGAGCCTGGAAGTTAGAAACAGAACGCGGAGTGATAATGGATGGCGATAAATCTGAACATCTGCTTGAAGCAATACCTGTAATGGGTTGCTATTGCGATGTAATAGGTGTACGTTCATTTGCCCGTTTTGAAAGTCGCGAAGACGATTACAGTGAAAAGATAATCACTCAGTTTATACAGTATTCAGGCCGTCCTGTCTTCTCTATGGAGGCAGCAACAGGACATCCATTGCAGAGTTTTGCAGACTGGATAACAATAGAAGAGCATAAAACCAAAGAACGTCCAAAGGTGGTTCTTACATGGGCACCACACCCAAAAGCATTGCCACAGGCAGTACCAAATTCATTTGCACAATGGATGGTGGCTGTGGGTTACGATGTAGTTATAACACACCCTGAAGGTTATGAACTTGATGAACGTTTTACAAAAGGTGCAACCATTGAATATGACCAGATGAAAGCCTTTGAAGGTGCAGATTTTATCTATGCAAAAAACTGGTCTGCAGCATCGCCGGAAAATTACGGACAGATATTAAGCAAGGATATGGATTGGACTGTAAGCAGCAGACAGATGGCTGTAACCGATAATGCCTACTTTATGCACTGTCTTCCTGTTCGCAGAAATATGATAGTAACTGACGATGTTATAGAAGGCCCCCGTTCACTGGTAATACCGGAAGCTGCCAATAGAGAAATATCGGCAACAGTAGTACTTAAGAAGATACTTGAAAATCTGTAATAGAGTTATTACAGTTCAAAAGCATAGTGATAGTCGGCTCCATCTCCTTTGCAACTAAAGGTTATGGAGTCGCCTTTTTGTAAATCGTATCCATCTAATGGAACGGAAAAATAGGCATTTTTTGTAGAACCTATAGGGTCATTGTTACGGTCGTGATATAGAATAAAATCCACGCCATTATCCTTTTTATCTGCAATCATAAAGAGAGAGTGGGGAGTATGATGCACAGAAATTAGAATGACAGCGTTCATATAACCGCCGCTTAACCATACACTCTGTACCTTAACAGGATCTTGTTTTATCTCTCTGTTTTCACATTCGCAAATATCTGTAGCTCTGTTTGATAGTATATTTATAGTTTCTAAAACTGTTGCAGTGGTAGAATCGGCATTTACAATATACATAGATATAACACGCAATACAGTATCGGCAGGTTCTTTGGTTCCGTCTCTGTCATCAACCATAAAGCGTTTGCCAAAATCGTCTTCCAAAACGGAAATATTGCCGTTGGAATCGGTCCAAAGAGTAACAAATCCGGTAATAATGTTTTCGGTTACATCAAGCTCTTTGCTACAAGAAATAGTGGCAAACAGAGATAGTACAGATAACAGTATGGTTAGAACTTTATTCATTATTCAGAGTGCTTAGTTTGTTTATTAACGGATTGGCATACATCTCTAACATCTTATGACGTAAGAAATCATAATCCGGATTCTCAAGAGATATTTTTGCCAACTGACCTTTCAAATACTTTTCAAACCTCTTTTTGTCTTTGGCAGTATAGTTACTGCACATATCGTTATTGCCGTTCAGCATGTCCAGGGCAATATAGTTGCATGGATAAATTTTGTAACCGCTAAATATCTTGTTGTCTATAATGGCGGTCAACTGTTCCAAATACTGATTTCTGTTCAGAGTATTGTCTATGGCATCAAGTTCTGTAGCCAGTTCCGGCATAATTTCATAATGAACGTGACCTTTATAGCCAAAAATACCCACCTTCATATTGGTAAGGTCGGCCTGTTTGCTCTTTCTGTATGCAGGATTATCGCGTTTCTGCTGGAACTCCTCTGCTTTCAGGTAATCGCAAGGGTCGAATTCGTAGCTTATAGTCAATGGTGTAATATGCAGAGATTTTATCTTTTCTGCTATAGTGCCTTCGCCAGACATCAGCAACATTTTTAGAACACTGCTTTGAGTCCTGTCATTGGAATCCTTTGCTCTGCCTTCGCGTTGTGCAAGCCATAACGAACTCTTTTTACCCTCTATAACAAAGCGGATGTAATCTGATAACTGTTGCGATGACTGCATAAGCTCTGTTCTGGAAGCCGATCTGTTTACTATGAAACTTCTGTTAAGACGCACCAAAGTTTTAATCCAAGGATAGATAAGCAGGTTGTTACCTATACCTATTTCTACGGTTTTGCGTTTGTTGCTTACCAATAGAAAATCTAAAAAAGCAGAATCCAGGACTATATCTCTATGGTTCGATAAAAATAGAAAATCTTCTCTGCCTTCCGGTAAAGATGATATGTTGGAAGATAGTCCGTCTGTTTTATGATTTCTTAAAAACCTTACAAAAGGATACACCAACTTTACCTGAAATTCATGAATGCTCTTAATGTTTTTTGTGTATGCTTTTAGTAACCAGATAGGCGACACCTTAAGCATACCTTTTATAATCTTTTTGAACGCTCTGTCATTCAAAAGAGAATCTATGGCCTGCTGAACTTCGTTATCTTCGTAAGAACGCATCTGTTCAAATTCTGCCGGAATCTGCAACATCTTCTATCTTGTTTATTAGTTGAAACTGTTTTCAATAATCTCTGTCAGCACCTCTTTTACAGTCATTCCGGCTGCACGTATCTGCTGAGGAATAAAACTTGTTTCGGTCATACCCGGAATAGTATTTATCTCTAACAGATTAATCTTATTGTCTTCTGTTATAATGTAATCGTTTCTTATAATACCGTTGCAACCCACTATTTTGTATATGGCTGCAGTAAGCATCTGTATTCTGTCACGTAGTTCGTCCGGAATACGCGCAGGGGTAATCTCTTCTACTGCACCATTGTATTTGGCTTCGTAATCAAAGAAATCTCTTTTAGGAACAACTTCGGTAATAGGCAGCATAACCTCTCTCTGTTTGGTTTTATAGTAGCCGTTTGTAACCTCTGTGCCCTGCATGAACGATTCAATCATTATCTCATCGCTTTCGTTAAAAGCGGCTGCTATAGCCTCTTCTATCTGTTCAGGCTCTTTTACCTTTGTTGTGCCAAAACTTGAACCGCCGTCAGATGGTTTGATAAAACAGGGTAACCCAATCTTTTCTACCACGTCGGCAGCTGTTATGGTATCGCCCTTGCGTAACATAATGGAATCTGCTATGCGTATGCCAAAACTCTTTAAGAACTGATTCAGCATAAACTTGTTGAAAGTTAAAGCCGATGCCAAAACACCGCAAGTAGAGTGGGGAATGTCAAGCATTTTCAGATAACCTTCTAAAATACCATTTTCACCCGGAGTGCCATGAATAATTATGTAGGCATATTCAAATTTTACCTTTTCTCCATCTTTTGAAAAACTAAAATCATTCAGATCTACAGGAGTATTTGTTCCATTGGTAATTACAGTCATTGAATTACCTTTTATTTCTACCAAATATGGATTGTATAGTTCCTTATCCAAATGTTCAAGAACTGTGTTTGCACTTCTTAAAGAGACCTCTCTTTCACTTGAATTACCTCCTGCTATAACCGCTATGTTACGTTTCATATCTATATTATGAATTTATTAGTCCATTGTATTTATGTATTCGCGCCAGCCCTCTACCAACTGTTTCATATCTGTGGGCAGTTCAGAATCGAAAGACATCTGTTCACCGGTAACAGGATGCACAAAACCTAAAGTCTTTGCGTGCAGTGCCTGTCTGGGACAAGTATCAAAACAGTGCTGTATAAACTGTCTGTAGCGACTGAAAGTAGTTCCCTTTAGAACTATATCGCCTCCGTAGCGTTCGTCGTTGAATAACGGGTGTCCCAAATGTTTCATGTGAACTCTTATCTGGTGAGTTCTGCCCGTTTCAAGTCTGCACTCTATAAGCGAAGTGTAGCTGTAGTTCTCTAACATAGTGTAGTGAGTAACGGCGTGTTTGCCCACTTCCGGGTCGAAAGAAACAGCCATCTGCAATCTGTCTTTTGGGTTTCTGGTTATCTGGCTCTCTATCCTTCCTGTAGGGGAATTTGGAACGCCCCAAACCAGCGCTTGATAGGTGCGTTGAGTAGTTTTGTTGAAAAACTGTTTACCCAATTCTGTCTTTGCGTATGGAGTTTTGGCTACCACCAGTAATCCCGATGTGTCTTTGTCTATTCTGTGAACCAAACCCACCTGAGGGTTGTTGGGGTCGTAGTCTTTATTGTCTCGCAGATGCCAGGCAATAGCGTTTACCAATGTCCCGGTAAAGTTACCGCAACCGGGGTGTACCACAAGACCTGCAGGTTTGTTTATAACCATCAGGTAATCGTCTTCATAAACTACATTCAGCGGAATATCCTCCGGTAGAATTTCGCTACTGTAACGTGGACGATCCATCATTACAGTAATAACATCCAGTGGTTTAACTTTATAGTTGCTCTTTACTGCACTGCCGTTTGCCATTATCATTCCAGCTTCGGCAGCCTTCTGAATGCGATTCCTGGATACGTGTTCTATATGGTCAAACAGAAATTTGTCAACCCTTAACAGAGATTGACCTTTATCTGCCACTACCCTATAATGTTCGTACAGTTCTATGGAATCGGACGTAGGTTCGGCATCGTCAAGCAGATCATCAATTTCGTCTTCTAAAAGGCTCATAGTTTATTCGTTAAAAAAGAGCGATTCTATAATTGTGACACTGTCAGCAGCTTCAATATCTTCTACGGCATTACCATTGCCGGCTACAATAGTCAGAGTAGAACCTTCCGGAATTTCAGTGCCCGATTCTATGGCTTTGCCATTATATTTAATTTCGTACACCCAGTCTGCGTCGCCATCTACATATTCGTGCGGAGTAAGTTTGAATCCTGAACCCAATAACAGAGTTTCTGCAGCACGCAGAGAACTGTTGTCGGCTACGTCGGGTACAACTTTCATAGGAATCTTACCGGAATTAACCACTAAATATATGGTACGTCCCTCTTTTACGTATGCTCCCTGTTTGGGACGTTGCTCTATTACAGTTCCTTCTTCCATGTTTTTGTGGTAGCGATATTCTGTAACTTCGCCAGCCAGAGAATTGTTTTGCAGAACTATCATTGCATCTTCCACCACCAAACCATCTACAGCGGGAACTTCAATATGTTCACCGTGGTTGGTATATGAATGAAGCCATTTGAATGTGCCAAAAATAATCAGCGCCACAGCAACTACCATTAAAAACAGGTGAAACACAATTCTCCAAATATTCTTGAATTTAATAGCCATACCTTTTTTATTTTAATATACAAAGGTAGTAACAAACCTGCATATCTTCAAGGTTTATACCTAAAACAAAATAAAAAAGGTGGTCAAAATAAATTTAACCACCCAATTATTCGTTATCTGAACCTTCCGGAATTACTTCTTTGTTCCGCAATATTCGTCAGAAACAGTTAATTTCTTGCGACCTTTTGCGCGACGTGAAGCCAATACGCGACGGCCGTTGGCAGTAGCCATTCTCTCACGGAAACCGTGCTTGTTCTTTCTCTTCCTGTTGGAAGGCTGGAATGTTCTTTTCATTGTTATATACTTTTAATTGTTATTTTCTGTTTTTGAAATCGGAGTGCAAAAGTATGCTTTTTTTTCATAATAACAAAGAGTTGGCTCTTTTTTTGATGAAAGTTTTGCTTATTTGTTGCTAAACACTACTTTTGTATTCTGAAAACAATTATTTAATTATTACATACATATAATTTATGATTCTTTGTCAAGACATTAAGAATGGAACTTGCATTAATTTAGATGGTCATCTTTATTTCTGCATAGAGTTTTTGCACGTAAAACCGGGTAAGGGTAATACATTCGTACGCACCAAACTGAAGAGCGTAACAACAGGTAGAGTGTTGGAACGCACATTCCAGATTGGCTTCAAACTGGAAGACGTACGCGTAGAACGTCGTCCTTACCAGTATCTGTATAAAGACGATATGGGTTACGTGTTTATGAATCAGGAAGATTTTGAACAGGTAACTTTGAATAAAGATGTTATCAACGGTGTTGATTATCTTAAAGAAGGAGAAGTAGTAGAAGTTGTTACCAATGCTACTTCAGGTGAGATATTATTTGCAGATCTGCCTGTAAAAGTTATTCTGAAGATTACTTATACAGAACCTGGCTTAAAGGGCGATACTGCTACAAACGCAACCAAGCCTGCAACTGTTGAAACCGGTTGTGAAGTACGCGTACCTCTGTTCATCAATGAAGGTGAACTTATTGAGGTAGATACACGCGACGGATCATACCAGGGCCGCGTGAAGGCATAAGAAATATTGATGAATAAGCCGGAAAAGCTGAATCTTAAAGAGTGGGCCGCCGAGGATCGCCCCAGAGAAAAGATGAAGCAAAAAGGTGCAAAAGCACTTACCAACGCTGAGTTATTGGCGATTCTAATACATACCGGAAACACAGAAGATTCGGTCGTGGCTTTGACTCAGAAAGTAATGGCTTCTTGTCGTAATAGTCTTGCCCAATTAGGCAGACTAAGCGTTGAGGAGCTATGCTCTTTTAAAGGAATAGGAGAGGCAAAAGCAATAACAATACTTGCCGCCTGTGAATTAGGACGTCGTAGAAAAGAAGAAGAACCTGTAAAACGGGAGAAAATATCTTCGTCTATAGATGTTTATAACTACTTTTATCCGCGAATGGTAGATTTGCCAACAGAAGAGTGTCATGTACTCTTTATGAATCAAGCGGGTATAGTAATAGACAGTATGCGTGTAAGTAGCGGAGGAGTGGCAATGACAGCGGTAGATAACAGAGTGGTACTGCGCGAAGCATTCCTTCGTAGAGCATCTGCCATAGCTTTGTGTCATAATCATCCGTCGGGCAATGCGTCACCCAGCAAACCCGATGATGATTTAACACGTAGGTTGTATGGAGCTTGCAAGGTTGTGCAGATACCTCTGTTAGACCATATAATATTTACGGATAACGGTTACTATAGTTACGCCGATGAAGGTAAATTAGAGTAAAGATTATGCTAAAGGAACGGATAATTGAAGTCTTAAAAACCGTATATGACCCTGAAATTCCCGTCAATGTTTACGATTTGGGGTTGATATATAAGGTGGAGTTGGATTCAGAGAATAACTGTGTTATTGATATGACTCTGACTGCTCCCGGTTGTTCGTTGGCCGATTTTATAGTAGAAGATGTAAGAATGCGTGTAGAAGGCATTGAACAGGTAAAATCGGTAACGGTTAATTTAGTCTTTGAACCAGAATGGAACAAAGATATGATGTCCGAAGAGGCAAAACTTGAATTAGGATTTATTTGAATAGAGCATTATGCCGGAAAATGTATATTTCATAACCGATGCGCATCTGGGATCGTGGGCTTTAGACAATAATAGAGAGAGGGAAAAACTATTGATAGATTTTCTTGATTCTGTAAGAGATAAAGCCAAGGCTATCTATATGTTAGGTGATATGTTTGATTTCTGGTACGAATTCAAATATGTAGTACCTAAAGGATATACACGTTTCTTAGGCAAACTATCGGAACTCACAGACAGTGGAATAGAGATACACTATTTTACAGGCAACCACGATATTTGGTGTTTTAGCTATTTGCAGGAAGAGTGTGGTGTAATACTGCATAAAGAACCGGCAATAATAGATATAAACGGTAAAAAGTTCTATTTGGCGCATGGTGACGGAATGGGCGATCCAAGTCGTTCTTTCCGTATATTGCGGTCAATATTCAAAAATAGGTTCTGTCAGTTCTGTTTCTCTCTGCTTCCCACCCGTTGGAGCATTTATTTGGGAATGAGATGGGCAAAACATAGCATGAAAGGACATTTGGATAGCGGAATAGTACCCTATCAAGGAGAAAGTAACGAACATTTGGTACAGTATGCCAAACAGTATCTAAAGAACGATGATAGCATTAATTACTTTATATTTGGGCATCGTCATATAGAGTTGGATTTAATGCTGTCGCGTGAAAGCAGAGTACTGATATTAGGAGACTGGATTTCTCAAAAAACCTTTGCAGAATTCAACGGAGACAGATTAGTTGTAGATAACTTCTAACAAATTATCTGATAATATAGAAATGCCCTGTACAATATGCTGTATGGGGCGTTTCTGTATATATGCAATTTATTTTTGGTATAATTATCAGTAATTAACAAAACAACTGCAACAACGAATTATTCTGACACATATATTTGCACCAAAATTTTATAAATAATTGTGTTATGAATAAGAATTTTGTTTGCTCAGTGATGTTATCATCACTATTTGCTTTTACAGGTTGTGCTTCTATCCCGGATGGTGCTACAGCTGTAAAACCGTTTGACCTTTCTAAGTATATGGGCAGCTGGTATGAAATAGCCCGTATAGATTTTCGTCACGAACGTGGGCTGGATAATACCTCGGCCCACTATTCGATCAACCCCGATGGAACTATAAAAGTGGTAAACAGAGGGCGTAATATGGAGACCGGTCTCTATCAGGAGAGCGTAGGAAAAGCAAAGGTAGTTTCCTTAGATGGTTCTGCTATGCTTAAAGTTTCGTTTTTTGGACCATTCTATTCCGGATATAACGTATTGGCCATAGATGACGAGTATAAATATGCATTAGTGGCAGGTAGTAATTATAAATATCTGTGGATGCTGTCTCGTGAAAAAAGTATGCCTAATTATATTCAGGATAAATATATGGAGGTGGCCGAAAAGGCGGGTTTTGATACCTACAAACTTATCTGGATAAATCAGGATTGAATAAGTTTGTAAATGCAGAATTTTTTTATTAAAATTGTATCGTTAAACCAATAAAAAGATAATTGTATGAAAATAGGAGATAAAATGCCACAATTCAGTGTGGTAGATCAAGATGGAAACGTAGTTACATCGGCCGATTTACAAGGTTATAAAACAGTGATATATTTCTATCCAAAAGACAGTACTCCGGGTTGTACCACAGAAGCGTGCAATATTCGCGACAACTACAATCGTTTTCTTGCACAGGGTTACAAAGTGTATGGAGTAAGTAAGGATTCTACAGCTTCGCATAAGAAGTTTATAGAGAAGTACCAGTTGCCTTTCCCTTTGCTTTCCGATAAAAGTACTCAGATGTTACAGGATTTTGGAGCTTGGGGCGAAAAGAAAATGTGCGGTAAAACCTGCATTGGTACTATACGTATGACTTTTGTTTTTAATGAAAATGGTATTTGTACCGATATTATAGACAAAGTTGATACCAAGAATCATTCGGAGCAGATTCTGAAATAAAAAATGTTTGTAGTAATAGGGCTATATTTGTTTTGGAGGAACCGAAACAAATACAGCTCTATTATTCTTTATTAGGGTAATCAATCAACTATTTAATTTAATAAACTAATATCAATTTCAAGAACTAATTTGTACATTTGCAAAAACTAAATTCGAATGATAGTATTGTATGAGAAAGTTTTGTATTAGTATGCTTTTACTTTCTGTTGCATTTTTATCGATAAAAGCGCAGCATAATAATAGTAAAGATGCAGTCACACCTAACCAACACAACGGTTATGAATTTGTAGATTTAGGTTTAAGTGTGATGTGGGCAAATTGCAATATAGGTGCAAAGAAACCAGAGGACTTCGGTTACTTTTTCGCATGGGGCGAAACACGTTACAAAAGTCATTACAATTGGTTTACCTACAGATTTGGCGATTGGTGTGAGATTACAAAGTATTGTTCACAAACTATTTGTGGGAAGGATGGTTTTGTTGATAATAAAAATGTTTTAGAATTGTCCGACGATGCCGCAAATGTGGCGTGGGGTGGAGATTGGAGAATTCCCACAATAATGGAATTTAAAGAACTTATGGACAATTGTGATTGGAATTGGTATAGCGATAATGGACTTTACGGATACAAAATAACCAGCAGGATAAATGGTAATAGTATTTTTTTTGCCTGCTTCCGGATATTGTAGCGATACAAAAGTCTATTTTATTGGTTCAGAGGGACGCTATTGGTCTAGTTCACTATCTTTAGATGATTCCAGTAGCGCTTACCGTTTATATTTCAGTTCAGATAGTGTAGATTGCTTAAATAGTTATTACGATCGTTGTTTAGGGCAAACCATTCGTCCTGTTTACAAACAGACACAATAAATTCTACATCTTCTAAACTCAGATTAATACTCATAATGCGATACATGACCAATAACTGCGGCCAATAGAAACTGATTTTGTGAATATAAGAAAATGAGAATTTTAATTATTGTAAATTAGAATTTTCTAACTGCATTTGTAAGTTGAATTCACCTATAGATTTTCTGTAGGTAATAATAATACTCAAACATATACAAATGATTCCGATATTGTATGTTATCGTTTCTATTGTGGCGGTATTGGATTACGCTGTGATGATACTAATTCAGGTATCTTAACTGTAAATATACATACAGCTAATCAGATATTTATTCCTAAATCAAAGTTTGGAGAAGGTTTTTCAAAGCTTTTTATATACCATATCTATCTGATTTAGTCACTCAAATAATAAAGGTTGCATAAAAACTTGTAATTTTAGTTAATTTTTTATGATTTGATTTATCATTATAGTCTTTAGTTGTATATTTATCGTTGTAATTAACCTGTTTAAGATATTGAAGTATGAAAAATTTTATTAGGATTTATTCTTTTTTTCTTTTGTTCACTGTAACATCTTGTTCTAACAAATCAAACGGAGATGTAGTAATTAAACCATCTGTAAAAGAAAATGCTAAGCCTTTAACATTGAAAGAAGTACCTACAGGGGAAGCATTGGATTTTGCGATGGTATGTTACGTCTATGATGATGTTCTAGTGGTTACTAACTATGAGAATAGCAATAAACATCTGTTAGAATTTTATAATATAAATACCATGGAGCTGAAAAAACAGGCTATTTTACGTGGTAATGGACCTGGTGAACTACTTCTATTACTTCCACGCAATTATAAAGATGAACTTCATGTTGATGGTGGCAGTACTTCTGGTGGAAAGTTGACGCAATTTAATGTTGTGGAATTTGCTAATAACAAGGATAGCAAATTGGAATTTGTTGATTATGCATTTCAATGTCAGCAAAAGTACCTTTTAGATAATGATAAATTTCTTGTAGTTAATCCCTTTAGATTAGTAAATAAAGAATTGGGAATAGAACAGGATGAAAACAGATTCATTATACTTGATGCCACTGATAGATTATTATCCAATGGACGTATTGATGCCTCCCTTGTAAATACTGGTGGAATAATGGTTAATTCCAAAGAGAAAAAGATATGTTACTACTCAGATGCTACAGCAGAAATAGAAATTTATGACTTTGATTTAAATCTTATAAAAACAATAACTGGCCCAGATGATCTTAGACCTGTATATACAAGATTCCAAAATATTGTGCAAAATCGTACCAAAACTTTAACTTACGCATATACGTATGCTTGTTATGATGATTCCTACATGTATTTGGCATATGATGGTAGAACCATAGATACCATGGAGTGGATTCAGAATAACGGAGTGATGGAAAAAGCAGAAAGTTGGGTATTTAAATTTGAGATGGCAATGTGATAGATGTCTATAAGGTAAGCAAAGAGAAGGAGATAGTTTCATTATCCGTTACTAAAAATGGCGACTTATATTTATGTTGCAAGGAAGAAGGACTGATTAAACTTTTTAAAGCCGAATTGTAACTACTAAAAACAAACAGATAACTGTTTAAAAAACGAGATTATTAAACTAAAACAGCATATTATGAATAAGAGTATTATACTTTTAGCTATAATTGTTCTTGTTATGTCTTGTAAGAGTGGACAAAAAAAGAGCACAGAAAATGTAGTGGCAGATGCCG
This sequence comes from Bacteroidaceae bacterium, assembly GCA_017556585.1. Taxonomy (GTDB): domain Bacteria; phylum Bacteroidota; class Bacteroidia; order Bacteroidales; family Bacteroidaceae; genus Colenecus. Next base: position 53,820 of record JAFYMP010000090.1, read on the forward strand.
ATACTGTTGCAGTTGTAGAGGTACCAACAGGCCCTATTACCATTCATATAGATGATGAGATGCGCCCCCTGTACGATACTTTAAGATTAGGCGAACTTATTGAATCCTACAGGCTTATACCATTATCTTCATCAGAGGAATCTTTTATGTGGCCCATTCGTGATATTCATTTTATGGAAGATCAATACTTTATCTCTTATGGGGATTTATTAACCACACGAATGAAATCTTTTGATAAGAATGGAAACTTTATAAAAGAGATCTATAACATAGGCAGAGGCCCAAATGAGGTGGTATCCCCTTTAGAAAGAGTGTATAATGACGCTCAAAAGACAATAGCATTAATTTGTACTAATAGAGAAATTTTAAAGATAGATGCAGTAACGCATAATTTAAAAAAGATTTATATTGATGATATTCTTAAACCATTCAGACCTTGTTCATTTGATAATGGAATGTATGTAGGTATGACACTGAAGGATTACAAAATTCCAGAGAGTATAGCAAAAGAGGGCAGCTTCTTATATTATTATGATTCTGATTTCAATATTATAGGTTCAATAGCGGACAATAAAGATAGAACGCATAGAAATATAGAGGGCGTAACCACATTCCCTCGCCTTAAAGAAATTCTTTCACAATCTGGTGATAAAATTTTATACAAAGATATGTTTAACGATACAATATATAGTGTAAGTGTAGATGGTAAATTTACACCTGCTATTATTGTTGATATCCCAAATAAGCTTAAGCCTACACTTCGTGAATCTGAACTGGCTAAAGAACAGGATAAACATAAGAAGATCTATTTAGATAACGTAACTGAAACAAAAGATTACATTATTATTACCTACTACTTTAAAGGTGTGCAACATACCGGTATATGAAGTAAAGCCACACAGGAACTTTTGTATCTTTCTACCCGTCTTTCCGGTGTAATCCATTTAGTTATCCAGATAAATGAAATGAAATGGCATGAGGGCTGTTGTAATTTCAGTACAGAGAATAATACATTTATAACAGATATACCTGCATCAATGGCAAAATCTGAAATAGACAGTTTAAAAGATGAGGACAATTCTGTTTTAGTAGAAATTACTCTTGCAAATGGAAAATAGGAGTAATATTAGATTAACGGCATATCTATGACTGAACCAACAGAAGTTAAGGTAGAGGGTGGCATTGAAACTGTTTTTTTTAGTTATACAAAAAGTGATTTAGACTGCGAATATATAGTACTTAATCCATTGATTTTCAAATCAGTCTATATGCGTCATAACGTGTCATCAGATGTCATAGTTGGGGCGTTTGGAAGGGAGGATTTTGGGGTGATTTTGATATTATATTACCGCAAATTCAAAGGATGGTTTTCCACAAATTCTGAGTCCAGAACACTGCAAAACTTGAAAGTTAAATGTGACTTATACTAGAAAAAGTTGTCACTTTCGGAGGCAAAAAGGAAGTGACAATGAAGCACAAGACAAGAACAGAACGTGTGTATAACGAAGCCACAGGTTGGTATGAGACA
>JAFYMP010000091.1 GCA_017556585.1 Bacteroidaceae bacterium
GTACAAGAAGAGGCGCCCGGATTAGGAAAACCGGTACTTGTAATGCGTGATACTACAGAACGTCCCGAAGCAGTAGAGGCCGGTACAGTTAAATTGGTAGGAACAGACTATAACGCTATTGTTGAACAGATGTCATTACTGCTTGATAGTAAAGATGCATATAATACAATGAGCAAGGCTGTAAATCCATACGGTGATGGTAAGGCTTGTGAACGTATAGTGAATTATTTGGCAAATTTGTAAAATAGTTTTCAACAACTTGCAACAAATAAGCAACGGTTCCGTTATTACAGATGATGAGAGTACTGATAGTTTCTTTTTATTACGAACCCGAAATTGGAGCCGCTCCCAGCAGGATTACCAATCTGGCAAAAGGATTGAAAGAGCAGGGTGTAGATGTAGATATTCTGACCTGTCTTCCAAATTATCCCCAAGGTAAAATATTTGATGGCTATAGAGGTCATTTCTCTATGCAGGAAAACATAGATGGGATAAATATATTCCGTTATTGGACATACGCCACAGTATCCAAAAATCCTATAAAAAGGGTATTGGCTATGTTTGCTTTTGCTATGACAATGTGGGCGTTTGCTTTCAAAAGGAGCAGAATTAAACAGTATGACAGAGTAATAGTACAATCTCCGCCTATTGTGGTGTCGGCATCAGCCATGCTGCTCTTTAGAAAAATCTATAAACGAAACGTAGTGTTAAATGTCTCTGATTTATGGCCTTCGTCAGCTGTAGAACTGAATTTTATGAAAGAAGGATCACTTTCATATAAATATACGGCTATGTTGGAGCGCTTCATTTATAAGAATGCAACATCTATAATGGGGCAGTCTCAGGAAATACTTGATCATATCAAGAAATTTGTACCGGATACAAAGAGTTTTCTATATAGGAATCTTTCAAACAATCTCTCTGTGAAAGCAGAAGAGGCAGTGGCGCATAAAAGAGCTCCTTTTAAGATTGTGTATGCCGGTTTGCTAGGTGTAGCCCAGGATATTTTTACACTCATAAAAAATGTGGATTTTAAATCATTAGGTGTGGAAATGCATCTCTACGGTGCCGGAAATCAGGTGAATGACATAAAGCAATATATAGATTCAGGAGCAGAAAATATATATTATCATGGTACTTTGTCACGTCAGGAGATGGATAAGGCATTATTACAGTACGATGCTTCCATAGTGGCATTGGTTACACATATTTATGGAGCTGTGCCATCAAAAATATTTGACCTTTTGCCGGCAGGTGTACCTATACTTTTCTGTGGCGAAGGAGAAGGTGCCGATATAGTCTCTTCAAATGGTTTTGGTTTAGTTTGCTCAAATTCAGATTACAAAGGGCTGGAAGATAATATCAGAGCTATGAAGAATATGTCTGAACAAGATTACGGACAACTATCATCAAATTGCAAGAGTGCTTCGTTGGGTAAGTTCTCGTTTAAGCGCCAGATGCAAGATTTTATTGCCTTTTTGTTAGAATAAATCTAACTTTACTTAGTTGCCTTTATATATATTAATATAGACTAACTCAATTTAATTATTACAGATATGAAAAAAATGATTTTTGCAGCTGCCGTAGCTTTGGCAGTATCAGCCGGTGTAAATGCACAGCCGGGTGGTGGTATGATGTTTGGTGGTATGCAGCAGATTGATGTAAAGTACAACGATTATGTTGCTGCTCCTGAAGGTTACGATCAGGAAACTGCCGGTATCGAACGTGGTAAGGTTGAAGTCCTTGAATACAAATCAACAACAGTTGGTACAAACCGTTTGGTAACAGTTTATCTTCCTCCTAAGTACGATGCAAACAAAAAGTATCCTGTATTGTATCTGCTTCATGGTATTGGTGGTGATCATCAGGAGTGGATGCAGGGTGTTCCTAACATCATTATGGATAACCTCTATGCAAAAAAAATGGCAGAACCTATGATTATTGTTATGCCTAATGGTCGTGCACTTCCTAATGATAAGGCAGAAGGAAATGTTTATAGCCCGGAAATGCAGCAGGGTTTTGTAAACTTTGAAAAGGATCTTCTTGTTGACCTGATTCCTTTTATTGAAGGTAAGTATAGCACATATACAGATAAGAATCATCGCGCTATTGCAGGTCTTTCAATGGGTGGTGGCCAGTCATTGAACTTTGGTCTTGGCAATCTTGACAAATTCGCATTTGTAGGTGGTTTCTCATCAGCTCCTAATACAAAAACTCCTGAACAGCTTATTCCTGATGTAGCTAAGACAAAGGCAGAAAACAAACTGCTTTGGATGGTTTGCGGTAGCCGTGACGGTTTGATGTATAACAGCTCACGTTTGAAAGCTTTCTGCGATGAAAATGGTGTTCCTTGTACACTTATCAACTTCCCTGAAGGTCAGCACGACTTTGTAGTATGGAAGTATGGTCTTTACAACTTCTCACAGTTGATTTTTAAATAAGAATTACATACGTAACATCTTCAACAGGTCACGATCGGTTCTGGTTGTGGCCTGTGTTGTTTCTATGCTATTTTGCAACGAATCCGATTCCGGGAAAACAAGCATCATATTACACTCTTTCTGTATAGACTGAATATGTTCGTATAGATGAGCAAAAGGATGAATGCCGTTCATTGCATCTTCTCTTGGGCCAACTAAAACCAGAAGATGATCTTTGTTTACGTTGTCCATTATCCAGCCTAAATCGTTTGTGTCACTTATAGGGTAGTATTCTGTTCTGCTTGCCGATTTGCCATAACTGCGTACATCGTTAAGTGTGGATTCATTGCCATAGAAATGTGTGGAACAACCTATGGATGTACCTAATCGTCCTATATATTCCATACTCTTTAGGAACCCTGGAGAAAGAGTGAACTGTTCAGGAATAATAACCACAATTCTGCGAATCATGTTGACAGGAATGTTCATGCGTACAAAGAATGTCTGTTGTCTGTTCTTTGCGGTTACAGATAGAATGAAATCTTCGTAATATTTACGAGTTACATTTCTTATATCTGCCAATCCCATTATCAAATCTGTGGCTTCGTACTCTTCTGAAGCATGTTTTATACTGTCTATTATATTGTTTCCTAAACGATTGTGAATAGTAAATGGCATATCGGCTGCAGCCGCAATACTTGCTGCGTGTTCCAATTCCGATTTTCCGGACTGCATATATTTGTTGGCGTGTTCTCCATTTATGGTTATATGTAAACCTACTGTTTCAGTGCGGCTCTTTGGAGTACGTAAGGCCATTACAGTATCCATCAGATTAGCTGTGGTAGCAGGATTGTGTACAAGAACCATCAGTTTCTCTTTTCTCTTTTCGTTAGTTTTATTGCTGATAATCTTCTGTTGACTTATAGCTGCACGTTCGGTAATTATATTACTGGCAATACAAGAGAAGAGTACAATTATAATTGTGGTACTGAGTACTATATTATCTACCAGATTTAATGTATAGGCTCCCATAGTAATGGCTAAAGCACCTGCTGCGTGAGATTCGCTTAGTCCAAAAATCAAACGTCTGTTGTTCTTGTCTAAGTGCCTTATTTTTTGAATTATTAATGCGGCAAGCCATTTACCAACGGTTCCAATAGCAAAAATAACTCCGAATAGATAAATTATTCGTGGATTGCTGATTATCTCTTTTAAATTAATCAGCATACCTGTGTGTAAAAGGAATATGGGAACAAACAGAGTATTGCCAATAAAGTCAATTCTATTCATCAGGGGTGATGATTGCGGAATGTATCTGCTGGTAACAAGTCCGGCCAAAAATGCTCCCAAAATACCTTCTAAACCTATTAGTGAGGCTAAACCGGCACTGAGCATCAGCATCATAAAGATGAATAAAAAGTGTGCGTGTCCACTACCGAAACGGTGAAAAAATGTTCTTGACAGTTTTGGAAATGCATATACAATAAACGAAATGTATATTGCAAATTTTAACATAAACAACCAGAGACTGAAATTTTCTCCATGTTCAGAGTATGCCGATCTAACAAATGAATTTATTACCAGAGCCAATAGTATGGCAACCAATGCTCCTGTTACAGCAATTGTTACTCCGGGTTCCTTAGTCAGTCCATATCTGCCCACTATAGTGTACGATATAAGTGTATGAGAACCCATTATACAGCCTACTATAAGCGATGCTGGAACTGTCATATCCAGAATATGAATGCAAGAGTAGTAGCAGGCTCCAAATGGAATGGCAAATGTGATAATTCCAAATATAAATCCCCAATGTCCGGTCTTTTTCATCTCTTCTATGTCTATATCCAGTCCGGCAAAGAACATAATGAATAATAAACCTATCTTGCTACACATACTTAAAACTTCGTCTGTGTCAATTATGTTCAGTCCACTGCCACCTACCAGCAGACCGGCAAGAATAAGACCTGCAATTTGCGGAAAACGAATACGTTGTGATATGAAAGGCACAAACAGTATAAGCGCTATCACAATGAAACACTTCCAAATAGAATCAGTTACGGGGAATATCTGTTGAAAATCCATATTACACTTTTTACGCCACGAAGATAGTTATAATTCCTCAATTTTGTAACTTCGCAATCCAAACAAAGAGTAGAAGTGAATTATATAGACGAATTAAACAGAAATCAGAGAGAGGCCGTACTATACAATGAAGGTCATAGTATGGTTATAGCAGGTGCCGGATCGGGAAAAACACGCGTCTTGACCTATAAAATAGCATATCTGCTGGAACAGGGCATTGACCCATCAAACATATTGGCATTGACCTTTACTAATAAGGCTGCCGGCGAAATGAAGGAGAGAATATCCAAGGTGGTTGGATTTGCCTCTGCAAACCGTCTATGGATGGGCACATTTCATAGTGTTTTTAGCAGAATACTGAGATCAGAATCGGCTCTATTGGGTTATTCGCGTAATTTTACCATTTACGATTCTGCAGATTCTCAGAGTTTGATACGCAGTATAATTAAAGAACTGCAACTTGATGACAAAATATATAAGGTGGCTGTTATTCAGAATAGAATATCTACGGCAAAGAATCGCCTTTATACATCTGAAATGTATAGCCAGAATGCAGATATTCTTAAAGCAGACAGTTTTAAGAATATTTCAATGACAAAGGTTATCTATGAAAAGTACACTGAACGGTGCAGGAAAGCCGATGCGATGGATTTTGACGATCTTCTGTTGAATACATATCTGCTGCTCAAAAATTATCCGGAGGTGCAACAGAAGTATGCAGAGATGTTCAAATATATACTTGTTGATGAATATCAGGATACGAATCATGCTCAGCATAGTATTGTGTGGTTGCTTACTCGTGGTGGTGCTCGTTTATGTGTGGTAGGAGATGACGCGCAAAGTATCTACTCTTTCCGCGGTGCCAATATCCACAATATGCTAAGTTTTGAAAAACTATATCCGGATTCAAAACTCTTTAAGCTGGAACAAAACTATCGTTCTACTCAAATTATAGTGAATGCGGCAGGCAGTCTTATTGCAAAGAACCATTCCCAGATTAGAAAGAATGTCTTTTCAGAAAACGAAAAGGGTGAAAAGATAGAACTTACCAGAGCACATTCCGATCTGGAAGAGGCCACAATGGTGGTTAATAAGCTGTTGGATTTGCATACATATCAGAATGTGGATTGGAATGAAACAGCCATTCTGTATAGAACAAACGGACAGTCCAGAATATTGGAAGAGACCTTCAGGAAAAACGGATTGCCATACAGAATATATGGCTCTTTATCGTTCTATCAAAGAAAGGAGATTAAGGACACGCTTGCCTATATGCGGGTAATAGTCAATCCA
>JAFYMP010000005.1 GCA_017556585.1 Bacteroidaceae bacterium
TGTCTATTTATGAAAATTGTTCAAAGAACGTCTTGTCGTTTCGCCAACCGAGCGTGTATCTCTCGGAAAGCGGATGCAAAGGTAGAGACATTTTTAATACCCACCAAAACTTTTACAAACTTTTTTTAAAAGAATTTTTATGCAAAAATTATAACGGAAATACTAAATGCAATAAATGAACAACTTACAAACAAGTTAACGCAAAAAAAATTTTTAAAGAAAAATAAGCATCACCGTCTATATGTATATATAATAAGGTGGAAGCAACTTACGCCACTTCCACCCCACATATAGAAGACAAAACTTTTACTCTTGATTTTCCGGAGTAATCAGCTTATAACCCTTACCATGAATGTTAATAATTTCTACAGCTTCATCATCTTTTAAGTGTTTACGCAACTTGGTTATATAAACATCCATGCTTCTTGCGTTGAAATAATTATCATCTACCCATATTGCCTTAAGAGCAAAATCTCTCTGAAGTATCTGGTTCTGATGAGAACACAACAATCCAAGCAGTTCAGATTCTTTAGTAGTAAGTTTAGTAGATTTGCCAGCAATGGTAAGCAGCTGTTTCTTTGTATCGAAAATAAACTTACCTATCTTATACTGCGCAACTTCCCTATTCTTCATACCTCTTACCCTACGTAGGACAGCCTCTATTCTTAATGTAAGCTCTTCCATACTGAATGGTTTGGTAATATAATCGTCAGCACCTATCTTAAAGCCTTCCAAAACATCTTCTTTCAATGTTTTAGCTGTCAAGAACATAATAGGAACTTCCGGATTGGCTGCATGAATCTCTTTTGCCAAAGTAAAACCATCTTTCTTAGGCATCATAACATCCAATATACAGATGTCAAAATTACCCTTGAGGAAAGCCTTATATCCTGCATCACCATCAGGACACAACTCTGCATCAAAACCCTTTGCCTGAAGATACTCTCTAAGCAACATGCCCAGATTTTCATCATCTTCACATAACAGAACACTCATTCTCTCTTCCATCGTCATTCAATATTAAGTGGTAAAGTAATAATAAATTTCGTTCCTTGTCCAAATTCACTTTCGGCGCGAATAGTTCCCTTATGATTGGTTACTACCTTTTTAACATAAGCCAAACCCAAACCAAATCCCTTTACATCATGTCGGTTTGCAGTGTGAACTCTATAGAATTTGTCAAAAACACGTTTCAAATCTTCTTTTCTCATACCGATACCATTATCGGCAATAGATACAACAAGTTTATTTTGTTCATTCCATGTCTTTACGTCAAGCTGTAACGCATCATCTTCTTTTTTGTATTTAACGGCATTATCCATCAAATTAAAGATAACATTTGTAAGATGCATTTCATCGGCCATAACAAAAGGATTCTCTGCTTCAAAATCCAGATTTATTGCACCGCCACAATTCTCTACTTTAATTGCAAATGTATTTACAACGCCATTTATAAGTTCCTCAACATTAAGCTCTTTGAACTTAAGAGTATTGCTTTTACGTTCAAACATAGACATCTGAAGCACCTTTTCTACCTGGAATCGCAATCGTTTTGTTTCATCATTAATTATTCCTGAAATATGACGGAACATATTGGGCGATTTTGTTACAGCCTCATCATTTAGCATCTGAGCTGCTAACGAAATTGTAGATATAGGAGTCTTAAATTCATGTGTCATATTATTGATAAAGTCATTCTTCATCTCGGTAATCTTTTTTTGCCTTACCAATACTATAAGAGTAAACGAGAACGACACCATTAGGACTACAATAAATATCAATGATGGCAACATAAAACCAACAGAACTATCTATATAATTATCTAATGTAGGGAAATAGACTCTTAAGATACCCATCCTATTGGGAGAGTCATTTCTAAAAAGTGTTTGCGAATAGGATGCCTTCAGGTTGTTTGGATCAAAATCATCACAATCACAAGAATAGACTATTCTTCCCGAAGTGGTTGTCACTACATAATGGAATGGCAAATCTATTCCGTTATCCTTAAATTCTGCCATCAATTCATTTGCCAGGAATGTATAATCTATACGCTGGTGCAATGGTCTTTCTCCAGCAGTATTTAACATGCTGTATATAACCTCATCCACCAATGCCCTATTTGCCAAATAACGCTTTAGCATATCCTGCTGTCTGTTGCGCACAGTCTCCTCTACGCTTCTATTACTATCTTGATTTGGTCTGGGCATCTGCAATGATGGCATTTGAGACTGAGGCATTATATCCTGCTGAATAGAAAAAGAGGAACCGTTTGGAAGAACAAAAGTACGACTAAATGATCCACCAAAAGGATTCATAGTAGGATTATTACGTTGCATCTCTGCAATATCTCTCTCCAGATACTGCCTTGCTTCTTCCAATTCAACTTTATGAGCAACTTCGTAAAGCGCACGTCTTACCGATTCTTCCAACTGCATTTTACGCATAGTTGCAATCTCCTTCATGTAGCCCACCTGTAAAAAGAGCAGAGCTACAAACGAAACACTCATAATTGCGGACAATAGCCAAATAGTAGTCTTCTTCATGGGGGCAAATATACAACAGTTTTTTAATGTTGTTTTAGTTAAAATCCGATTTTAAGTAAAAATAACACAAAAGGAGCGAAAACTTAACATTTTCGCTCCTCATAGTTATCAATTTGTTAACTTTAATTTTAATCTTCGTCCTTCTGATTAGCTTCAAATTCTTTAATAAGCTTATCCTGAACATCTGTTGGAACAAGTTCGTAATCGGCAAAGCTCATTACGAATGAACCACTACCACCGGTGATTGAACTGAGTGATGTTGAATATGTTGACATTTCCTTCAAAGGCACCTTAGCTTTCAATACCTGATAGTTACCTTCTGTCTCCATACCCATAATCATACCACGACGACCCTGAAGATCACTCATAACGTCACCCATAAATTCTGCAGGAACAAGAACTTCAACATCGTAAATAGGTTCAAGAATCTTTGGACCTGCCTCTTTAAATGCTGCGCTAAATGCGTTACGACCTGCAAGCAAGAATGAAATTTCATTTGAATCTACCGGGTGCATCTTACCATCATATACTATTACGCGTACGTCGCGTGCGTATGAACCTGTAAGAGGTCCCTGTTCTATGCGCTGCATAATACCCTTCAAAATAGCCGGCATAAATCTTGCATCGATAGAACCACCAACGATACTATTTACAAATATCAGTTTACCACCCCAATCAAGTGGATATTCATCTACGCCCTTAACGGTAACTTTGAATTCCTGGTTACCAAATTTAAACATTTCAGGAAGTGGTTTACCCTCTTCGTATGGTTCAAGAATAAGGTGAACTTCACCAAACTGACCTGCACCACCTGACTGTTTCTTATGACGATAGTCTGCACGGGCAGCCTTTGTAATGGTTTCTCTATAAGGAATCTTTGGTTCTTCAAAGTTGATCATCAACTTATCATTGTTCTCTATACACCATTTGAAAGTACGCAAGTGGAATTCACCCTGACCGTGGAGAATAACCTGACGCAACTCTTTAGACTGTTCAACGCACAATGTTGGATCTTCTTCACGCATACGGTTTACAATAGCCATCATCTTTTCCATATCGGCTTCGTTTGCCGGTTTCAAAGCGCGTGAATACTTATAGTTAGGATATTTGATAAAGTCAAATGAATTGTCTGCACCACCGGCATTCAAAGTATTACCTGTACGTACATCCTTCAATTTAACGGTACAACCTATATCACCGGCTGCCAATTCAGGAACCTGTGTTCTGTTGCTACCTGCACTTACATAAAGCTGAGCTACACGCTCTTTTGAACCTCTGTCTGCATTTACAAAATCATCACCTTCGTGAGCTGTGCCACACATTACTTTAAAGTAAGATACTGCACCAATATGATGTTCTGTAGAGGTCTTGAAGAAGAACAATGATGTACCTTTTGAATCGGCAGAAACTGTTTCACCCTTCTTATTCTGAACAGGAGCACCATTCAGTGGTGATGGAGCTACGTTGCCCAAGAACTCAAGAAGACGATTTACACCAAGGTTATTTGAAGCTGAGATACAGGTAATTGGGAAGAGACTCTTCTGCTCAATTCCAAGGCGGAATCCTCTACGCACCTCTTCAATATCCAATTCGCCCTCTTCAAAGAATTTATTCATCAATTCCTCTTCGCTTTCTGCTGCTGCTTCCTGAACCAGGTCATGCATAGCCTGAGCCTTATCTGCTACTGATGAAGGAATTGCTTCGGCAGCAACTGGGGCACCATCTTTAAACACAAGTTTCTGATCCAATATAACGTCAATAACGCTATTGAATGATGGACCGGTTGTTTCAGGGAACTGAATAGGAACTGCTATGTTACCAAATGTAGAACGTATCTGATCTATTATTGTATCATATTCACATTTGTCGCTATCAACATGGTTTACAACAAAGAATGCAGGTTTACCCAACTTTTTGATAAGACGGAAACTATTGATAAGACCAACGTCCACACCACGTGTACCATTTACCAAAAGAATAGCTGCATCACAGATATTCAAAGCTGTTACTGCTGCTCCCTGGAAATCGTCAGTACCCGGACAATCAAAGAAATTGAACTTCTTACCGTTTAATTCAACTGAGAAAATTGTTGAATATACTGAATAACCATACTCTTGCTCAACTGCAGCTGTATCAGATACTGTAGTTTTTGCATTTACTGAACCACGACGTTTAATCACTCCACCCTCGAACAGGATACTCTCAGAGAGGGTGGTTTTACCAGATCCGGCGCCACCTACGATAGCGATATTACGGATTTCTTCTGTCTTGTAAACCTTCATTATTTAATTCTTTTATTATTTAGTTACTTAATTAGGTTAAATGAACGGCAAACATAACAATTTATAAATAAAATTCAAAGATAATACCATATATATTTTAGAAAGATTTGAAAAAATGGGGTTAAATTTGCACAGTTTTTCAATTAGCAAACAATGGCAGGCATATATATTCACATTCCTTTTTGCTCAAGCAGATGTATTTACTGCAGTTTTTTCTCCACCACAAATCTTAATCAGAGAGAACGATATACCGCAGCATTGTGCCAAGAGTTAAAGATGCGATGCAAAGAACTGCAAGAAGAAAAGATTTCTACCATATATTTTGGCGGAGGCACTCCGTCGTTATTAAGCCCGCAGCAGTTAAAACTGATTTTCAACACCATAGAAGATTGTTTCAATGCCTCAGAAGTTCAAGAGATAACTTTGGAATGTAATCCTGACGACATTTCCCACACATTCTTTAACAATCTAAAAGAGCTGCCCATTAACAGGATAAGTATGGGTATTCAATCTTTTAACGATGAGACTCTTCATTTCTTAAAACGCAGACACAATAGCATACAAGCCATCAATGCTGTAAAAAATTGCAAGGATGCAGGATATAACAATATCAGCATAGATTTAATCTATGGCATACCCGGACAAAACATCGAAGATTTCAAATCCGATATAGAGACCGCTGTATCGCTTGACGTTACACACATATCTTCATACCATCTTTCTTACGAAGAAGATACCCCTATCTGGCAAATGCTAATTGACAAAAAGATAGATTCAATAGATGAAGAAGAGAGCGTACGTATGTATAATATATTGTGCCACACACTAAAAGGGAACAATTTCAATCATTATGAGATTTCCAATTTTGCTAAAAAAGGATTTGAATCAAAACATAACAGCAGTTATTGGAATGGAGTTCCTTATTTAGGAGTTGGCGCAGGCGCACATTCTTTTGACATAGACACCAGAAGATGGAATCCGGATAATCTGAATGAGTATATTGAAGGGATAGAATTGGGGCATACAGTTTACGAGGAAGAGCATCTCACACTGGCAGACAAGCACAACGAAGCTATTATGTTGGGACTACGCAAACAAGAAGGTATTTCGCTATCCAATTTCAAAAACAGGTTTGGAGAGAAACTATACAATCTATTGTTGTCAAATACAGAAACACAGATAAAAAGTGGCACATTAATAAAAGAGAAAGACCGCATCCATTTTTCTGAACACGGTCTGTTTATTAGCGACAATATTGTCAGTTCTCTTTTTATAGTTGACTAAAACTATTTTGTCATAGAATAGACAACCTGCATAACATCTTGTCCAATTTTATCGGCTGCTTCCGCAGAAAGTCCCTCTGAATAGACTCTGATGATTGGCTCTGTGTTACTCTTTCTAAGATGTACCCAGCTGTCGGCAAAATCTATCTTAACGCCATCGATATCGTTAATCTCTTCATTTGAATAGATTGATTTTACCTTTTCCAAAATAGCATCAACATCGGTACCCGGTGCCAGATCTATTCTGTTCTTTGCCATATAATAAGCAGGATAACGTTTTCTCAATTCACTTACAGCTACCTTCTCTTTAGCCAAATGAGTAAGGAATAGAGCTATACCTACCAAGGCATCACGACCATAGTGTGAAGCAGGATAGATTATTCCACCATTACCTTCACCACCTATCACAGCACCTGTCTCCTTCATTTTGGTTACAACATTAACTTCTCCTACTGCTGCAGCATTGTACTGTTGGCCATAACCATTGGTTACATCGCGCAGCGCACGTGTAGAACTTAAATTTGAGACTGTATTACCCGGTGTGTGTTTCAGAACATAATCGGCAACTGTTACCAAGGTATATTCCTCACCATACATAGCACCTTTTTCATCTATGAATGCCAGACGATCCACATCAGGATCTACAACGAATGCCACATCACATCCGCCCTGTTTCATCAGACCCATTATATCGCCAAGATTTTTCTCCAATGGTTCCGGATTATGCTGGAAATCGCCGGTAGGTTCACAATATAGTTTCTTTACGTTCTTTACTCCAAGTTTTTCCAGGAGTTCCGGAAGTACCACACCACCAACTGAATTAACACAATCTATCGCTACACTGAAATTTGCATTCTTAATAGCTCCTGCATCTACAAGTTCCAATGCTAACACAGAATCTATGTGCTTTGCATTCATTGTGTTGTCTGTATAGTATTTTCCCAGTCCATCTACATCGGCATAATTAAATGCCTCTGATTCTGCAATTGCCAACACCTGATTTCCATCGGCTGCACTTAAGAATTCGCCTTCGTTATTCAGCAGTTTAAGAGCATTCCAATGGCGAGGATTATGACTGGCAGTAAGAATCAAGCCACCATCGGCCTTTAACCAAGTAACTGCAAGTTCTGTTGTTGGAGTTGATGCCAAACCTATATCTACAACATCAAGTCCCATACCCATAAGAGTTCCGCAAACCACCTGGCGAACCATTTCGCCGGACATTCTTGCGTCTCTGCCTACAACAATTTTTTTTGCAGATGGATTATTGTTTTTCACCCAAGTTGCATACGCAGATACAAACTTAACTATATCTAATGGAGTAAGACCGTTTCCTGCAGGTCCGCCTATTTCTCCGCGAATTCCGGAGATTGATTTGATCATTGCCATTTTTCCGGTTTTATTGTTATTTCGTAAAATGTTGGATACACATTTGTAGCAGCTTTCTGAGTTCCCTGATTATGAGGAACTATAAGTCTGATTTTTGCCGATGGAGTTCCGTTCAGGAAACCCGGTTTGAGATATGGCATAGCCATAATCCAAGACTTAGGCACTGCTGCGCCATAATATGAGAACATAACACCCGATGTAAATCCGGCATTATAGTTATCGCCATTTCTCATACACCAGAACTGATCCGGAGATGTATATGTAGCAAAAGTATTCAGTGTAAGAGTATCTTCTGCCGCAATTCCATATTCGTAATATCTGGCTGTCATATCCCATCTATCGCCATCTTGCATCTGACGGCCAGTTCCACGACGTACTATCTGCATATATACGCCATTATCTTCGAACAGCACATATTCGTTCTTTGAAAAATCCGGACCTGTTTCAGGGTTATTCGTAATGGTGTCCTGCAAAAAATCACTCATTCTGATAACCTGAATATTATTCTCTTTAATAAAATCTGCAATCTGCTTATTCTCACGTGCCTTCTGTTCTGCGTATGTCTCTGTATCGTCACAGGCTACTGTTAAGAAAGCAGCTGAAAATAACAGACATAATCCATATAAATGTTTCTTCATTTTTCCTATTTATAAAACTTGTTGCAAACTTACACAAAAAAACTGTTACTCACTCTTTTTGAACAATTGTTTAATACATTCTTCATCCGATTTTGACCACTCTTCCATACCCTTATAGAAGATAGCCTCGGCTGCTTTCAATGAATTATGTATTTCACCACCTGATGCATTCTTATGACCTCCACCATTAAAAAACGCAGAAGCGAAACGGTTACAAGGAACATCACCGACACTTCGCAGAGAAGCCTTTATGATACCCTCTTCTACATCTTCGCGTAGGAAAACTGTAAATTTAATACCTTTTATTTGAAGTGGCAGATTAACGAATCCTTCTGTATCTCCTTTCTTATAGTTGTTATCTTTCAGTTCTTCATCTGAAAGAGTTATAAGCGCAGTTGACATCTCGGGAAATACTTTCATCTTCTTATGAAGCACATAGCCCATCAATCTCAATCTGGATTCTGAATAGTTGTTATAGACGTTTCTGTAGATTGCATCTTTGTCTATATTACTTTTCATTAGAAAACTGATAATATGATATATACGAGGATGGTTACTATTATAGGTAAATCCACCTGTATCTGTCATCATACCGGTATATATACATGTTGCTATCTGATAATTAACTTCAGCATAGTCTCCTAATGCACAAATAAACTGAAAAACCAATTCTGCAGTAGAAGATGCATCGGGACGAGACAATATTAAATCGCAAAAATTGCCCGGATCAAGATGATGATCTATCAACACCTTTTTGGCATTTGAATTCAATATCTCTGCCGACACATTTCCCACACGAGTAGGAACATTAAAATCAAGACAACATATTACATCTGCTTCCTGAAATAATTTATTGGCTACATCCTTTTGTTCTTTATATGATATTACGCTATCAGTTGAAGGAAGCCAGCTTAAGAAATCCGGCATTGAATCAGGAACTACAACCGAAACACTTTTCCCTTTTCCTGCCAAATAATGATACATTGCCAATGATGAACCTATTGCATCACCATCGGGCGATATATGGGTAACAACAACAAACCTACCTGCCCACTCCATCCACAGTTTAAAATCAGCTACATCGGCTTTAGAGAAAACATTTTCTATCATACCACATTTAATTAATGGTTTATAGGGAGCGAAGTTAGTTATTATCATTCAAAAAGCAAAGAGATATACTATCCTAACTTAATATATAATTCCCCCAGACTCCATATTGCCCAAAGGGAAAGTAAGTATATAAGATATGAACTGTTTTTTCGTATCAGGTAGAGATACACAAACAGAATTGATAAATATAGACAACAAACCAACATAGCTGTAACATTTTCAACAGACAATGAAGAGTATGGCAGGTCAACTATTAGCGACAATGCTCTATTTGTAATAGTTACCAATTCTATAAGAATCCACACAAATAGTGATCGTATTATTGGAACAAAAGAGAATATCAGCATTAAGACAGCTACAAACACTATTACAAACATAAGTGGAATAACAATGAAATTTGTGAGAAGAAAGTATGTTGAATAGTTCGCAAAATTCAACATAACCAGAGATGCTGTACCCAATTGAGCCGATAGCGACACGGTGGTTATACCCCATAAATATTCTGTAACTCTATTAGTGGGAGTATATATTCTTCTTATCTGAGGTTCCCATAACAAGATAGCAAGAACAGCTAAGAAAGAGAGTTGGAAACCTATATCGAACAATGCATTTGTATTGGCTGCAAGTATTGCCAGCGCTGCAAAAGCCAATGCATTGAGCGAAGAATTTTCCCTGCCTATACTTCTACATACAGCAAGAGTTGTAAACATAATCAAGGAACGGGTAATTGAATATGGTAAGCCAATCATAAAGGCATAACACCACAGCACCGCTATAACAATAATCTCTTTTATCCACCTTAAATACATTCTATTCATAAAGAGAGGGAAAAAGAATGATAGTATGGCAAACAATATGCCCACGTGTAATCCCGAAACCGCCAAAACATGACTTGCGCCCGAAGTTGAATATATAGAGCGCAGTTCATCTGTCAGTTCATTCTTATAGCCCACTGTTACCGCAGCCACTACCGCATATACATCTTCCTGCAATCCCCAATCACGATACTTGTCAAGAAGCATTTTTCTACATTTTACTGACAGAACAGATAGTGGAGCCAAAGCACAACTGTCTGGCAGTAATCGCCAATGCGCCTTATTTACCCATAATGTACCTGAAACACCATTCCTGTAAAGATATGTGGCATAATCAAAATCTCCATCTATAGATTCATTTGATGGAGGTTTTATCTGCCCATTAAATGAGATAATACTACCCGGAACCAGATTTTTTGAAAGAGAATCTTTGGGTACATAAAGAATTACATCAACACCTCCATAAAGTGTGTCAATAAGTTCCAGATCCAATCTGTAGCTTTTAGCTTTTTCAATGGGATAATCCTTTAACATCCCCGAATAGATTCGTCTATCGGCATGCCACTCCACACGAACTTTTTCCGATTGATATTGAGATAAAGTATAAGCCGATACAAAGAGAGTTACAGACAACAGCAAACCATAAAAATTAGCGCACCGTTTACCCCAAAACAGGAATAACATTGTTGCAATGCACAACAATGCAAGGAGAAGAAAAAGCTGTTGCAGTGAAACAGGCGTATCTCCAATGGTATTATAAGCAAGTATCCCTCCTGTAAATGGTATCAGTAAACGGAGAGATGGATAATCGGAATATTTCAAATTTTAATTATAACTGTTTTAGTTTTTTGATAGTTTCCAATGGATTATCTGCTTTAAAAACTGTATTTCCCGACACAAGAACATCCACACCTGCTTCTACCAACAATGGAGCGGTTTCAAAATTCACGCCACCATCTACCTGAATAAGTGCTTTTGAATTGTGTTCAAGAATCATCTTTTTTAAACGACCTATTTTGGCCAATGAACTCTTAATAAATTTCTGACCTCCAAAACCGGGATTTACAGTCATCAGAAGCACCATATCGACATCTTCGATAACCTCTTCCAATACGGAAACCGGAGTTGAGGGATTAAGAGTTACAGCAGCCTTCATACCAAGATTCTTAATCTCTTGTATTACTCTGTTCAAATGGGTACAGGTTTCGTAATGAACATTGACAGACATTGCACCTAATTTTTGAAATCTATCCAGAAATTTCTCCGGTTGCACAATCATAAGATGTACATCCAATGGTTTGGTACAATATTTTGCCACATATTCCAGAACAGGAAATCCGAACGATATGTTGGGAACAAACACACCGTCCATAATATCCAAGTGAAGCCAATCGGCATCACTACTGTTTATCATTTCAAGATCCTTACGCAAATCTCCGAAATCTGCAGACAACAGAGATGGAGCAACCAATACACTCATTTCAAACTTATTTATTTGTTCAACTAAGTAATCGGCTTTCTAATTCAAAGAATATGTTGCCATTTTTTCCGGCAAGCCATCGATAAAATGAAAACCTGATGCAAAACTACGAATAAAATCGATAGTTTTATCAGATGGAGAGCCATATCGTTCATTTTTCAATGCTGCACGCAACATTTTTTCAGTTGAGGCGATAGAAGAGGTAGAAGTTTCGTCCATAGGCAAATTGTTTTACGTTTGTATCTATTTAACGCAAACAAATTGCTGTTAGTATATAAAAACTGAAAAAAAGTTTTGTTTTTACACCAGAACCAATTTGATATCTTTTTCTTCGGCCAATCTTCTTATATTGATAAGAGCATAACGCATTCTGCCCAATGCCGTATTTATGGAGACGCCTGTAATATCAGCAATCTCTATAAAGCTAAGATCCTGATAATAGCGCATAAAGACCACTTCTCTCTGATTGTCGGGTAGTTCATTTACAAGACGGCGTACATCTATCAATGTCTGTTCGTTAACCATCTGATCTTCTACTGTTAGATCGGAGAAACGGGTATCATTGAACAGATCGTAATCTGTTTCGTCGTTTGATATACTGTTTTCATTTCTCTCCTGACGGAAATAGTCTATCATTAGATTATGAGCAATACGTGTAAGCCAGGCACCGAACTTTCCGGAACTTGAATAAGCACCCTTTTGTAAAGTAACTATTGCCTTTACAAATGTCTCTTGGAATATGTCTTCTGCTAATTCTCTATTGCGTATAATGAAACGAATATACGCAAATAACTTATCCTTATATCTGTCTAACAGGATATCGAACGCCTTACTGTTACCGTTTGAATATAGTCCAACCAATACATCGTCGGACATTTGATTCAAATTTTCCATTACCTCTTCTTCGTTTTAGTTAATTCGAGTAAGGTTCAGTCTATAGGCAATTCTTTTTAAGTTAATACTAATGTTGAAGTGCACCCTTCAGTGGGTTGCGATTGCAAAGATAAAGTGAAAAAATCTTAAAAAACAAATTTCAGCATAATTTTAACACATAAAATGCGTTATTCTGTGCTTTTTCACTCCTGAGCTGCAGAATTACAAGAGCAACAGAAGCATGCAGAAACATCATTTCCACATAAAAATGATTTTGTTTGCATACGTTTTCTTCCGGATGCCTGCAAATCTGTTATACGCAAAGCTCCATCTGCAGTACTAATTTCAATATAGCTCTTACAATCGGTATCTATTGTTCCCGGGGTTGAAGCAGGAACGTTATTTTCCACTATTTCTGCTCCAAAAATCTTTAAATCGCACTTTGTTCCATCGGGCATCACCATTTCTGTCCAGGCTGCCGGATATGGAGAAAGTCCTCTAATAAAATCGTAAACCTGTTTTGAACTCTTATTCCAATCTATTCTACAGGTATCTTTAAAAATTTTTGGTGCCGGTTTCAGTTCCGATTCATCCACATAGTAATCAAGCTGAGCCTTTCTTGTAACATTACCTGCTACAATATCGTTTAATGTCTCTACTATTAAATCTGCACCCAGATACATCAACTTATCGTGTACTATCTCCACATTATCGGAATCGGCAATAGTAATCTTTTCCTGACGGATAATATCGCCTGTATCTATTTCATGTTTCAAGAAGAATGTAGTTACACCTGTCTCTTTTTCTCCATTTATCACTGCCCAATTTATAGGAGCTGCACCACGGTATTGTGGCAATAGAGAAGCATGCAGATTAAATGTACCCATAGGCGGCATATTCCAAACCTGTTCCGGCAACATTCTAAATGCAACTACTATCTGAATATCTGCTTTCAGATCTGCCAATTCCTGAAGAAAATCCGGCGATTTCAATTTTTCAGGTTGCAAAACGGGGATATTAACAGATTGAGCATATTTCTTTACAGGGCTTGATTGTAATACACTACCATGACGTCCCATAGGTTTATCGGGCATTGTAACCACGCCTACTACATTAAATCCGGATTCAACAACCTTGCGAAGTGCTGTTTCGGCAAACTCCGGAGTTCCCATAAATACTATTCTCAAATCCTCTTTCTTCATCTTTATTCTTCTGACAGTTCCAACAATACGTTTCTATATGAATTGAAAATCTTTGATTTAGAAACAAAACCAACATACTTACCATCCTCATCTTCTACTGGAAGATTCCATGCGCCTGTATCTTCAAATTTTTTCATCACCACCTCCATAGGGTCTGTTACAGAGAGTCTGGCAGGTGCATTTTCCATCAATCTTTGAACATCAAAACGATGATACAGTTCCTGACGGAACATTATATTTCTGATACTTTCCAAACTGATGATACCTATCAATCTGCCATCGTCATCTAAGACGGGGAATATATTACGTTTTGAACGTGCTATAACATTTACCAATTGACCAAGATCCATATCGGGAGAGACAGATAAGAATTCTCTTTCTATTACATTCTCCATCTTGATAAGCAACAATACAGACTGATCTTTATGGTGTGTCATCAATTCACCCTTTTGAGCCAGACGCATAGAATAGATGCTGTGAGGCTGAAATATACGAATAGTAAGATATGACACTATTGATACCATCATAAGTGGAAGGAACATAGAATATCCACCGGTGAGTTCCGCAATAAGGAAAACACCTGTAAGTGGAGCATGCATTACTCCCGACATCAATCCTGCCATACCGAACAGAGCAAAATTCTGTAATGATATAGATACACCCGGCACAAATTTCTGAACATAGTAAGCAAAAATAAAACCGGTAAGACATCCCAAGAAAAGGCTTGGTGCAAAAATACCACCGCAACCACCACCGGCATTTGTAGCTGTAGATGCAAAGACCTTTGTCAATACCACAAGAATGAGATATAACGGCAATAAACTTTTCATACTAAAGAACCACGAACCGGCCATAACCTGATTTGCCAACTCTTCGTTCATGGAATCGCTATTAAGCAATAGTGTGATGGTATCGTAACCTTCACCAAAAAGTGACGGAAAAAGGAATATAAGTACACTTAAAATTACTGCACCAATCAGGAACTTTGTATATGGATTGCTAAAGCGCTTAAACCAGGTTTCAAAGCGGTGCATAGTAGCCGAAAAATATAGTGACACAAGACCGCATACTACACCTAAAACCAATACAAACGGAATTCGTGACAGGTCAAACGGATGTGCGGCAGCAAAATCGAACATTGCATCGGCACCGGTAACTATGTACGATATTGTAGCGGCTGTAACCGACGACACCAAAAGCGGAACCAAAGATCCCATACTCAAATCCAGCATCAACACTTCCAGCACAAACACCAGTCCTGCTATAGGGGCCTTAAAGATTCCGGCAATGGCACCTGCCGAACCACATCCTATTAACAGCATCAATGTTTTATGCTCCATTTTGAACATTCGTCCTATATTTGAGCCTATGGCAGAACCTGTGAGAACAATAGGAGCCTCCGCACCAACAGATCCACCCATACCAATGGTTATAGCACTTGCCACTAATGAAGAACCCATATTGTGAGGTTTAATTCTACCATTCTTTTTTGCCAGTGCATATAGTATTTTGGTTACCCCATGACCTATATCATCACGTACTATGTAACGAATAAAAAGTCCGGATAAGAATATACCTATTACAGGATATAACAGGAACAGATAGTTCTGTTTGGTATCATCAAAACTATTTGTAAGTAAATGATGAAATTCGCCTATCAAAGATTTAAGAATGATAGCTGCAAATGCTGTTAAAACACCTACAATAAGGCTCAATATCAATACAAACTGACGTTCACTGATATGTTGCTGACGCCATATTACAAATCTGTTTAGCAATGATTCGGTTTCCTTATCTCTCATATATTATTCTCGAATTATTTTAACCAATCCACCTGCGCCCAATTTTATAATTGAAGATGGTTTACATTGAATCTGTTCATTTTGTCTGAAAGAAACAACATAATCTACAGCATCTATTATCTCTTTTGATATATCTTTAAAAGAAGATGGCGAAGGAGCACCACTAATATTTGCCGATGTAGATACTATGCCACCCTTAAAACGAGCGCATAGCTCTTTAGAGAAGGACTCTTTGGTTATTCTGATACCTACGCTACCATCTTCTGCTTTAAGTTCCGGTGCCACATATCGCACATTGTCATATACAATGGTAAGAGGACGTTCCGCCATATCTATAAGGTCGTATGCAATATCAGGTATGTCAGGAACGTATGAATTCAGTTTTGCATCAGAATCCAGAAGCATCAACATAGATTTGCTATCTTCACGCTGTTTGATACTGAAAATACGACGTACCGCATCGGAATTTGAGGCATCACAACCTAACCCCCAAATAGTGTCTGTGGGATATAGAATCACCCCACCCTCACGCAACACCTGACAGGCTTTTTTTATATCTTCTCTTGTCTGTTCATCCATAACAATAGGCAAATATTTGAATGAACTGCAAAAGTACAAAAAAATCCATTGATTTACCTCACTATTTTAGTGACTATACCTATAATAAAATCTTCCGGAATAAAGCCCCAATATCTGCTATCGTTGGAATCGAGAGAATTATCGCCCAATGCAAAGTAATAATTGTTTTTAAAAGTATAAGTTGTCATATCATCCGATGGATAACTACCGGTTTCATACTCTATAACAGGGCCATATATGGCTCTTTGCAAATCATCGAGCGATATGGTTTTACCTGCCTGAGGAACATATAGTGGACCAAAATTTTTCATGGTCCATATCTGTTTAGTAAACGGCATTGCTGCCATGAATTTCTCTCGCCACAAAATACTATCGGGAGTATTCTGTAGGGCCATTTGGTTTTCCAGGACACCTATTATTCCATCAAAGTTTGAATTCCAATTTATACCATCTTTAACAGCTATTGTATCTCCCGGAGTTCCCAGCACACGCTTACAATAGACGTAATTTATTTTGAATTCTATATGTGTCCATTCATCATAACCTAACGGATAATTAAAACAAATAATGTCACCCGGTTCTACATTGCGCAGGCCCGGCATACGGAAACATTCCAACGGAGCATGATCTTCAAAATTAAATGATTTGTAGATTCTACCGCCCAACAATAATTTATTCACCCAAACTCTGTCACCGGGTTGTAAAGTGGGATACATTGATCCACTTGGTATATTGAATCTTTCTGCAAAGAATATCCTTCTACCATAATGTAAAACAGCAAAACAGAACAGTCCCAAATAGATCCATAGGATTATTGTGACTACTCTGTCTGCAATTCTTCTAATCTTTACTACTTTTCTCTTATTCATATTTGTGTCTTTATTGGTGTGTTTATACAAAATTTCGGTTTAATCTGTTAATTAAAATTCGCTTGTGAAATGGAATTTTATATGTTTAAAATCAATTTGCGCCATCTGCAACACATAACCGCTATCTGCCAGGAAAACATCTCTACCCTCTATGTCTGTTGCCATAAACTGATATTTGCGTTTCTTGAACATTGCAAGTTCTTCTTCGTCGTCGCTCTCTATCCAACAAGCTTTATACAAGCTGGCAGGTTCCCATCTGCACAATGCATTATATTCATGTTCCAGTCTGTACTGTATTACTTCAAACTGAAGTTGTCCTACTGTACCTATCAGTTTGCGACCATTAAACTGGTTAACAAACATCTGAGCCACACCTTCGCCCATCAACTGCTCCAATCCCTTTGCCAACTGTTTTGCACGCATAGGATCGGCATTTTCAATATACTTAAACATTTCAGGAGAGAAGCTGGGCAATCCTTTGAAATGCAGATTTTCACCCTGAGTAAGTGTATCACCAATCTTAAAGTTTCCTGTGTCCGGCAAACCGATTATATCGCCCGGATATGCCTCTTCAATAGTGCTTTTACGCTGTGCCATGAACTGTGTAGGCGATGAGAAACGGAAACTCTTGCCCAACCTTACATGATAATATGGTTCGTTACGTTGGAATCTGCCTGAACATACCTTGCAAAACGCAACCGATGAACGGTGATTTGGATCGATATTTGCAGTAATCTTAAATATAAATCCTGTAAACTTTTGATCTTCCGGCTTCACCAGACGTTCTTCTGCTTGAGTTGGACGTGGACTTGGCGCTATCTTAACAAAGCAATCAAGAAGCTCTTTTACACCAAAATTATTTAATGCAGAGCCAAAGAATACCGGTGCCAACTGTCCATCAAGATATGCTTGATGATTAAATGGTTCATATACTCCATCTATAAGTTCCAGATCGTTACGCAACTTTTCTGCTTCGCGATCTCCTATATGCTTTTCCAGTTCCGAGCTATTAACATCAACCTCTACCTTTTCTGTAACAGTCTGTTTACTTGGAGTATAAAGATCCAGTTTTTCTTCATATATATTATACACACCCTTAAAACGTGCGCCTTTTTCTATAGGCCAACTTAAAGGACGTACACTTATCTGGAGTTCCTCTTCTAATTCATCAAGCAGATCAAAAGGATCGTTACCCTCTCTATCCAATTTATTCACAAAGACTATAACAGGAGTATTTCTCATTCTACAAACCGTCATCAATTTTCTGGTCTGTATCTCCACACCCTTTGCACTATCTATAACTATGATAACACTATCTACAGCAGTAAGGGTACGGAAAGTATCTTCTGCAAAATCCTGGTGACCCGGAGTATCTAAGATATTGATCTTATATCCTTCGTAATCAAACTCCATAACAGAGGTGGTAACAGAAATACCACGTTGCTTTTCTATCTCCATCCAGTCTGATGTAGCACTCTTCTTTATTTTGTTTGATTTCACCGCACCTGCTACCTGTATCTGTCCTCCGAAAAGCAAAAGTTTTTCGGTCAATGTTGTTTTACCGGCATCCGGGTGCGACACTATTGCAAAAGTTCTCCTCCTTAAAATCTCTTCCATAAAAATATCTATCAATCTTCTAAATCCAAATCGCCTACTCTCTCTTTGTTATAATAATCGGACAACAGAGCCAATAATCTTGACACTCCATTGACTGCCAGAGTTGTTGATTCCGATACTGCAATATTCTGCAATCTCAACAACAGGACTCCGTACAACATATCAAAGCAATCACGAAGTTCTTCTGTATCGGTTCTATTATTCTTACTACGAAATTCCACTATAAACGGTAACACCTTATAATATAAGTCCCTATAGTTTTCGGTCTTTGACGATTTTAACAATCTGTTATGTAAATCGGTCAGAAAGACCAATACGTTTTCGTTTATCTGAAGATGTCCCGACTTTTTTTTGTCTTCGGACAACATCATATTTATCAAATCCTGAAACCATTCCCGCCATTCGTTTTTGTCATCTTCTGAACGGTCACAGTTTCTTATCAACATACTATCCAATTTGTCAATATCAAATCCGACTGCACGCATAATATCCTCCATCTGCCACATATAGAGCAGATATTCAGAAATACTTTTTTCTCTTAATTCTCTGGATACAAACATATTAAATAGTTACAACTGTATATACAAACCAGACTACCGAAGCCACTATCAGAACGCAGCCCAATATTCTGTTTATCATCCAAATACCTCGCAAATCAAATCTGTTTCTTAACTTGTTAATAAGAAAAGATAAGAAGAGCCACCAGCATACATCACCACCTATTACCGAAGCAAAAGCTACAAATTTCTTAACCCCTTCAAATTCACTGATAGGAAAAGAGAAATAGGCAAACATACCTATATATATAAATACCACTAATGGATTTGCTATTGCTACCAGGAAACCGGATCCTGTGTAGGATAACAGAGAGTCGTCTTTTTGTTTGGTCTGTTTTTGTTTAGCAAGCGGATTATTACGTATAGTGTATATACCAAATATCAGCAACAATGCACAACCAACCAATTTTACTATCAAAAAAGTTTGTTTCTCCTGCAAGAAATCCATAACCAATGAGAGACCGAATGATGTACACAACACATATAATGTATCGCTGAACGTAATTCCCAAACCGGTCATAAATCCTTTGGCTCTACCTTTATTCAGGGTACGCTGTATGCACAATACGCCCGAAGGCCCTGTTGGAGCAGCAGCAAGCACCCCTATTACAAAGCCTTTTAAGATAACTTCTACTATGGAGAAATCGAACGGAGAAGCAAAAAGATGAGTCATAAAAATTAATATAGACGCTTACCTACCGGAATTTTTATACCCATCAAAATATTCGTGCCAAATTCGCTCACAGGAATCATCTGCGGATTCAATGTAGCCTTTATACCATCGCTAGCAAGGAATAAGTTAAAACCTGCAGGATGCAGATTCACAACAAATCCAAGTACAGTTCCATAGGTTGATGTAAACGCTACGTTACCCGACAG
This sequence comes from Bacteroidaceae bacterium, assembly GCA_017556585.1. Taxonomy (GTDB): domain Bacteria; phylum Bacteroidota; class Bacteroidia; order Bacteroidales; family Bacteroidaceae; genus Colenecus. Next base: position 19,919 of record JAFYMP010000005.1, read on the forward strand.
ATCGAACCATCTGGTTGGTGAAAGTACTAAAGATGTTCTTGATTCTGTATATTTGCGTAAGCCCATACGATATGTAAAAAGTTCTCCTACTGAAATCCAATCAGCAAACGGCAAAGTATATTCCGCACCTACTCTGACTGTTGCTCCAATATTGATCTTCTGCGTTTCCGATGGTGCCTCATATAGCTTAATCATATTCTGAAAATCGTCTTCGAACTGACCAATTTCATCGATTTCGTCGTCGTGACCGCCTAACACATCGTAACTGTCAAAACCATCAAATACAATATCCTGATTTTTGGTTTTACCTACCACCATATCCTTCCACGTAATTCCACCTATATCTGTTACAGAAGCAGAAACAGAAAGACCATCTACCAGATCACTCATGTCGTAAAGAGCACCCATATCGAAAGCAAATCCTGTGCTTGATGCCCCCTGATACAACACCTCTGCTTCAATCTCTTCTATTTCACCTTCTTCAGAAGTGATTTTTGTAATAGTTACACCTGTAGCCGTTGCACGCATTTCAACATTTGCATTAACCACCCAGCTCTGTTCAGATACATTTGCCTTAAGCTGATTAATATTTGCATCAGCATAAGCAACACCTGTCAGGAATTTCAGTTTTGCACCTACAGTAAGATTATCGGTTATTTTATGAGAGTGTCCTAATGAGGTCTCCAGATAGGTTACACTATTAACATTTACATCTTCTATCAGATAATTACCATCTGACAAACTTGCTTTCATAAAACCAAACATCTGCTGTGGAATAGAGATAGTCTCTCTATTTTTCATTGACATTGAGATAGTGTTAAAGCCGCCAAAAGCTTTAAATCCCAAAGTAAGAAGTTCCATATCCAGAGCCATATCTATTTGAGACACGTCCGGCAAGGATTGCATAAACCTGTTTTTGTCTATTTCGCTACTCATAAAAGTGGTAAGCATACCCGGATTTGTTTTTGATTCGTACAGGAAATTAGACAATCCCACATTACTGTTTAAAGTTAAAGAATAACCGCCTAATACCGGTAGTGAAATATATCCACGTTCAGGAGTCAGTGCAGGATTCAAAAGATGTTTATCAAAAGAACCATCTATAAAATAACTTGAATTTATGGTCTGTGCCACTGAAGATGCAGCTACTACAAAACCCAATATTACTGATAAGCCTATTTTTATACTATTTTTCTTCATAATCAGTCAATTATTTGTTGTCAGTTAAATCTAATGCCACACCCTGTGGTAGTTGTAATACAACATCTTTAACATATATGTACTGAGTACTACGCAATTCAGATTGCTTATCCTGCTGCGATACACATTCTGCTTTGATAACCAATCCGTCAAGCACATTTATCATACCCTCTTCTATATCTATTTCCAATACTAAATCAGATACAGATGGATTATCTTCCGAACCCGGTTCAAGCGTAATCTCTTCTACAGTCACACCATTCTGAATTGGGTTACCATTTATATCCAGAGGCACAGCTGTAACATTTACACCTAACGGAAGTGTACTTTCCACTTTCGCCTTTAATCTGACATTCAAGCCATCTACTATATCTGAAATTTCAGAGAAGATATCTTTTTGCAAATCAGATATTGTATCTGAATACTCTATGAAGAGATTATCAAATACTAATGGCACTTCTACTGCAAAATCTGCATTAACAGCAAGTTCGCGCGACAAATCTGCATAATGATATTGAGCAGGATCTGTCATTGAAGTATCTGCTTGAGCTATCAAACTAAATATAACCGAATCCGGTATAGTTGACAACAATTCCGGCAGACGACTTATCTTAACGTATATTGAATCAGCCATAACAGATTCTCTATCTTCATTCTTCTGGAATATGATAGTTGTAGTCTGTTTCTCTTCATCTCTTGGACAGGCAGGAATAATTACCTTACCCATATCAGGAGCAATATTTTCTGCTATAAATGAACCATCTTTCTTCTTGGAATTCAGATTGATATCCAATTCAATAGGAATAGAGAAATTGGTTGTGATATTTACAGATATCTGCGGATCTGATAATGAGAGATTGTTATTATCGTTTTGCAGGAATGACAATTCATCACCTAAATCTAATGCTATAGCTTCGTTAACAGGGTCTATCTCCGGATAAACCTTACCTGTAAACGATTTAACTACAATTCTACCAATATTTACTGATGGAGTAATCTTAATATCCTGCAGTTCACTGCTTGAAATCTCTTGGTTGACAACCTTAACAGCTCCACTGAATTTAACTTGTTGATCTTTTAGTACCAATCTGTTCTTTCCATCTACATTTTGTGTATAAAGCGGATTTGCAAAATCAAATCCTTCTACTGCAATACCGCTTATTACAAAGCCCTTACCGCCCGATACCAGTTCTTCTTTTGTAAGATTGCCATTGATTCTTACACCATTCTGCAATAGTTCTATTCTGCTATCATCGCCTGTATAACTCAATTCAATGAAATCAGGGAATTCAAGAACAAAATTATCCAGTAAAATATTATCAATGGTTGTAGGAATGCCATCAAACTGCATTGCAACATCTATAGTTGAACTATTTTCCAGTTCAATATTCTTAACCATCAATAACAAATCGTCTATCTCTTCATCAATATTGATAGCTGTACTATCTTCCAGTTCGGAAGCAATAACATCTGTCACCACATTGGCATTTTCTATAGCCAATTCGCCCCACATTGTTATTGTAACATCCTGTGAAGATAGTTTTTCAACATCACTCAAGCCTATATTATCAGCTTTACCAATAAAGATTTCACCACCATAATTTACTTGGTCGTCTATTGTAATTTTACCATCTACTATAGATTTATCTGAAATATTTATTCTCTTTGGTTTTAGCATTATAGTATTGCCTATAATCTTTGAAGGATTTAGTACAAATCTATTATTGTCATCTATGTTTGCAATAAGATTACCCTGTTCATCTACACAACCACCCGCAAATTCAAACATATCAGGAAGCTGTATATAGAAACCGCCTTGCGCTTCATCAAATGAGAATGGATCTAAATCCAATGCTGAAATCTGTAGCTTTATAAAGCTCTCATCTTCAATGAAAGTAATGTCATTTATCTTTGAGATATCTTCAAGGCCATCTACTTCTGCATCTATTGTTACAACATTATCGTCAAGTTCAATCTGTTTTGCTTTTGTAGAGACAGTAAGATCCTTAAGAGCAAGTTTCTCTTCAAGTCCCATTGTCATATCAAGAGACTCCTTACCTATCAAGTATGGCTGTCCCTTTACAACAAAAGTCATATTGTATTTAATTTCACCCGAATATGTCATTGTGGTTTCAGAACCAGCATCTACCCCTCTGTTCAGATTCATCTGCTTTAAATAAAAGCTTAATGGCAGATTTGTAGGCTTATTAGGATCTACCAATGTTCCTAACAGATTCACATAGAGAGAATCCTGTTCCGGCATCTGCAATTCAAAGATATGACCATCTTTTATTGAAACATATTTGTCAAGTTCATATAGTGGATCTTTTTCCAGCACAATCTCATCAGGAAATTCAACAGATAGCTTCTTTACATTGTAGTAAGGATCTATGAAAAGAGCGTCAACCTGTTTTAGATTAACATCAAATTCTATCAGTTGACCTTTATCTGTATTCGGATTCTTGTCGTCAGCAAAATATATGGTGTTGATAGTCTCTACATCTTTTGGGAACTGATTATACTGAAAATCAAAGCTAACAGATGTTTCAGGAATTTGAACCTCAAACTCTACACGTGGCAGAACAAAGTCTGAACCTTCAACCGTAATTATTTCATCAACATGTACCGTGTAGTCAATTCCCGGTACCTCATAATCGAACTTTATAGGCAATTCAAAATCTTCAAAAGTGCCTTGTGGAGTAATATTTGGAGTCTCAACTTCAAATATTGTATCTATTGTAACGTTATACCCTAATGCGTTCACACTCTTTTGGAACGGTATCTTCAGAATCTCCGGCAGACCTTCTACTTCCAAAGGATTGTTGTTTTGCGATTTGCTAAACATAGGAAGCGATTCGTTTATCGTTTCCAAATCTATTTCATCAATATCTACACTGAAAGTCTCTTCTGTTCTGTCCAGTTTTACGTTCTCCGGTGTGGGATCTTCAAAAGAAATTTCAATAGGATCTATTTCAGGATTGTCTATATCAAAGCTGATTTCATCCACATCGATGGTAATTTTGTCCACGCTGTCTTTTAACGATATACCATACAGCGAACCATCCAATTTTTGTATCAAAGCATCAGGATCATTTACATCCACTTCTATCAAAGAATCCAGATAGATTTTGCTCAAATTTCCCAACGGTAAAGAAATACCGGACGGTGCAAGGTGCATATCCAGTTTTACTTCCTTATTCAGGTCAAGTTCTTCGGTTGAAGAGACACAAGAAACCAAACCCGCTACAGAGGCAATACAAATGCCAAGCAAAAGATTATAACGACTTTTCATTATTGATGATATTATTACAAAATGCAAAGTTAAAATATATAAATGCAAAATTCAACTTTTTCCGGTATTTGATTAACAAATAGTTCCATAGGTCTGAATCCAGACTAACACTACGTTATCAAAAATCAGATAATTCAGAGTATATTGCAGATTTGCATCAAACAGTATCCGAGCAGTCAATGTTCCACTTTCTGCAAGAGAAAATGGGGCAATCCTTATGGTTTTTCTAAAGTCAGCCACCGGACTGCCTATAACTTTATACAACGCCTCTTTGGCTGACCAACAGATTGTAGATATCTTAGGATCTGCATCTTGCATAAGTTCTGAAAACTCTTCTGTTCCCATAAAACGTTTAGCCACCTTTATGGTTTTATCCGATATAGGTTCTATATCTATCCCCACTGAATTCTGTACAGGAGCTATTATTACAGCCACAAAACCTTTAGTATGCGATATACTGACACCATACTTTCCGTTGTTTAACACAGGTTTGCCCGATTGTTCGTATGCAATACTTATGTTTTCGGTAGGTAACAGAGTATGTAACAGCACCCTAACTGCAATTTTTTCAATGAGTCTTTGATTGTTGATATTGCTTTCTGACAACTGCAAAATCTCTTTATCGTTCGGATAGAAAGACAACAAGGTGTCCAGAGTTTCTTCAATTTTCCAAACTCCTAACACAACACCTTCTTTACATTCTATTCTTTTGTAAAGAGCCATAAAAAAAAACGTTAGATTACCTCTTTTTAATTTCCACCTGAATACGGGCTATTCTTCTATCCTTCTTTTCTATCACCTTAAAGGCTATTTGTTTACATTTCAACTCTTCGCCCTTACGTGGAAAATCGCCCTTCATCTCCAACAACCAACCTGCCAAAGTATCGGCTTCGCCCATATCATCCAGATAATCCTGTTCATCCAGATCTACCACCTTAAAGAATTCAGACAGAGGTATTTTACCATCAAAAACAAACCTATTTTCGTCCAATTCTATAAACAGAGAATCGTCTTCGTCAAATTCGTCGTTAATTTCGCCAAGAATCTCCTCAATAACATCTTCCAATGTTACCAATCCGGAAGTTCCTCCAAATTCATCAACTACTATTGCAATATGAATCCTGCCTGTTTGGAAATCGTGTAACAAATCATCAATTTTTTTAGACTCCGGCACAAAAAAAGCAGGGCGAATAAGCGATTGCCATCTAAAATTGTCACCTTTTTCTAAATAAGGTATAAGGTCTTTTATATAAAGTACACCTTTTATATTATCTGAAGTACCTGAATAAACCGGGACTCTGGAATAGATATTTTCTGCTATACATTTCATAACATCAGCAAACGATGATTTAATGTCAAGCATTACCATATCAAGACGAGAGGTCATTATATCCACTACCGTTTCGTCACCAAAACGGATTACACCTTCAAGCATCTCCTGTTCTTCATGAATATCTTCTGAATCTGTCAACTCAAGAGCATGTTCCAATTCATCTACCGATATATTGTACTTCTTTTTTTTCACCAATTTGTCTGCCAGCACATTAGACTTCATCAAAAGAGATGAAAGCGGCTTTAGTACAACTACAAGAATAGATAATATAGAAGACGCCCTTCTAGTAAACGACAAAGAGTTGTGAGAAGCATAAAGTTTTGGAATAATCTCACCAAAGAGCAATAAAACAAAGGTAAGAAGTACTGTCAATACCACAAACTCCAACCATTTGGACGCACCAAAATCAATCATCTGAGCAAAAGACAAATCCAGCAACAAAATTATGGCCACATTAACCAGGTTATTAGCAATAAGTATAGTTGCCAGCAACCTTTCTGAATCGCCCATCAGATTATCCACTTTTCTATCTGCATTAAACTCTCCACGTTTGATAACTCTTATATCTTCCGGCGACATGGAAAAAAAAGCTATTTCCGAAGCCGACACAAAAGCAGACATCATCAATAAGAATAGGGCCGTTACCATTGCGATAACGGTCCCAACCGTAGGAGTTTCGAATGTGATACTCATTAAACTATCCATTTCCAACCTCCGTATTCTTTAATTCAGAATGGCAATCCCGATTCCGACTTAGGCGGCACCTGCGATTCAGGATTAACTGCCTGCGCGGAAACATCTTGTTGTTTTTGCTGTCCTCTTGATGATAACATCTCAAAAGAATCAACAAAGATTTCTGTTACATAACGTTTAACACCATTCTGGTCATCATAATTACGATACCTGATAGCGCCTTCCACATAGAGTTTATCACCTTTGTGAACGTATTTTTCTACAGTTTCAGCCAATCCGCGCCAAAAGACCAAATTGTGCCATTCTGTTCTCTCCGGTACCTGGGTACCGTTCTGTAACGTATATGCACGATCTGTTGTAGCAAGTGTAATATTTGCCACACACACGTGATTATCCAAATATCTTACATCTGGATCTTTACCAACGTTACCAATCAATGTTACTTTGTTTACTGACATAATATTTTGGTATTAAAAAATTACAAATGCAAATATAGTACATAATTTTAATAATGTGTCATAACTTTTGAATATTAAGAGCTCTGAAAGATTATTTCGCATAAAATCTTAAAAATAAAAGCAAAATCTTTTGCGTGTATCTTCAAAAGAACTAAATTTGCAACTCGAAAATTTAAATAGAATTAGATTAAACAAACTGAATTATGACTAAAGCAGAAGTTGTAAAGGAGATTGCCAGCAGAACCGGTCTTGATAAAGCCGATGTTCTGAATTGTGTAGAAGGATTTATGGAAGTAGTAAAAGACTCTCTTGCAAAAGAGGAAAATGTATATTTAAGAGGTTTCGGTAGCTTTATCGTTAAGAAAAGAGCAGCTAAGGCAGCTAGAGATATTCTCAAGAATACTACAATAACAGTTCCAGAGCACAACATTCCGGCATTCAAGCCTGCAAAGGTATTTGCTGCAGAAGTTAGAAAATAATAATCATCATAATAAATTTTGAACTATGCCAAGCGGTAAAAAGAAAAAAAGACACAAGATGTCGACGCATAAGCGTAAAAAGAGACTGAGAAAGAACAGACATAAGAGCAAATAAGTCTCTGTCAAAAAAAGCACAAAGAACAAACTTGCAGAAAGGCAGTACTTTTCAAAACAAGTTTGTTCTTTGTTTTAGTGTGAAATCCTAAATAATTACTAGATGACCAGTGAACTTATAATTAACGTACAACCTAATGACATCTCGATAGCTATCACAGAGGATGACAAGCTGGTGGAATACCAGAAAGAGAGCAGAGAGATGACTTTTTCGGTTGGTAACATCTATTTGGGCAGGGTAAAAAAGATGATGCCCGGCTTGAATGCCTGTTTCGTTGACATAGGTTCAGACAAGGAAGCTTTTCTTCATTACCAAGATTTAGGACCACAATTTACATCAACACAAAAGTACCTCAAACAGTTACAGAGCAACAAAAAGAAGATGTTGCCATTTGAAAAAGCAGAACTGTTAGAGGAACACAGCGAACCCAACGGAGGTATAACAAACGTTATCCAGCAAGGCGACGAACTTTTAGTTCAGATTACTAAAGAGCCTATCTCCACAAAAGGACCAAGACTTACCTGCGAATTGTCATTTGCAGGCAGATATTTGGTACTTATTCCGTTCACAAACAAAGTGTCAGTATCTTCAAAAATCAAATCTGCTGAAGAGAAAGCCAGATTAAAACAGCTTATTCAGAGTATTAAGCCTAAGAATTGTGGAGTTATAATAAGAACTGTTGCCGAAGGGAAAAAAGTAGCTGAATTGGACAACGAACTCTCCATCCTTTACCACAGATGGGAAGAGTGCATAAACAAAGCTCATCAAGCAGTTAAGCCACCGGTACTTATTTACGAAGAGACCAGCCGAACAATAGCACTGCTTAGAGACCTACTAAATCCGTCGTACGAATCTATACACGTAAACGATGAAAAGACATACAATGAAATAAAGGATTATGTTTCCATCATTATTCCTGAACGTACAGATATTATACATCTTTACAAAGGCGACCTGCCTATTTTTGACAATTTTGGAATAACCAAACAGATAAAATCGTCGTTCGGAAGAATAGTTTCTTATAAAAGCGGAGCATACCTTATCATTGAACATACAGAAGCACTGCACGTTGTAGATGTAAATAGCGGCCACAGAATTAAAGCCGGAAATCAAGAGGAAAATGCATTGGAAGTAAACTTAGGTGCGGCCGATGAATTGGCACGCCAACTACGTTTAAGAGATATGGGCGGCATAATTGTAGTAGATTTCATAGACATGAATTTAGCTGAAGACAAGCAAAAACTCTATGAAAGAATGTGCCAAAATATGCAACGCGACAGAGCCAAGCATACCATATTACCATTAAGCAAATTTGGTCTGATGCAGATAACCCGACAAAGAGTTCGTGCTGTTATCAATGTTCCTGTTGATGAAACCTGTCCCACTTGTTTTGGCAAGGGAACAATTCCGCCATCTATTTTGCTAACAGACAAAATTGAAAGCAAAATAACCTACCTGGTGGAGACAATGAAGAAAAAACATTTTAAGCTGCACATACATCCTTATGTTGAAGCTTTCATATCCAAAGGTCTGTTACCTCTTAAATTGAAATGGAGATTCAAGTATGGTTGGGGAATAAAGATTATTCCAGATCAAAGCCTGCCATTCCTTTCATACAAATTCTTTGATACCGATGGTTCAGAGATAGATGTGAAAGAGGAACACGAATTAGTGTAAGACAAAAAAATGGAGCCACTTCATGTAGCTCCATTTTTTATCGCACCTCTAATATCTGACCCACTTGAATAGCACTGTTTTCATCTAAGCCATTACGTCTCATTAACGCTTTCAGCCTGACTCCATACAATTGGGAAATAGACCAAAGACTTTCACCGCTTTGTACCGTATGAAGCTGATACTGTTTATCTGCCTTACCTTTTTTTCGTTCCAGATATATAACACTACCCGGCTCCGGAACATATTCACGGTTAATTTCATTGTAGCGGCGCAACCTCATTCTTGTCATATCAAATTCCTTTGCTATCTCCTTAAGAGATTCACCGTCTCCTATTCTTACATACAACAAGTTATTGGAAATATATGGTTGATGCGCAAAGCCAACTACTGCAGCATTCTCCTTTTTGAATTTTCCACCTTTATCATACATATCCAAATTGTATCTTTCAATTATCTCTATCAGTTTTTCAGCATACGCAGGATTTGTAGCATAACCGGCCTTTTTTAGACCTCTTGCCCACCCCACATAATCTGTAGTTTTTAAATCAAACAGAAACGCATATCTGCTATGAGTAGTTAAAAACAGAGAGTGATCTTCAAAAGAGCCCTCTACATTTCTATACACTCTAAAACAATCGTCTCGTCTGTCATCATCGTGATACATCTTTTTTCCGGTCCAGTCCGAATGGCACTTTATACCAAAATGGTTATTACCTTCTACAGCGAGCATACTCCTGCCGGCATCCGATTCAAGTAACCCTTGTGCCAATGTTATACTGGCAGGAATACCATACTTTTTCATCTGACTTATAGCCAAATCTTTATACTTATCTATGTACTGCAGATGAGCATTACTCTGTGCCACTACAAAAAGGGGCATAACCAGAAGCCAAAGCATTAAGTTCAATCTTTTCAACATTCTCTTAGTTAGGTTTATAGTGTGCGAAAATAGCATAAATATGGGACATTTTGAGAAAAATGCACTAATTTTGAAGTTTGTTTTATGGATATTGCTGACAACCTGTCACCAAAACATTGTGGCAAGGAATTTGTTCAGTCTATAATGTGAATTATTAAGGTTATATAAATATGTCAGAAGAGGATTTGAAACGCGAAACTGAAGAGCAAGAAAAAGTTTCTACAGAGAACTGCAACGAAGAGAACAATGTTGACAACGAAACTATCCAGGAAGATAGCATCGAAGCCCAACTTGCAAACGCCAATGCAAAGATTGAAGAACTGCAAGACAAATATCTGCGCCAGGTAGCTGAATTTGACAATTATCGCAAACGCACTATTAAAGAAAAGGCAGAACTGATAAAGAATGCATCGGCAGATATACTTACAGATTTGCTTCCATTTATTGACGATTTGGAACGCGCCATTGCAAACTCCGCCAACAGTAACGATTTCAATGCATTAAAGGAAGGCATAGAGATTATATACAATAAATTGATGCATACATTGCAACAAGATGGATTGCAGAAAATTTCACCTGTTGGAGAAGTTTTTGACACCGATTATCACGAAGCCATAGCTCTTTTACCCGCTCAAGACGAAGAATCTAAAGGCAAAGTGATAGATTGTACAAGAGACGGTTACAAACTACACGACAAAGTTTTAAGACACGCTCAAGTAGCGGTAGCACAATAAGTGAAAATACCACATTATGGCAAAGAGAGATTACTACGAAGTACTTGGAGTGGAAAAGACAGCCACTGCCGACGAAATAAAAAAAGCATATAAAAAGAAGGCTATCCAGTATCATCCGGATAGAAACCCCGACAATAAGGAAGCCGAAGAAAAGTTCAAAGAGGCTGCCGAAGCATACGGTGTATTAAGCGATCCCGACAAACGCAGCAAGTACGACCAGTTTGGATTTGACGGATTGAATAGTGCCGGAGGTGGCAGCGGATTTGGTGGAGGTATGTCTATGGACGATATTTTCTCCATGTTTGGCGACATTTTCAGCGGAGGCGGATTTGGCGGATTTGGTGGATTTGGCGGTGGCCAAAGCAGATCTCGCAGCGGCGAACGCAAGTTTAAAGGCGCCGATGTAAGAATCAAAGTATCTCTTACACTCCAGGAAATAAGCACCGGAGTTACAAAGAAATTCAAGATAAAAAAGCTTGTTCCTTGTACACATTGCAACGGTACAGGTGCAGAAAATGGTTCTGGAACAGAGACTTGTCCGGATTGTAACGGAACTGGAACAATCATCAAGACTCAACAGAGTATTTTTGGCATGATGCAAACCCAAGCGGTATGCCCACGTTGTAACGGTGAAGGAAAAATCATTAAGAACAGATGCCCTCATTGTAGCGGAGATGGCGTTGTCTATGGCGAAGAACTGGTTGAAGTTAAGATTCCTGCCGGTGTTGCAGATGGAATGCAGCTTGTTGTAGAGGGTAAAGGAAATGCCGGCAAGCACAATGGTTACCCGGGCAACCTGCTCATTGTTATAGAAGAGCAAGAACATAAGGATCTTATTCGTGACGAAAACGACTTAATATACAACCTGCTTCTTACCGTTCCACAAGCCATATTGGGAGGTACCGTAGAGGTTCCAACCATAGACGGAGCTGTTAAGTTAAAGATAGAACCCGGAACACAACCCGGCAAGGTATTGAGACTGCGCGACAAAGGTTTGCCAATACTTCATAGCAGCAGAAAGGGAGACATGTTAGTTAACGTAAGTGTCTACATACCGGAAAGTTTATCTAAAGAGGAGAAAGCAGCAATAGAAAAATTCTCTGCGTCAGATAGCTTCAAGCCCAACTTGAGTATTAAAGAGAAGATTTTCAAAAAATTCAGAAATCTATTTGAATAACTATAATAGATAAGAATAAGATGACCTACCATCAGACTATAGAATACCTTTACTCCAGAACACCTATGTTCCAGAACGTTGGTAACAAGGCATATAAAGAGGGATTGTCAAACACGGTTATTCTTGACAATATGACAGGGCACCCTCATAAACTATTCAAAAGCATACATATAGCCGGTACTAATGGCAAAGGCAGTGTATCGCACACCATTGCAGGTATTCTACAGTCAACAGGGTTAAAGGTAGGATTATATACATCGCCACATCTGGTAGATTTCAGAGAAAGAATAAGAATAAACGGTCAGCCTATAGACCAGAATTTTGTGGTTAAGTTCGTTGAAGATTATAAAGACGTGATAGAGGATATACATCCATCTTTTTTCGAAATAACCACAGCACTGGCATTTAGCTATTTTGCTGAAAGAGAAGTAGATATAGCAGTAATTGAGACCGGACTGGGAGGCAGGTTAGACTGTACTAATATTATTAAGCCGATACTATCGGTTATAACAAATATAGGACTGGATCATACAGCATTATTGGGTTCTACATTAGAGCAAATCGCAACAGAAAAAGCAGGTATAATCAAGCCCAAAGCCCCGGTCATAATAGGTGAATATACACCGGAAACAAAGAGAGTTTTTGAAGCAAAAGCAAACGAGACCGGTTCGCAGATTATTTATGCTCAAGACAACAATCTTATACTTTCAGAAGAGAACCGCAGCATAGATTGCGTATATTACAAAACAGAAGATTTGTATATAAAGAGCGAACTTGCAGGTTACTGCCAAAACAAAAATGCAAACACCATACTACACGCGACATATAAGCTAAAGGATTTGGGATTAAAAATAACCGACAAAGACATATTGAAGGGTTTTGCCAATGTAATAGAAGCGACCGGACTAAGAGGGCGTTGGCAGAAGGTATCATCACATCCACTTATAGTATGCGATACCGCACATAATAGTCACGGAATCAACTACATAGCTCAACAATTAGAGAGCTATTCCAATAACAAAGAATATTCCAACATAAGGGTTGTTGTGGGTATGGTAAAAGATAAAGATATAAGTACGGCATTGGCATTATTGCCAAAAAATGCAAAGTATTATTTTACACAAGCCAGCGTGGAACGCAGTGCTACAGCGGCAGAAATCCAGAAGATAGGTCTATCTTTAGGACTGCATGGAAACACATACAATACAGTTCCGCAGGCCATAGCTGCAGCCAGAGCAGAAGCATCACCAAATGACTTCATTTTTGTAGGAGGCAGTACATTTGTAGTGGCAGACCTTCTGAGTATGGTAGAATTCTATATTCAAGGCTGATTTTTAACTGTAATTATTTGCTATACTAATTGATTTTTCGTTAATTTGCCTTGTTATTAACATATAGTAACCAATTAACGAGATATCATTATGAATAGTTTCTATGTAGAGAACAACCTTTCAGGTTTAAAAAGAGAAGATTTCCAAGGTACCATCCAAGGTAAAGCAACAGATTTATACATACTTAAGAACAAAAATGGTTGTGAAATTGCCGCAACCAATTTTGCAGGTGCATTGCTATCTATAATGATGCCTGACAGAGAGGGCAAAATGGCAAGTGTAGTTATGGGACACGATAGCCTGGAAAACGTAATGAACAGCAAAGAAGAGTTCTTGAGCACACTCATTGGCCGTTACGGTAACCGTATAGCTGCCGGCAAATTCACTTTAGACGGCAAACAGTATTCAGTTGCATTGAATAACGGTGTTAACCATCTGCACGGAGGTCCTACAGGTTTTCACAAACGTGTATGGGATGCAGAACAGTTAGATCAACAGACATTAAAACTACATTACACTGCAGCTGACGGCGAAGAGGGTTTCCCAGGTACATTAAACATTGATGTTACATACAAACTTACAGACAGCAATGAATTTGTAATTGAGTACGAAGCAACTACCGACAAAAAAACCATTCTTAATCTTACACAGCACGCATATTTCAATTTGAATGGAATGCGCAAAGATACACCTTCAGTATTGGATTACGAATTAACACTAAATGCAGATCACTATATTCCAATAGACGAGACCGCAATTCCACTTGGCACTATTGATAGTGTAGAAGGAACAGCATTTGATTTCAGAACTCCTCATAAAGTTGGCGAAAGAATAGAAGGTTCACAGCAAACAGCTAACGGTAATGGCTACGACCATTGTTGGGTACTGAACAAAAGAGAGCCGGGCGAACTGAGTTTTGCGGCAAAATGCTACGATGCCGAAAGCGGTCGTTTCTTGGAATGCTACACCACAGAACCGGGAGTTCAAGTATATTCAGGTAACTACTGTAGCGGTAGCACTTGTGCACATGGTTCTACACTTCCAAAACGTTGTGCAATCTGTTTTGAGGCTCAACATTTCCCAGACAGTCCAAACAGACCTTACTTCCCAAGCACAGTTTTGAATCCGGGCGAAGTTTATACACAGACCACTATCTATCGTTTTGGTGTAGAATAAATTAAACAGAGATGGATACATCAATTCTAAATAGAGAATTCCAGGAAAAGTTCGAAAAGCAAGGTAATCTATACTTTGCACCGGGACGCATTAATCTTATTGGCGAACATACCGACTACAATAATGGCTTTGTTATGCCGGGTGCAGTAGATAAAGGCATCACAGCAGAAGTTGCATTGAACGGCCTTGACGTAGTAAGATTGTATGCATTGGATATCAAAAAAGAGAATAGCTATGTAGAATTTTCACTTCATCAGGAAGACAAGCCCAAACACCATTGGGCTTGCTATGTTTTTGGTGTATGCAAAGAGATGATGAAACGCGGAGTAGAGATAAAAGGTTTTGATGCAGCATTCACAGGCAACATACCTTCCGGTTCCGGAATGTCATCATCGGCAGCACTTGAAAATGTATTTTCCATAGCTTTAAATGATATTTTTGCAGACAACAAAATAGACCGTTTTGAATTGGCAAAAATAGGCCAGGCAACAGAACATAATTACTGTGGTGTAAAATGCGGTATTATGGACCAGTTTGCCTCACTCTTTGGAAAAGAGGATTGTCTTATCCGTTTGGATTGCAGAACATTGGAATACAAATATTTCCCATTCAAACCGGAAGGTTACAAACTGACACTTATAAATTCCTGCGTCAAACACTCTTTAGGAACTGAATACAACGAAAGAAGAGAGAGTTGCGAAAGAGTTGTAGAGTTGATTGCAAAAAATCATCCTGAAGTATTATCGCTTAGAGATGCAGACATGGCAATGCTGCAGGAATTTGAGGGAGATATAGACGCAACCGATTTCAAAAGAGCTAAATATGTTCTGGAAGAGAAAGAGAGAGTTCTTGCAGTTTGCGATGCTCTTGAAAAGGGCGATTACAACACTGTAGGCGAAAAGATGTTCAGTACACATTGGGGATTGAGCAAAGAATACACAGTTAGCTGCGAAGAACTTGATTTTCTGGCTGAATTTGCACAATCATTTGGTGTAACAGGCAGCCGAGTTATGGGTGGCGGTTTTGGTGGATGTACCATCAACCTTATTCCGGAAACACTGCACGACGAATTTATTGCAAAAGCAAAAGATGCTTTCAATGACAAATTCGGACACTATCCGGAAGTGTATGAGATAATAATTGGCGACGGAGCTAAGAAATTACAATAATAACTTAAATAATTAACAACAATGAAAAAGAGTATCTTATCAATTCTTGCAATAGGTTGCTTGCTGGCAACAAGTTGCACAGAAAAAAAGGAGACTGTTCTTAATCAGGCAGATTTCCAGACTGAGTTTGCAGGTAAAAAGACAGATTTGGTTTGCCTAACAAACAAAAACGGTGCAGAAGTATGGGTTACAAACTTTGGTGCTCGTATAGTTGCAGTTATGGTTCCTGACCGCGATGGTAATTTACAGGATGCTGTAATTGGTTTCTCAAACATTAAAGATTACACAACACAGGCCAGCGACTTTGGTTCAAGCGTAGGTCGTTATGCTAACAGAATCAATCAGGGACAGATTACTCTTGATGGAGTAACTTATCAGTTGCCACAGAACAACTTTGGTCACTGTCTGCACGGAGGTTGCACATTGGAACCGGAACCAATGGGTTGGCAGAACTTGGTTTACAATTTCACTACTACAAAAAGAAACAGTGTAACTCTTACTATGAAATCTCCTGATGGTGAGGCTGGTTTCCCGGGTAATGTTACAGCAACTGTTACTTATACATTGACAGATGATAACGCTATTGATATTGTTTGGAAGGCAACTACCGACAAAAAGACTGTTATCAATATGACTAACCACAGTTACTTTAACTTGAATGGTGATCACTCAATTCCTATCACAAACCATATCCTTACATTGAATGCCGATGCTTTCACTCCTTGTGACAGCACCTACATGACAACAGGAGAAATCCTACCGGTTGCAGGTACTCCAATGGATTTCACATCTCCAAAGGCTATCGGTCAGGAAATCAACA
>JAFYMP010000092.1 GCA_017556585.1 Bacteroidaceae bacterium
GATGAGGCTGTATTCCTTAATTCTGCGACAAGAACCAACGCCAATGTAGAGTATATCTTCAAGGAGTTTATCCCTATCTGTTATCTTTGTACCGTTTACTATAGGGATAAGAGTTTCATCACGAATGGCACGAATTAGGCGTTTGGAGAGGTTTCGGGTATCATCGAAAGCGAGGTCGAGGCGTGTAAGGTTGTGGAATTTCAATCCCAACATTCCCTCAATGTAATCGAGGTAAACGAGGCGATTGTGGGTGTTATAGTTGTAGTTGAGGTATAGTTGCTTGTTGTCTATCTCTATCCATACAAACCCACTCATTTCGCCCTCTTTGTCTGCTTTCAATCCCCAACGCAATGTGCCAAAGCATTGCATATCGTACTCGCTGTTGGGGTTGTTGCTTGTTCGTTCAAGGTAGATGATTTTGTAGATGTAATTGTAATATTTGCCCTCTGTCCTTTCAAGGCGAAAATCCCAATGTGGGAGTTCATAGATTTCGAGGGTGTTTCCATTAGTTGATACAATGGAGAGTCTTCATTGAGTGTGTAGCATAGTTTTACTTTGTCAGCACTGATTTCATTGTTAATACTGTTTTTAATCTCATTAGTTCCATCGTTGGGCTTATTGGGGATTGTTGCCCAATATGCTCTCATACCATCGCTGATGGCTTGCTTGTGGTTGTCTGTCAAACCACGCCCTTTGAGGGCTTGACTGATACGCTGTTTGGTATCTGCATTTAATTCACGATATTTTCTCATTGTAATATGTATTTATATATAAATAGTAGCATAAGTAGAAAAAGAGTAAATAGTAAGTAACTTTTTTAGAAAAATAATTTTGCAAGAAAAATGGAAATCTGTTTTTTACCTATACTACTAAAAATGATTTTTTGATAAGCGAAAGGGGTTACATACATAAAAACGCCCCACGAGGGGGCGTAAATGATGTTTTAAGATTTGATACTATTACCAACCTTGTCAAAAAAAAAGAGAACACCGAAGTGTTCTCATATAATCTTACTTTAAATCTATCTTAAAAAATGTATCTTCAAATTGTTTTTAAGGTCAAAACTTATTATAAGTCCAAAAGTATTTTCTTTAAAATCTCATATCTTGATGCAAAGATAATATATAAAAAATCATCATGCAAGTCTTTTTTAAACTTTTAACCATTCATCATCAGGTTTTGCGATTAATCTTGCATTATTAATAGCCATATCTAGTGTAAGACAAGTAGAAGCTCTATACACTCCGTTTTCTTTTTCTATAACTAATGCTAAATCTGCATTAGCTTTAGATGTTAAACACAATGGCAATAACAATTGCAAGCGACCTGCATAATATTGAGGTACTGCGGTTTTGTAATTCCTTTTAATGCGCCTTTTTGCATCATCAATAGTCCCTTGTAATAAAACCCCTAATTGATATTTATCCATTGACTGCATAGACAAAGGAAATCTATGTAAATTATCATCAATTATATGATTAATATTTAAACGCAGTTCTATTTTAGTATCATATATCAAATCAGAAGAATTATCAAAATAATTTGCATTTTCTGGCAGACTTGAAAACTTAATCAAATCTCTATCACTTGCTTTTCTCCAACCTATAAAATACCATTTTATAGTTCCAGGTCTACGATTTGTTTGGAATAAAGCATAAATTTCTTCTTGATAATCTGTTACAAGTCCTGTATTAAAAACTGAATATCCATTTTGCTCTAAAACCTTACCTTCTTCATTTACTTTTATGAAAGTATGTTTTATATAGTTCTCTAATATTGGATTCTTGCCAAGAGGCTTTTTCTTGTAATCCCAATCTTCATTCATTGCAATACCTTTTAATTCTTCAATAGAATTGTGGAAATCTGCAAACCAAGCGTACTCAAATAATTTCATTTTGCTTAAATTAAAGTTTTCTTTTTACAAATATACAATACTAAATAGCAAATGTCAAGTATTACATGATTTTTTTATTTGTAACGTGATAATGGAGCGCAATCACAGTTAGCGTATTCAAGTTTATTAGGGTCGGGTATATAATAACGCAACTCCCAAATCTTCTCCAAATCCTCTAAAAACTTGTTCGAGAAAATTTCGTTATGGGGTACAAAAAACGGAGAGAGCTTCAAACTCCCTCCGTTTTTTATTTCACTCTTACTTCTCATTTGCTTGAGAATTATTCTCTTCTTTTTCATCCTGGCTCTTTAGCAGACAAGTATCATGAAACTTATACTTTCTATTTGGCTTACCAAGAGCCTTAATATCTGAACTTAATGACCAAAACATAATACAGAGATTTTAGAATTAATTACCAAACAAACTGAAGATACTATTCAGTGATGATACTGCAGATGAAACAGATTCAGATGCAGCAGCAATATTTGCAGCAGTACCTAATACACCTGTAGATGTAGCCGCACTGTTATTGTTTGCAGCCGCATTTGTTATTGCAGAGAGATCAAGATTTGACATTGTAGTCAAAGCGCCCATCACATTAGTAGAATTATTCTTATTAACAAGGTTATTTGAGCCTGTAATAAGACCGGTAAGGAAATCTGCATAGAAAGCAGATTTGTCTGTAGTAGTCTTAAGTGACTGTACGCCATTAACCAAAGAAGCCATCTGCATCATTGTGCCGATGTTAGTCATATCAATCTTACCTGTTGACTGATATGTTGTGTAGAGGTTTCTTAAAGCAACACCAGACGCATTTCCGCTTTTTGACGCTTCTGAATTACCACCGGTCATGCCACCCAATACACCGCAAGAAGCAAAAGTTACCATTGCAACCAATGCCAAAATGATAGATTTGATTTTCATATTCTATTGTTTTAGATTATTACAATTCATTTTTAATAGCGTTTGCTATTTCGGCATACTCTTCGTCAGAAAGTTTCAGACGAGGATTGCTAAACTGCAAATCTTTCTCGCTCTGCAAAGGAACAAGATGAATATGTGCATGAGGCACTTCCAACCCCAACACAGCCTGTCCGATACGCAAACATGGGATTGCTTTTTTCTGAGCAATAGCTATCTTCTTTGCAAAAAGATGCAACTCAGTAAGTTCCTGATCTGTCAAATCAAAGATGTAATCCACTTCGCGCTTAGGCACAACCAATGTATGTCCTTTTGACAAAGGGCTGATATCCAAAAATGCAAAACAGTTCTCTGTTTCTGCTATCTTATGGCAAGGAATTTCGCCTGCCATAATTCTACTGAATATTGTCATAGGGCAAACTTAAATAGTAATTTCCAATATTTCAAAGCCTATTTTACCACTTGGGATAGTAATTTCAGCTACATCGCCCACACTCTTGCCTAACAAACCTTTTGCAATAGGTGTATTGCAAGAAATCTTACCAGCTTTAAGGTCTGCTTCGCTTTCCGGAACAATAGTGTATGTTACCACAGCACTGTTCTTTGTATTGCGTAGCTTAACTTTTGTCAATATCTGCACTGTAGATGTATCAATCATAGATTCATCTATCAACTTAGCATCTGCTATCTGTAATTTTAACTGCGCAATTTTAGATTCGAGCATAGCCTGAGCCTCTTTTGCTGCATCATACTCTGCATTCTCAGACAAATCGCCCTTATCGCGAGCTTCAGCTATCTGCTGAATTATTTCAGGACGACGAACGTTCTCCAAAAACTGTAATTCGGCCACTAACTTCTTGTAGCCATCTTCCGACATATAAGCCATATCTGATTCTTATTTTATTTGTTATCACTTAAAAAAAGATGAAAAAAGAATTCCAACACTCCTTCTCTTGATGTTGGAACCCTTTATTCAAATTTTGTTTGCTTCTACGCAAAGATAGAACGTTTATTCTATATCTCCAAACTTTTATACTATCTTTTATTTCAGCAATTCTTCTATTTTTTCTTCAAGACCCTCCATTTTCTGCAATCTCTCAACCAATTCTCCATCCCTGTTAATAAGGAAAGCAGATGGCAGAGCAGAGACTCTATAGTTGTTGGCTGCTTCGGCAGATCCAAAGTCATCACGAACACAAGTCCATGGCAAATTTGCAGCACCGGTTATCCAGAAATGTTCATCACTGTCTAGCGACACCTGATAGATTGTAAATCCCTCCTTATTATATTTATCGTAGAGATTACGTAGCAGCAGGTTATATCCGGCAGAGAAATCACTCTTGAATGCTGTAAAATCCAGAAGTACAACCTTGCCTTTCAAATCGGAGAGTTTACACTCTGTACCTTTATAGTCCGGCAGATTAATATCTATAAGACCGGATTCAACGAACATATTTTCAAGACGGGTTACAACCTCTTCAGACGCCTGTTTAGCAGGTGCAGTCATTGACATTGATTTCATAGCAATATTATGCAGATGTTTTGCGCGTGTAGATTCCGGATAGAGTCTATCCATCTGGGTAGCAACCGCTGCAAAACATTTTGCATCCTGCCTGTCTGTCTGCGGGCTATAGAGTCTATTACCTTTTATAGTCATAAAGAGAGCGTAATAAGCACATGGGTTAGCCGGATCTGAAAGTATATAATCATTCTTGATACGTGTTTTAAACACATCCTTCATCTCCTGAAGCTTTGCATTTACCACTCCCACTTCAATGCTGTTACTGTATTGCTGAAGAAGTTTGTTTACATCCTGCGTAAAACCAATCTGTTCCATAACCAGATTTTTCAGCTTTTCGCTGTTTGCCGAGCCCTTTACCTGATAAGATACAGCCATAGATGGTAATGCTGAATATACAGAAATAGTCTCTGTAGAATCAACTACCAAATTAATAAACTGTTTGTCTATGCGCAGGCGATATAATTCAAAACAGTCTGTTGTTTCAGAATACGAGAGACTGAATTTACCATCTTCGCCTAACTTCACAGAATCTACTGTTTCTACTTTATTTACGCCTATCTTGTCAAGATACAGTGTCTTTTCGTTTGCTTCCAGTATTTCACCATTAATAGTGAACCTGCCAACTTTTTGTTGACAGGCCACTGTTATTAGTAATACCGATAGCAATATCAGTAAATTACTTCTCTTCATTTTCTTTTCTGTTGTTGTGGTGGAAGTTACCGCCTTCACCTCTTTCCGGACGTGGTCCGCGCTGAGGACGCTGAGGTCTTTCCTGATAACCTTCCGGTTTTTCAATCAAAACTCTGCGTGACAATTTGAACTTACCTGTCTTCTGGTCAATATCAATAAGTTTAACCTGAATCTTATCGCCCTCCTTAATTTCAGTCTGTTCTATTGTTTCGTAACGTTTCCAGTCAATTTCTGAAATATGCAGTAAGCCATCTTTACCAGGCATGAATTCTACAAACAGACCGTATGGCATTACGCTGCGTACAGTTCCTTCATATACTTCGCCTACTTCCGGAACAGCTACTATAGCACGAATCTTTGCAATTGCAGCATCTATGCTATCTTTACAAGTAGCAGCAATCTCTATTCTGCCTACACCGTCTATCTCTTCTATGCTGATATTTGCACCTGTTGCTTCCTGCATTCCCTGAATGATTTTTCCACCCGGGCCTATTACAGCACCTATAAAGTCTTTAGGAATTATCATGGTTTCAATGCGTGGAGCATGTGGTTTCAAATCTTCACGTGGTTCAGCAAGACACTCCTGAATCTTACCAAGGATATGTTCGCGACCTGCTTTTGCCTGTGCCAAAGCCTTTTCCAGAATTTCGTATGAAAGACCGTCGCACTTGATATCCATCTGTGTTGCAGTAAGACCCTTAACAGTACCTGTAGTCTTAAAGTCCATATCGCCCAAGTGATCTTCGTCACCAAGAATATCGCTAAGAACTGCATACTTATCTTCTCCGGGGTTCTTGATAAGACCCATTGCTATACCTGATACAGGATTTGTTATCTTAACACCTGCATCCATAAGAGCCAATGTACCGGCACAAACTGTAGCCATTGAAGAAGAACCGTTAGATTCCAGAATATCTGATACTACGCGAACGCAATATGGATAATCTGCAGGAATCTGACCTTTCAATGCACGCCATGCCAAATGTCCGTGACCTATTTCACGACGACCTGTGCTGCGCTGTGCTTTAGCTTCACCTGTACAGAATGGAGGGAAGTTATAGTGCAACAGGAAACGCTCATCGTGCTGATCCAGTACATCGTCCACCATCTTTTCATCATCTTTTGTACCCAGTGTTACAGAGCAGAGAGCCTGTGTTTCACCACGGGTAAACACTGATGAACCGTGAGGACCGGGCAGATAACCTGCTTCGCACCATATTGGGCGGATCTCTGTTGTCTGACGACCATCCAGACGCTTACCTTCGTCCAAAATGCAACGACGCATAGCATCGCGCTCTACATCGTGGTAGTAACGGTCAATCAGAGCATTCTTTTCAGCAAGTTCTGCTTCATCCATATCGGCATGAGCCTCATTATAAGCAGCCTTGAATTCATCGCGAACAGCATCAAAGTTCTCCTGACGTGAATGCTTGTCTGTGTTACCAGCAGCAGCCAGTTCGTATGATTTCTGGTAGCAAGCATCCTTAACAGCCTGACGCAGTTCTTCGTCATTAACTTCGTGGCAATATTCGCGTTTTACTGTCTTGCCAACAGCCTCTGTCAGCTCCATCTGAACCTGACAGTGTTTCTTAATCTCTTCGTGAGCAGCCTTCATTGCGCCAAGCAGATCGGCTTCTGAAACCTCTTTCATTTCGCCCTCAACCATCATAATGTTGTCGTATGTAGCGGCAACCATAACATCCATATCAGCCTCTTCAAGCTGTTTGAAAGTTGGGTTGATTACATACTCTCCATCGATGCGAGCTACGCGAACTTCCGAAATAGGACCCTGGAATGGGATGTCGGAAACCGCAAGAGCTGCAGATGCAGCCAAACCTGCAAAAGCATCAGGCATCTGTTCGCCATCTGCCGAATAGAGTATGATGTTTACATAAACTTCTGCGTGATAGTTATCGGGGAAGAGAGGACGCAAAGCACGGTCAACCAGACGACAGGTCAGAATTTCATAATCTGAAGGACGACCTTCGCGCTTTGTAAAGCCACCCGGATAGCGTCCGATTGCTGCATATTTCTCTCTGTACTCTACCTGTAAAGGCATAAAATCTGTTCCGGGAACTGCATCTTTAGCGGCACATACAGTGGCCAGAAGCATAGTCTTACCGCAAGTCAGCATAACTGCTCCATCGGCTTGTTTTGCCAGTTTCCCGGTCTCCAGCTTGACAATTCTTCCATCAGGCAGCTGGATTTCTTTTGTTACAATGTTCATCTTTAAAAACGTATAAATAAGTAAATTGGGGCAAATATAGTAAATTTCATTGTAAGATACAATAGTTACCCCATATAGCTTCAGTCTGTTCAATACATTTATTATAATATGTTAGCAGATGTCAATAAATATTCCGAATTTTGCAATTCAATTTTTATGGAATATATGTCTGAAAAGCGGCAAATCACGGTAACAGCTCCGTTACTACCAAATCTTGATGAATTCCAATCTCTGTTGAAAGAGATTTGGGATAGTAAATGGATTACCAACAACGGCAGTTTCCACAAACAGTTGGAAAAAGAGTTGGCATCGTACTTAAAAGTGCCTTACTTAAGCCTTTTCACAAACGGAACCTTACCGCTTATCACCGCGTTGCAGGCACTGCAAATCAAGGGCGAAGTAATTACCACTCCCTACAGTTTTGTTGCCACCACACACTCTTTATGGTGGAACGGTATCAAACCTGTTTTTGCAGATATAGATCTTGCAACCGGCAATATAGACCCTGATAAAATTGAGGCAGCCATCACACCACAGACCACAGCCATAATGCCGGTACACGTTTACGGCAAACCTTGCGACACTAAACGTATTCAGGAGATAGCCGATAAATACGGATTAAAGATTATATACGATGCGGCCCACGCTTTCGGAGTGGAAGAAAACGGAGTAAGCATACTTAATGCCGGCGATATGAGTACACTGAGTTTCCACGCAACAAAAGTTTACAACACCATAGAGGGCGGAGCATTGATTATGCACGACGAAAAGACCAAGAAAGAGATAGATTATCTGAAGAACTTTGGTTTTGCAGGCGAAACAGAAGTGGTAGGCCCCGGAATAAACAGCAAAATGGATGAGATTCGCGCAGCATACGGCATACTTAACCTGCGTCAGGTAGATGCAGCTATAGAAGCGCGTCATAAGATAGCAGTGGAATATCGCAAAGCATTCAGAGGATTGGAAGGAATCACATTTATGGACGATATGCCGGGAGTAAAACACAACTACTCCTATTTTCCAATCTTTGTAGATGCCGATAAATATGGCGAAACACGAGATGAACTCTACTTCCGTATGCGGGAAGAAAACGTATATGGACGCAGATATTTCTACCCGCTTATAAGCGAATTTGCAACATACAGAGACCTGCCAAGCGCATCGAAAGAGAACCTGCCAAACGCACATAGAATGGCAGATTCCGTTATCTGCCTGCCTATGCATCACGAACTTAGTGACAACGATTTAGTAAGAATTATCGATACTATAAAGAGAGTATGACCATAATAGTTTTAGCAGGAGGTTCAGACCAGATTGCTCTGATAAACGAACTGAAAAAGAGAGGGCATTACACCATTCTGGTGGATTATTTTGAAAATCCCCCTGCAAAAATATATGCAGACAAACATATTGTAGCCAGCACTTTAGATACCGACAGAGTAAAAGAGATTGCCATTGCGGAAAAAGCAGATCTTATATGTACTGCCTGCACAGACCAGGCGCTTCTTTCGGTAGCAAAGGTATCGGAAGAGTTAGGATTACCCTGCTACATACCATACAGAACAGGTTTAAATGTAACCAACAAACTTTACATGAAGAAAGTACTGGTTAACAACAACATACCTACATCCAAATATGTAATTCTGGATAAAATGGATAGCGAAGCGCTTAAGGGTTTCTGCTGTCCGCTGGTAGTAAAACCTGTAGATTGTAATTCATCGAAAGGTGTAAAAAGAATAGACAATATAGAAGAGTTACCTACATATTTGAATGAAGCTATCAATTACAGCCGTACTAAAACAGCAATTGTAGAAGAGTTCAAAGAGGGCACAGAGATTTCTGCCGATTTTTACATAGAAAACGGAGTTGCCAAATATCTGTCGGCAACCACATCACTGAAAATCAAGAACAGAAAATCTTTCACCATACTTTGCAGTGATTACCCGGCAATTAACAATAGCCAAAAGGAAAAATTAACCACTATTGTTTCTCAGATTGCAAAAGCATTCAATCTGGATAACTGTCCCATGTTAGTACAACTCATTGCCAATGGAGACGACATGTGGGTATTGGAATTCAGTGCAAGAATGGGCGGTGGTTCAAAACACAACCTAATAAAAGTGTTATCGGACGTAGATATTATGTCGGTCTATGTGGATAGAATTTTGGGTGATTACCCATCAATACATCCATCTGAACCTGTAAAGTATTGCAAGATGATATACATATACTGCAAACCGGGCATCTTTAATTACGTAGATGGCTTTGAGAATTTGCAAAAAGAGGGCATCATAGATTCTTATTTCCACTACAAAACAAGTGGAATGGAGATACATGGTTCAGAAACCAGTAGCGACAGACCTGCAGGTTATCTTATAACAGCTTCTACTCCGGAAGAGTTAGCCCACAAACTGCAATATGCCGATTCCCATTTAGCGGTTATATCGGCCGATGGAGAAGATATAATGTTACACAATCTGTTGTCATAAGAGATAGAGTATGAAAGTAGCAGTCATTGGAGCGGGTAACGGAGGACAGGCTATAGCAGCATATCTGGCAATGAGAGGATGCGATGTCTCACTAAGCGACACCGATACAACACGCATAGCCAGACTGCAAGAAAAAGGAGGTATTGAACTGACCGGCAAAATAGAGGGTTTTGCCAGAATCTCTCATTTTTCCACAGATTCTGCGCAAACCATTGCAGACGCAGATGTTATTATGGTGACAACCACTGCAAATGCACATAAAGCTGTAGCAAAACATATTGCACCATTCATTGCCGACAATCAGATTATAATTCTTAATCCCGGCAGAACCTGCGGAGCATTGGAATTCAAACAGACACTTACAAAATACGGATGTAACAAAAAATACTATCTGGCAGAAGCTCAAACACTTGTTTACGCCTGCAGAATAGTTGAAGATGGTATAGTCAACATAATTGGCATAAAAGACGAAGTACTCTTTTCTGCACTGCCTGCATCCCATACAGACCACATACTTAACACCATCACCCCCTACTACCCCTGTTTTACAAAGGCAGAAAATATTCTGCGTACAGGATTAGAGAATATAGGTGCTATTTTTCATCCTTGCGTATGTCTGTTCAATGCAGCTACCATAGAACGACACGATGAATTCTGGTTCTACAGAGATATGACCGAACAGGTTGCCAAATTCATTGAAAAGTTCGATGCTGAAAGACTTGCTGTGGGTAAAGCATACGGAATAGATTTACTGAATGTTACAGATTGGATAAAATTTGCATACAATGACACAAAAGGCGATACTCTATGTGAACGTATGAAAAACAATCCGGCCTATCACGATATAAAAGCCCCGGGCAGCATCTTTACAAGACAACTTTTTGAAGATATCCCTACTGGGGTCCTGCCCATAATGGAGTTAGGCAAAGCCGCCGGAATTAAGACTCCGCTATTGGAATCCATTGTAAACATAATAGAGAACCTATTGGAAATGGATTTCCGTACAGAAGGTCGCACGCTCACCAATTTAGGTCTGAGCGGTATGACCAAAGAGGAAATCATAAACTACATCAGCAATGAAGTTTGACATCAGTTCAGAAGATATATTTGGTTTTATCAAGCCCGTGGTAGATGTCCACACTATGGGTGTCTATACAATAGCCAACCTGCTACGCGATTGCGGGTATAAGGTCATTGTAGCAAAAGATGAAATAAACAGTTCCATTGAAAAGGTACACAAACTAAACAATTACACTCTTGTAAAACAATGGATTACCCACAATAGAATAAGCCGATTGGGATTCAGTTACCGATTAGATCCACAAGAGGGTGCCGACATGTTTCTAAGGCTATATCATCTGCTAAAGGATGATAATATGTTTGCCGAACAGGGAGGAGAGATAAAATCCATCTGGTTTGCCGGTCTTCCTGATACCTGTGCCATTGTAAAGGGCAAAACCAATGGCGCAGTACAAGTATTCCCCGGTAACGAAATGCCGGAAGAATCTTTGCGTGCATTAGGTATTCCAGAAGATTCATTACCTAAATCTCTGAAGAGTCAAAACGAATACGATGATTTCAGAATAGCTTTTGCAAAGAAACTTATAGAACGCGAAACGTGGAAGATAGAGCCCGCACCTGACCACTATGGCTATAATGAGTGCGGAACAGAGAAAGACACCTACAAAGCCAGATTGGAATATGCCCGCAGCCACCATTCACTGCCCATAATACGTACCCACTCAGGCCCTTATAACCCAAACAGAAAAGAGGCCCTGAAAGAGTACAATTCCTGGTGTAAAGATTTGGCTGAATCAAAGCTACTGGATGTCCTTTCCATAGGCAGTTCGCAACTGACACAATCCAATTTTGGTGAAGATTGGGAAGATAAACCCAACGGAGGTGGTATTCCTGTAAATTCAGAAGAAGAGTACAGAACCATTAAAGAGAATGCCTCACCTATGCTGGTGCGCACATACGCAGGTACTAAAAATGTACCGGAACTGGCTAAAATTCACGAACGTTCACTTAACATTTCGTGGCATGCCCTATCATTCTGGTGGTTCAATGAACTTGACGGACGCGGGAAAAACACCCTTTTAGAAAACCTGGAAGAACATTTTGAAACCGTCAGATACATAGTCTCCACCGGAAAACCTGTAGAACCAAATGTGCCACATCACTTTGCATTCCGTGGCGCAGACGATGTAACCTACATTGTTTCCGGTTTTTTGGTTGCAAAAGCATTAAAGAGACTTGGAGTAAGAGAGATGATATTGCAAAATATGCTCAACACTCCCAAATACACTACAGGCGTACAGGATCTGGCAAAAGGCCGAACTTTAATTAAATTGGTTCGCGAACTGGAAGACGACACCTTTAGAGTAAGCCTTCAGTCACGTGCCGGACTGGACTATTTTGCTCCGGATTTAGAGGAAGCAAAAGTACAATTGGCCGCAGTAACCTGCTTAATGGACGATCTGGAACCGGACAAAGAAAATAGTCCTGAGATAATACACGTTGTAAACTACAGCGAAGCGGTACGTTTAGCCACACCACCTATTATTAAAGAGAGCATAAAGATCACTCTGAATGCACTCCATTCATACAGATTTGCAAAAAAGATGGGCCAGGTTCCAAATATGAAAGATGATAAAGATGTAGAAGAACGCTACAAATCTCTTCTATATGATTCTCGCGCAGCTATCAGATTATTAGAAGAGAACATTCCCAATCTATACACACCGCAAGGCTTTTACAGAGTATTCAAAGAGGGTTTTCTGGCAGTACCATATCTAATGGACGAACATAAAAAGTACCCTAAAGCCACTATGTGGAAGACTGCACTAAAAAACGGAGGTATATGTGTTGTAGATGACGATGGCAAAACCATTTCCACAGAAGAGAGATACAGATACATTATAAACAATTTTGAGCAGCAGTAAATGGATACAGATTATAAATATTTGGTTGGCATACGTTGCTTTACATATAACCAGTCTGCATATATACCGGATGCTTTAAACGGTTTTGTATCCCAGCAGACCACCTTTCCTTTTGTAATAATGGTGGTAGATGATGCATCTACCGATGGCGAACAGGATGTGATCAAATCTTTCATAACCGATAATTTTGATGGCAACACCACAAAAGATGAAAGCAGAGATTATGCCGATATCACATTTGCGCAGCATAAAACCAACAAGAACTGCTATATAGTAGCCATGTTTCTACACCAGAACCTATACCGCAAGGGAGAGAACGCAAAGAAACTGGACTATCTGTCTGAATGGCGTAACTGCTGTAAATATGAATCTATCTGCGAAGGCGACGATTTCTGGTGTCATCCATATAAGCTGGCAGAACAGGTAAATTATATGGAGACACACCCTGAAACCGGTCTATGCTACACACCTGCCAAAGCCGACAACAACGGCAGAAACTACACCAAAGGCAGCGAATATCGCGGATATGGTCACCTGCTGCAGAACAATATGATACCCACGCTGACCGTTCTGTACAGAACCGAACTGTTTGACCGTTACTATACAGAGATAAAACCCGAACAGTACAATTGGAAAATGGGCGATTACCCTATATGGTTGTGGATTGCAGCAAAAACAGATATAGGTTACATAGATAAGATTACAGCCACATACCGGGTTCTTCAGGAATCGGCAAGTCATAGCACAGATATTGATAAGACCATCTCTTTTATAGAGAGCAAACGCAGTATAAGCATATTCTTCAACAATCTCTTTAACCATGCCAACAAAAAGATTGCATCAAAGATAAATGACAAATCATACTGGAAGATGTTTGAAACATATCTTATGGCGTACCGTTTGGAGAATGCCATAGAGTTGTATAACAGCCACTGCAAACAGTTTACTCTTGCGCACAGAGCGAGAGGATTTGTGCTGTTGCACTTCAGCAACTACAGAAAAAAGAGCTGTGAAAGGTGGAGAATGCGCAAAATTTGATACTTTAGCACTATGAAACCTAATGTTAGCGTAATAATTCCTGTTTACAATACAGAAAAACTGTTGCCACGCTGTTTGCAAAGCGTGACAGAACAGTCATTGACCAACATAGAGATTATTTGCGTTAACGATGGTTCCACCGATAATTCTCTTGACGTTCTACAGAAGTGGGCAGATAAAGACAACAGAATAGTTGTTATTAATCAGGCTAACGGCCGTCAGGGCAAAGCCCGTAATGCAGCAATGGCTATTGCCAAAGGTGAATACATAGGTATGATAGATAGCGACGATTACATACCTGCCAACTATTTTGAAAAGCTTTACAATGCAGCTGTTACCAATAATGCAGAGATTGCCATTTGCGGTATTATAAAAGAGAAGCCTGCAGGTAACCGCACTGTAATAGAGTTCAAAGAAAGCACTGTTGCCACAACCACTAAAGAGAAACTGCAGGTATGCAAATGCCCTCCCGAATTTCATCCTGTAAACAAGTTATACAGCAGAGAGATGCTGGAGCGTATAGGACTAAGATTTGCAGAAGGAGTACAATATGAAGACGTCATGTTTGTTTTTCGAGCAATTTGCGAAAGCAACAGATTGGTTACTGTGCCGGACATCTGCTACAGATATGTATTGAACAGCAGTTCCACAGTAAAATCAAAACAGACTGAGGCCAAACAGTTGCAGAAATACAGTGCCCATAAAGCTATGACAGATTATGCAGAACAAAACGGCATTACCATACCAAACAGATACAAAAACCTTACTGTAACACATAAATCAATAAGTGGTATCTGTTTGTGGAAAATCAAAGAGAAGAACAACAAACGTACTCTGCGCCTTTTTGATGCACTTCCGGTCTGGAGCTGGAAAAAAACTGAAGAGAACGCTTTTAATGCCCCTATAGATTTAGTCTATATGTGGGTAGATGGTAACGACCCTCAGTGGCGTGCCAGGCGCAACAGCTACCTGAACAAGACAGAGAGTGAAACATCGGCAAACAACAGCGAAGCCCGCTGGATAGAAAACGATGAACTAAAATATTCACTTCGTTCAGTAGAGCTATTTGCTCCGTGGATAAACAGAATATACATAGTAACAGATAATCAGTCCCCCAAATGGCTTAACAGAGATAATCCCAAAATACACATTATAGACCATAAAGAGATACTGCCGGCAGATGCTCTGCCCACATTCAGTGCCACTGCCATAGAGAGCTGTATAAGCAATATCCCCGGGCTGAGCGAACACTTTATTCTGGGAAATGACGATCTGATGTTTACTGCTCCCGTTACACAGACCGACTTTTTCACAGAAAATGGCCATCCTATAGTACGTCTTCGTAAAGCTGCATTCAACAAACGCAAAGCCCACAAGAAGGGAAACTATCACATAATATTGGACAGGATGCAGAATCTGGTAGCAGAGAAGTATGGCAAAAACATCTTCCATGCCCCACACCACTGTTTCGATTCATACCGTAAAAGTATATACAACCACTGTATAGAAGATATGCAGGCAGAATGGAACCATACTGCCCATAACAGATTCCGGAACAATTCCGATATGCACAGAAGCTATATTGGTTACTATATGATTGCAACCGGCAAAGGCAAATTGCATAAAGTAGGACGATACGACCTGTTCAAAAGTTTTGGCAGCAGGATAAAGGCATTCTTATGCGGACAATATGGTTCGTACTCACGCTGTATTCCAATAACCACTCCGAATTTTGACAAGGTACTTAATAGATATAATCCACTGATGATCTGCCTTAACGACGGAGAAAATGCCACCGACAACGACCGCAAACGTATGGTGGAATTTCTGGAAACCCATTTCCCACAGAAAAGCAGTTTTGAAAAATAAACGACATTCCCCCGAAACTTAATTTCGAGGGAACGTCCACAATTGGAATAATTTTGTACAATACTATATATTATATCATTACTTTCTTTCTGTTCACTATATAAACGCCGGTAGCATTTACAGGAACTTTCACTGTTGCACCCGGAGCAACATCTACCCTTGCTATTATCTGTCCCGATGTTGAATATACTGTAACCACTGTTTCAAAATCAAGTGATGATTCTATATAAATCACATGATTCTTTCCATATATATTCAATCCTCTCAATGGAGCCTGTTCTGCTATATAATCAGCATCACCTCCTATTGGAATATATTCAAGAACATCGCCTCTGGTTGGAGCACCCTGGCTGTTTGTTTTCAAATATACTCGGAACGGCACAGCAGCCTCTGTGTTATCACTTGATACAGCAAAACCTGAACCATTTGCATCTATCTTATAGAAAGAGCCTGTTTCGGCTGCAGGTGTATTCAAATAGCTACCATATAATATATATCCGTTTCCATCAGTAGTTAAATTGTCTGGTGAATATTTTTCAATATTCTGTCCATCCTTTGAAACGTAGGTAACTACCTGAGCATCCAATTTTGCAGGAGCAGGAGTAGCAGTATTCGCTGCCTCAAAATTGCCGGACATATCAAATTCATAATATGCATCACCCGGATAAGCCACTATATATGGAACATTCATTGTTGTCCAGATATAATTGCTATAATTACGTATTGTATTATAATATTCAAAATAGTCGTCAGCATTTGCATCGTCCCTGTTATTCTTATTGTAATATGTATCGTACAGGAAGCTGTTGCTTACTGCATTATCACCAGATTCGTATCTTGAGTCATAACCTGCATTTCCTGCATTTGACATAGGACGTACAAACTTCGCCATCTTCTCAGCACCTGCTGTCTCTACACCGGTGAATCCACGCAGCCAGTATTCGTGACCCTTATCTGAACTGCCATAGAAGTGAGTTATTTCACCCTTGTCCTGTGTAGTTACCAGATCGGCAGTAAATGGCAGTATCAAACCTTCCCAACCATCTGTACTGCTGTTTGCATAATAAGCAGGTCTGCGCTGATACCACATATAGTAACCATCATTGAAACTGTATGGTTTTGGTGCAGCAAAGTTCTGCTTATCAACCAGGAATTGGCTTGTAGCTGCTCTATATTCTTTATTCTGCTGTTGACCTACAAGATGGAATAGTGGATATTTTGTTTCCTGCACTACATCTACTGTATTGTAACTCTTTTCAGGGTTTACAATCAGTTCCGGTTCATTTGCAGCGCGCATCAGCACACTGTATGAATCTACCTGTGAAGCATCGGCATATATCAGCATATTTCTGGTAAGTCCCTTTAGATAAATACTCTTTACTCCATCAAAATCAAGCCAGCTGTTTGCAAAAGTTGTACCATCTTTTTCTGTACCTGTAAAGTCTATAGCAGTTACATCCCTGTCTATGACCATTTCTTTATATGAATCTGTAAAGACAGCATCTCTGTTATAGTGAACCTCTGTAGCTACTTCTGTAGGCGACTGTACGGTATATGCAGGAGCACGGAATACACGATTATCTGCATCCGTTACAGCATCTATCAACTCCGGTTCATAATCAATAGTAACATCATCTACGGTTTTGGAATAACTGTATGTACGTTTCTCTATACGCATAGGATTATCATTATGATCCTTACCCTGTACCAGACCGTATGTCAGGTTCTGACCAAAGAAGATGTAATCATCTGGATAGATAGGAACAAATTTAGCAGCAGTACCTTCATCAGGATTTCCATCTACATATCTAATTTCACCTACACGATATGGTACTTCGCCCTTTTCGTAACGGAAATCACCGGTTTTCATTCTCTCCTCAACATAATCTGCATCTCCGTATAATGAAGATGATGATTCTGCTCCTGAAAATTCTTGAAGAGTTGGGAAAACTGACACTCCGTTATTCTGTAGATATGCGCCATCACTACCTTTACGTTTCTTATTGTTGGCTATATCGCTACGCTTCTGCTGATAGTAACCATTCAGTTTGTATGCAACTGTACCATCTGCAAATTCTCTTGTTGTGGCAGCTGTTGCACCATTATTATAACTATCTGCAACGTACTGTGCACTATTGTAATATGAATTGATTACAGAACCACCAGTTGCAATTACAGGTGGTATGGTAGTAGTACCTGTTTTAGATATCCAGCTATTGTAAACTGTACCGCCATTATCTGATATACCGGCACCTGTAAACGAACCTGTCACACCTAAGTTATATACATTACCGCATAACTTATTGAACAAAGAATGTGTTAAACCGCTTATTGTATAA